>DAHWUD010000002.1 GCA_027331445.1 Candidatus Amesbacteria bacterium
TTCCGCCATGACCATCGATAACTCCGCTGTCAGCTTTGAAAGTATCGACCCCGCGGACGTCTCCACCACCAAGGGTATCCGCGGCACCACCCTTTTATGGGGACCCCTCTTGGCCCGCTTTAAAAAAGCCGAAAGTTCCGAACAGCCCTCCGGCTGCACCCTCGGCGCCCGCCCTCTGGACGCCCATTTTCAGGCCTTCTTCGATTTGGGCGTCAAAGTAAACACCGAAAACAACCACATCACCCTGGATGCCTCCTCCGCCCGTCCCACCGCCGTCTGGCTCATGGAAACCAGCCCCACCGCCACGGAAAACGCCCTCCTGCTCGCCGTGACCCTCCCCGGCACTACTACTCTGGTCAATGCCGCTACCGAACCCAATGTCCAGGACCTGTGCCAATTCCTGAACGCCTGCGGCGCGGATATTTCCGGAGTCGGCGGCAGCATCCTTACTATCCGCGGCGGTCGGCCCCTGACCCCGGTCACTTATTCCATTATTTCCGACCACTATGAAATCGGCACTTTCCTGGCCCTGGGAGCCATCACCGGCGGGGAAGTTCGGGTCAACCATGCCTTACCCCAACATTTTATCCAGATCAACCGCGAATTTGCCAAATTTGGTATCCATATCACCTATGACAAAGACACTGCCATTGTCGCCGCCGGTCAGCACCCTACCCTCACCCGCACCAAAACTCCCCTGGTCGTCCGCGCCCAACCCTGGCCGGCCCTCCCGGTAGACATGCTGCCTCTTTTCATTCCCCTCGCTCTGGCTTCACCTTCGGGCGACGTGCTTTTCCATAACTGGATGTATGAAGCCGGCCTTTATTGGACTACCGAACTGCTCAAGCTCGGCGCCGATCTCATTGTCTGCGACCCCCATCGGGTCCTGGTCAGCGGCGGCAATCATCTCACCGGCGCCGACCTGGAAGCCCCCTACATTATCCGGGCCGTCATTGCCCTCACCATGGCCACCATGATCGCCGACGGCGACAGCGTCATCGAAAACGCCGACTCCCTTCACCGCGGCCACCCCCATTTTGTCGCCAATTTAAAATCCCTGGGCGCCCAAATCGAGGAAGTATAATCTACTAGTGGTCGATATCTCTGCGCTTACCTCCCTTCGTACCCCCACCCAAGCCGAATCGGTTATCGAAATTAATTCCCCAAACCAGATATCCGACCTGTTTTCCCGGGGCTTCTTCCAAAAACCCTTTTACCTTTTAGGCCTGGGCGCCAACGTCCTTTTTACCAAAGATTTTCCCGGCCCCGTTTGTGTCATCAAACTCAAAGGCAGAAACGCCGTCGCCAAAAACAGTCAGGAACTGCTGGTGGAATTGGCCGCCGGCGAAAATTGGCATGAGTCGGTGATGTGGGCCGTTGGCAACAACTGGTCGGGCATGGAAAATATGGCTTTGATTCCCGGCACCGTCGGCGCCGCCGCCGTCGGTAATATTGCCGCCTACGGCCAAAACCAGCAGGATATTATCGATAGTCTGACCGCCGTCAATCTCACCACCGGTCAAACCGAAACCTTCGCTGCCTCAGATTGTCATTTCGCCTACCGCGAAAGCATCTTCAAAAATGAATTTGCCGGCAAATATCTGGTTACCTCGGTTACCTACCATCTTTTCCGCACCGCCCGTCCGGAACTTTCCTACCACGCCGCCCGCCACGCATCGCTTTTATCAGAACTAAAACGGCTGCGGGAAGTATCCGAAGTAAACCGCCCGCTGCGAAACCGGGCCGGCGCAGCCGGAACCGGTAGTTCGAGGACGGATTTACCGGACACTGACCAGTATTCCGTCCAGGAAGTAGCCGCTGCCGTCATCAGTTTGCGCACTTCCAAACTTCCCGACTGGACCAAAATCAACACCGCCGGTAGTTTCTTCAAAAACCCGAGGGTCCCCAGGCAAGTCGCAGAAAACATCAAAACCCGTATCCCCGATCTGCAAATTTACCCGGCGGAAAAGCTCTCTTATATTCCCCCCGGCCGGGAAGCCGACTTTGTCAAAATTCCCGCCGGCATGCTTCTGGACCAGTTGGGCTGGAAAGGCAAAAAGATCGGTCACGTCGGCACTTATCCCCACCACGCCCTGGTCATTGTCGCCGACCCCGGTACGTCAGGACAGGAAATATATGAGTTTGCAGAAAAAATGCGCACCGACGTGCAAACTCAGCTTGCCGTCAACCTGGAATACGAAGTCGTTGTCGTTTAGGCCAGTCCCCTCACTCTTCGCCGCGTTTCTTCAATTACCCAGTCCACTGCGTACTTCATCGGATCAATTATCAGATCCAGCGCATGCACATACTCCACTACCTCTCCCCCGAATCCCCGTTTAAAAAGTGACACCCCGGCAAACCGGTGTTTAGGTTTATCCAAGGGAGCAATCCCCCACAGATCAAAATATTTCAGCCCCCTGACCTTTGCCTCCCTGATGGCCTTCCACAAAAGTACGTATGCCCCCGGGTATTTTCTTCCCGATTCCGACCCCGCCCCATAATGATAATCCCCTTCCTGACCATAAAAAATTACCATCCCCTGCGCCAGAATTTCCCCGTTCAGTCTGGCGGTATATAGCTTTACCATCCCCCGTTTGGCAAACGCTTCAAACTGTTTCACCAAAAAATTCTTGCTGAACGGCACAAACGCCTGCCGGCTGGCCGTTTGCATTTGCAGGTCATAAAACCCGTCCATTTCCCCGGCGTCGGTACTTTCCTCAACCTCAATTCCCGTTTTTAACCCCTGGCGGATTTCATATCTGGTTGCCTTGCGCATTTCGATAAGCAGCTGCTCCTCGGTCTTACTCAAATCCAGTTTCACCGTCAGTTGTTCATGCAAATGCATCGGCGCCACCTTAAATCCCAATTTTGAAAACATGGCCTGGTTTTCCCCGCTGTTAACAATTTGCGGTCTTACCCTGACAAAACTGCATTTTTCTTCAGCCGCTATTTTCCTTATTGTTTCCATAAACATTTTCACCACTCCCTCGTCCTTCCAGGAAATCAGAGGCCCCGCAGGCACTGTCAGATACTTTGCCCGTTTCCCTTTTTCTACAATTGCCGACACTACCCCCGCCAGTTTTTTATTTTTATAAAACCCTTTTCTTACCACCCGATGGCCCAGTGCCTGATTAAACTCCCCCCAGGCAAAGCTTTGCAAAAAGTTGGCCCCGGGCCAGACCCTCACAAATTCTTCCCACAACTTTTCCTGATCAATATCTCTTACTTCGACCATAATTCAAATTTCTCCGCTATTTCCTTTACCTGCCTGTCAGCCAGGTACGGGCATGTCGGCAAATTAATTATTTTCTCCGCCGCCTCCTCCGCCGCCGGACATGATCCGGGTACATACCCTGTGACGCTATTGTCCGCCGCCGGCATCACCACCTGCCGATACCAATCCCCCCACCGCCATCCCTGCTCTTCAGCTTTAGCCAGCACTTCTTCCCGGTTATTTACCCACCGGGGAATCACCATGTATACCGCCCCTTTTCCCCATTTCTCCCCGTAGATTTTCGCCAGCTCCGCCCTTCTTTTATTAAACCGCTCCAGTTTCCCCAGTTGCCGCAGGGCCAAAGCCGCCAACCGATCATCAAATTTTCTGGGAAACACCTCCGGCTGCCCCCCCTTTTTTTCTTCCGGATACACTTCCGGTGAGACCAGCCCCGCCGCCCTGGCCAGTTTATGTAGCAGCTTCCCTACCCCGCTCCGGTATGTCACAAGTACCGCCCAGGTGACGACCGGGTGCCACAATTGCTGCCTTACCCAGTCATCATCCGGCTTCGCTACTTCCCCGCCTACTTGTTTTAGTTTCCCCGCTAGCCCGGCCTCCCGGGCCACCGCCACCCCTCCGAACACACTGGACAGCACTTTATCCCGCCCGAAACTGAATATCGCCCCGTCCCCGAAAGTCCCCGCTTTTTGCCCCCGATATTCCGCCCCCAGCGCATGGGCGCAGTCTTCAATCATGACGATTTTATACTCCCGGCAAATTCTCCCGATTTTTTCCACATCCGCCATTCTCCCGAAAGTATGCTGTACAACTACAACTTTAGTTTTTTGAGTAATTCTTGCCCTCAGGCTCTCTGGACTCATATTTAACGTGTTTTTTTCTATATCCGCAAACACCGGCCGCCCCCCCAGCCACCGGATACTGTTCGTCACTGCTACACAGGTAAACGCCTGCACCACCACTTCGTCGCCTGCCCCCACTCCGGCGGCTTTCAGAATCGCCCACAGCGCCGACCTCCCGGCATTAAAACCGACGGCCGTCACTCCCCGCCCCAAATACTTCTCCAGCCACTCTTCCGCTGCTTCAGCTTCACCTCCCACCGCCCCCCGCCATATCATTTTTGTCGCCAATGCCACATCGTCCTTTTCCAGGTTCGGCGATAAAAATATAAATGCCGGGCGGTTCATAATTGCCAGATTGCCGTCTTTAACTTGCTGGGGACCCGGCTCACCACCACTACCACATCCCCCGGTTTGACCGTCGCCTTGATTATTCTACACAGCTTATCCGTATTCTCTTCCCCGACCCCCCCCAAATACCCGGCCACCTGTTTGTTTGTCGACCACACCCCGTCCCAGCTTTTGACTTCAGCAGCCAGTCTGCGGTGTACCGCTTCGGTCTGCTCTCCCAGCTCAATAATCCCCGGTATCACCAGATATTTTCTCCCCGGGAAATTTTTACCGACGTATCTCACTACTTCTTTAAATCCCTGCTCATTGGCATTATAAGTCTCATCGATAACCGTCACCCCCCCCGGCGTGGTCACCGTCTTCGGCCAGAGATTATCTTTTCTAAACACCGCCAGCCGCTCTTCAATTTCCTTGTCCCCCATCCCCAACCATTTGGCGATTTCCGCCGCCCCTTTTTCATTACTCTCCCTCCCCGCCGCCCCGTATACCACGCTTTTTATATTCCTTTCCCGCGCCCAGGCGATTAAATTCTCTTCCCCCGCCATCCGGTTAAATACCGCCACCCCTTCGGGCTTGAGTCCCTCCACCAGTTCAAATTTTGCTTTTTCCAGATTTTCCTGGCTTTTAAACAAATCCATGTGCTGGTTGCCGATGGCCGTCACCCAGGCTATATCCAGCGGCGCAATTTTCATTACCCGGGCGATTTCCCCCCGCCGGTACGCCCCGATTTCCAAAATCAAAATTTCCGAGTCCGGTTTTACCGCCCTGATTATTCTTCTGGCAATCCCCGCTTCCGTGTTTTCATTCCGCAGCGTCTTCACCGTCCGGAATTTTTCCTCCACCAAAAACGCCAACATCTCCTTTGAACTCGTCTTGCCGTAACTTCCGGTTATCCCGATGACTTTTATCCCTGATCCCGCCATAATTTTCCTGGCCCGTCGCGCCAGCATTTCTTTGCCCATAAAACTGAAGGGCGAGGTGACGGCCACCCCCATCATCGGCCCCGCGATTGCCGCCGCCAGCCACCCCCACCAGGTATTGATGGTTATCCCCACACACACCCAGACCACCCCCATCACCACCGTCCTCCAGGTTACCACCGGCCGGCGCAGGGCCCGCGGCCAAAATTCTCTCCCTCCCCCGTTGTACTGGACAAAACTCCACCACCGGTCCCACCTGTATTCTTTTACCTGCCACCAATATATTTGCTGCAATGCGATTACTGCCGATACCATCCCCGCCACCGCCGTCAGGACAGAAACCATTGGTCGATCCTTTCCGCCACCCACTCCGGTTGGCGATACGGCAGCAGGTGCCCGGCTCCCGGACACACCACCAGTTCCGCCTCCGGCAGTTGTCGCACCACTCCTTCGCCGTCAGCCACCGGCACCACCCGGTCCGCCTCCCCCCACAATACCAGAGCCGGCAGTTTGACTTTTGGTAGCAGCGGCCACAAATCCTGCTCCAGTACCTTCTTCATCACTTCCCGCATCCGGGGCGTCGCCCGGTTATAGTCATTCGTCCGCGCCAGCTTATACAACACCCGGCGCAAAAACGCATTTTCCCCGAATATTCCCCGCCCCCACTTGGCCGCCACCCGGAAGGCCGTCAGCTTCAGCTCATTCTCCCGGTTAAACCCTCCCGGCGCGCACAACACCAACCTTCCCAAACCCGGGGCTTTCTTGGCCCCCGCCACTACTCCCACCCGACCTCCGAACGAATGCCCGAAAAACACATAGCCCTTATCTTTCCATACCTCCGGCAGTTTTTCCTGCACGTAAGTCGCGTACTCCGTCAGTCCCCACGCCCGCGTGGGCTCCGGCAGCCCGAATCCCGGCAAATCCAGGTTTTGCACATCCCACCCTCTCTTTTCCAAGGCCACCTCCAATCTGTACAGTCTCCCCGCCCGGGCTCCCCACCCGTGTATCAATACGATTCTTTTAATCTTCGCCACGACATAAATTATACTAAAATACACGTATGTTCCCAAATCTGCTGCGCCTTTGGACCGGCCCCCTCCCTCACCAGGAGTTATTTCCCGACCGTCCGGTCAATCCTTTTGTCCAGTGGTTCATCCATCCCGTCCGCCGCTGGCTGGCCAAGTTTTATATTCTCTTTTTGCAAAAAAACTTTGGCCTGCGGGTCATTGCCATCACCGGCAGTACCGGCAAAACCACCACCAAAGATATGCTGTATTCCATCCTCATCAAGATTAGTCCCGCCGTTATCACCTCCGACAACGGCAACCCCACTTATTCCATCCCCCAGGCCATCCTCAAATGTCTCCCCTCCACCCGCTTTCTCATCCTGGAAATGGGCGTGGAATATCCCGGTGATATGCATTTTTACACCTGGCTGGTCACCCCGGACATTGGTATTTTAACCGGCATCAGCTATACCCATACCGCATTTTTCGGCACTTTGGAACGTCTGGCCGCCGAAAAAATCAGCCTCCTTAGCGCCAGTCCCCTGGCCGTCTCCCCCGCCGACGATCCCAACTCCAAGCTGGGTTTTCCCAGTTACACCTTCGGTCGGTCTGCCAACTGCTTCACCCGCATCGTCAGCTCTGTCATTACCTCTCAACTTACCACCCAAATTCAGCTCGTTACCAATGGCCAATCCCTGTCAGCCGAATTGCCGGCCCTGGGGACCCACTTTGCCCTCCCTGCCGCCGCCGCCGCTACCGTGGCCACTTTGGTCGACGTCCACCCCCAAATCATCGCCCATGGCCTCAAAACCTATATCCCCAGCCCCCATCGCCTGATCCCTGTCACCCTCCCTTCCGGAGCCTTGCTCCTGGATGACACCCATAACGCCAATCCTGCCGCCACCCAAGCCTCACTGGAGGTCTTGGTACAGGTCACCCGCCTAACCAGGCGTTCCCCCGTTATCGTCTTCGCTCAAATGGATGAGCTCGGCCAGTACGAGCAGTCTGCCCATCAGCAGGTCGGATTGGAAATTAAAAAATTAGACATTAGGAATTTATTGTGTCTCGGCCCCGCCACCCTCTTCACCCTCAAATCCGCGGGCTTTGGTCAATATTTCGAGACCCTGGATAGCCTCACCGCCGCCGTCCGCGATCTGATTTCTTCCCAGACCTCGTCTTCCGGCACCTGCAACCTGGTTATTTTGGTCAAAGGCTCTCACTCCTGGCACCTGGAAAATCTGGTCTCCGCCCTACTTCTTGGCCGCAATTAATCTTTTCTTCGTCTCCAGTATCTCCTTCTTCAGATTAAATACCCTCAGGTGCAGCAGGTTGTGCTCCTCCATCACCAGTTTGGCCCCTTCGTTTTCCCGGTAATCATCTCCCATATCCGCCGCTATCCGTTTGAGCCGGATTTTTTCCGCCTCCTCGGTCTCCAGCCAGACCAGCTTCGCCCGCAGATTCTGCAGTTTTTCTTCCAGTTTATTTCTATCCATAACCGCCATTATTACCACTGAATCTTGACTTGTAGCAAGCCCCGTAGTACCATTCAAGCTACTGGCCTAAACATCTCTAGGTCACGCCCGGGGTTGACCATCAGCCCTCGGAAGACACTGACCACCTGCTAGGTGGTTTTTAAATCCCTATGTCCAAGAAAATTACCGTCAATATTGGTACCAAAGAATCGCCCCGCACCGTCAAAGTGGAAATTGATCCCCGCACTTCTTCCGGTCAGGACTTTTGGACCCAGGTTGCCGTTGGTTCCGTAATCGCCCCGGAAGCCGCCTTCAGCTGGCTCACCAAACACATACACCCGTCCCCTCCCCGCCAGTCCTAAACCATGATCACTGCCTCGGCTCCCGGCAAAATCATCCTCTCCGGAGAACACGCCGTCGTCTATGGTTACCCCGCCCTCCTCGCTTCCGTCAACCGCCGTCTGACCGTTAAATTAACCTCCGCTCCTTCCCCCACCCCTCCCCGCATCCAATTGCTCATCGATTCCTGTCTCCAAAGTCTCGGCGTTCCCCCGGCCCGCATTTCCCTGGCCGTCACCTCGCGCCTGCCCGTTGGTGCCGGCATGGGCTCGTCTGCCGCGCTGGCTACCGCCGCCTCCGCCGCCCTGTTTTATAAATACCGCCGCACCTGGGACTTGGACCGGATCAATTCTCTGGCCTTCGCGGCCGAAAAAATTTTCCACGGCCGCCCCAGCGGGGCCGACAACACCATCTCCTGCTTCGGCGGTTTCCTGTGGTACCGGAAAGAATCCGACTCCTTCAAAACCTTTTCCCCCGTCACCGGGACCTTGCCCCCCCTGCTTTTAATTAATTCCGGCCGGCCGGCTGAGTCCACCGCCGATATGGTTTCTCGGGTCCTGGCTTTATCTCATCGCCGGCCCCAAAAAACCTCTGCCGTTTTCTCCCGTCTGGAAGCCGTTACCCGTGAATGGCTTAAAATTATGCTGGGCGAATCCTCTGCCCCGTTTTCCGAGGTTATAAGGGACAATGAAAAATTACTCGAGATGTTGTCCATCGTTTCCCCTTCCACCCAAACTCTCATCCGTCAGATCGAGCGTCTGGGCGGCGCCGCCAAAATCTCCGGCGCCGGCGGTTTCAAATCTGCCTCCGGTCTGATACTGGCTTACCATCCCCGCCCCGCAGTCCTGCACCGTTTTGCCCTGGACCATAAACTCACCGTTCTCCCAGTAAAATTGGGTGGCCCAGGTGTCAGGCTCAATAAGTAATTTTCGTCCCCGGTGTCTCCTTACCCCGCACTGCCTCCGTCACTCTTCCCGGCGCCTGGCCGCTGATTATCCACGTCTCAATCCCGTATTTTTTGGCGATTTCCAGACTCTCCTCCACCTTGTGCCGCATCCCCCCGGTTACATCGATTCCCCCTGATCCACCCACACCAGATCTAATCTCTGCCCAGTTCCCAGTATCAATTTTGGGCAAAATTTTTTTATCCCTGTCCCACACCCCTTCTTCTCTGCCTACCTGAACAATCCGCTCCACCTTCCACCCCGCCTCCTCCAGTTCCGGAATCATTTCCAAAAGGCACCTTTCCCCCGACCAAATTTCTTTCACCCTCATTACATCCCCATAAATAACCGGTGTTTTCCCCCCATCCAAAATCTTTGCCATATTCCAAGGCAATTCATGGGTTACTACCAATTGTGAATTTTTTATTTCAGAGGCCACTATCGCTCCGATCTCCTTGGCAATCACCCGCACTTTCTCCACACCCGATTCCTCCGCAATTCCGTATTTGGCCACCGCCGCGTGCCCAAAATTTCCACTGCCCACCGCCACAATCACCCGCTGCCCCGCCGCTTCAATTTCCGCCACCAACCTCTTAATCGTCTTCACGTCAGGCGTCTCCGGCTCCCAGTCCTTGGGCGCAATCAATCCGCCCCCCAGCTTCACCAACGTCACCTTCATACCTCGTGCGTTCCCTTCCCGGCCACATTTATAATCGTAAATTTCACCGACGGCAATTCCTGTAACTTTCTATTTAACTTTTCGACGTCTTTCTTCTCGCAGATCACATGCACACTCGCCCCCGCATCCATCGTCGCAAAACCCAAAAGCCCGTCCGACCGCCATTCCCGCAAATTATTTATTACCTGAACTGTCCCCGCATTCCAGTACCAAATCGGCGGCCGCGACGTCATGGCCATCATATGCAAATCTACCGCCTCCTCCTCCACCAACTCCCCGAATCTTCCAAATTCTTTTTCTTTAAACGCCTTTTTCATCTCTGTGATTCGGTGCGGCAGATTGGCCAGTCTGGTTTTAAAGTACGGGCTGCTTTCCGCCGCCGCATGCCCCTCCGTAGACGAGGCCTTCTTCCGCTCTTCCGCCACCACCGTCACAATATCTACAAGGTCCCAATATTTTTCGTCCGCCATTTGCACGGCAAATGAGGTCTCATCGCTGTTTCCTTTCCTCCAATACCCGAATCCGTCTACCACCGACCTGCACGCCGACCCCGACCCCCTCCGGGCCAACCTGGTTAGTTCACCCGTCGGCAGCTGCAATCCGGCCGCCCGGCTCCCGGCCATGGCCAGAGCCGAAAAAGCAGAAGCCGAAGACGCTATCCCCGCCGCCTCCGGAAAATTATTCTCCGATTCCACCATGGCCCGGGTAGTTATCCCCGCCTTCTTTCTGACTAGGTCCAAAAACTCTACCACCCGTTGTTTTCTCTCCCCCGCCGCCGACTCACCGTTGATCACCACTTCGTCCTCCTTCAGCCCGCCGTCAAATTCGACTCCCGTCGTCGTCAGGCAGCCGCTCAGATTCATGGAAAAGGAATCATTAAATGGGATATTCAGCTTCGGATCTGCTTTTCCCCAAAACTTGATAAAAGCAATGTTCGCTGGTGACACCGCCCTAACCTTCATGACCCCTCGCCTTCTTCTCCGTCGTCTCCACAAATTTTAAACTCGGATGGTCCACTCTGAAAAATATTACCTTCTGTCCTAAGCTTTTGGCCAGGGTCATTTCCTTGTCCACCCCATCGGAAATTTCCCCGAACACCCATAGCTCATCGCTTCGCCTAATCAGGTCGTTATTGGCCGCGATCAATTTTTTCCTCGCCACAGTGTCCAGTAAAAAATACGAATACATCATAAACGCGCACATCGGCGCGTGCCCCTTCTCCAAAATAAACTTGATCACATACTCCCGCAGGAAAAAATTCCGTTTGGACATGGCCGCGAACACTACTTTTCCCATGTTTTCCTCCCTATACCGAACATAGCTATTCTAAGGCCTTTCTCCCAATCGTCAATCAGCTTGACCGCTTCCTCACTTCCCAAAAGTGCCGCCTCCAGAAACGGCCTGGCCGCCGAATAATAATCCGCCCCCAGCAGATGGGCCTTTAATCCCTGTATCGGGTTTCTTATTCCTCCGCTGGCAATTATTTTAAATTTTTTCTTCGCTTCCTTTCTTACCCTGACGCTTCCCCTGATTGCCTCCTCAGTCGTAACTCCGAAATCCGCAAACCACTTGGCCAGGCTCTCATTTCCCGCCCTTTTCCCCTCAATCCACGTCCAGCTGGTCCCCCCTACTCCCGCCACATCAATTCCTGCCGCCCCGACATCTATTAATTTTTTCGCAGTTTCGGCATCAATTCCGTTTCCCACTTCTTTTATAAATACCGGCACCTTTATTACTTTAATTAACTTTTCGATTTTAGAAATCAGAAATTTGAAATTAGTGTCCCCGTCCGGCGCCATCGCCTCCTGCATCGGGTTTACATGGATAAATAGGCCATCTGCTTCTACCATATCCACAATCCTCTGATAATCCTCCTCTGTCCGCCCATAATTCAGCTGCACCGCCCCCATGTTGGCAAACACGACCGCCGTGGGAGCAAACTTTCGCACCCGGGAGAATGTTTTTATGACCTCGGGCCTCTCCAGCGCTACCCGCTGACTCCCCACTCCCATTGCTACCCCGCATTCCTGCGCTGCCGCGGCCAGATTGACGTTTATCTTTTCGGCAAAATCGACCCCCCCGGTCATGGATGCAATAATCAGCGGCTGCCGCAGTTTTTTCCCCAAAAGTTCCGTCCCGGTCTCCACTTCCCGCAAATCGAGCTCCGGCAAAGTCAAATACGGCAGCCCCACATCCACAAACGGTTCTTTATTGGTCTGACTTCCCGCCTGAAGCGCCAGTGTAATATGTTGCGCCTTCCTGATTGTTATATCACTCATTTATTTTTTTCTGAAACTCTAATATTTTCGGTAGTAACACCTGTGATTCTGTTATCAAATCCATATGGCCCCCGGGTAATAGAAGCGTATGAACCTGATCATTCCGAGTTTTAAGTACTTCATGGGCCCTTCGGCTGTAGGTTATATTGTCCGCTCGGCCTGAAACCACCATAATTTTTCCCCCCTCGGCCACCCTCATCCTATCCCAAGCGTCAGCCCTCCTGCGAATTTTTTTCATCAGAATATCGGCCGATTCTTCCTTGAGTTTTATCTGTTCTTGCCCCTCTATGTTATCCTCGCCCGGTTTCCTCCTGTTCACGTAACTATACCGGGGCAAAATTCCGGGTTTAAAAAGATGCCTGACAAACTCTATCCCCACCCCCAGCGAAAACTGCAGTTCGCCTACCGGGGTCGATCCTGCAGAGTTCATAAACACCGCACTTTTAATCATCTGTTGGTACTTCGGATCAGTTAATATTTCCGCCCCAATCGGACATCCGGTGGAATAGCCCCACAACTCGAATTCGCCCAATTGGTCCTTAAATAAATCTATTGCCCGCTTGTAAAAATCTGAATACGGTTTATAAGAGTCTGTTTCTTTCACCGCTTTGACAAATTCCGGGGTAATTTTCCCCTGGGAAGAATCCGGAAAACCTACTACACATACATCTCTGCCCTCAAGCACCGCCTGGGCAATAAAATTTCCCATCGACCCCAAATCATTTACAAATCCCATCACCAAAAATATCGTCGGCCCGGTCTTTTCCACCCCCGGGGGAGTTCTAACAAAGGAATATTTAGCCTCCTGAATTCCCAAGTTGGGCAATTCAATTCGCACGGTCCCCTGATCCAGATACCTCAGGGCAATCTCATCCATAATTCTGGCCTCATTCAACACATCTTTTCTTGTCCTGAATTTATTTTTGGGCTCTTCCTCTCCTGGCCGAACCGGATTTTCTGTCCGTGGTAAAGACCGATATTGGTGTACCAGCTCGGCTCTGACATTTCTTTCAAACAGTGGCCGTTTTACCTGATTTTTACCTTGGCCGCCTCCTGGGATATGACTGTCTGCGGTTACCTTGCCCAAACGATAAAAAGCCCCACCCAAATTCTCTATCGCATTCAATTCCGGTTCTCGCGTTTCCTGCTGCCTTGGTCCGATACTGCTCTCTTCTGTTTCACCCATGGAATCATTATAATCCCGATCCCGTTTATTATTCCGCCTTGGTCAGGTTTTTCAAAAACTCGTCGTTAGTCTTGGTCTTTTTCATTTTCTGGATTAAAAGTTCCGTCCGTTCATCGTCGTTAAGCATGTCCAGCATCCGCCGCAGTTGAATCACCTTTTCATATCTGTCGCCCAGCAGTTTTTCCTCCCCTCGGGTGCCCGATTTTATCAGTTCAAACGCCGGGAATACCCGCCGGTCCGCCAAGCGTCGGTCCAAGTGCAGTTCCATGTTACCGGTGCCTTTAAATTCTTCGTACACCAAATCGTCCTGCCTTGATCCCGTCTCCACGAGGCACGTCCCCAAAATCGTCAGCGACCCGCCTTCTTCAAACTTCCGCGCCGCTCCGAAAGCCTTCTTCGCCGGATAAATTGCCGCCGCGGAAAACCCACCGGACAGCGTCTTGCCCGAATCGGAAGTGATCATGTTATATGCCCTGGCGAGCCTGGTTATCGAATCCAGAAGAATAAACACATCTTTACCCATCTCGACCAGTCTTTTGGCCCTCTCTAAAGCCAGCTCGGCAATCCGCACCTGCTCCAAGGGCGGCTCGTCAAAATGAGACGCCGCCACTTCTCCCTTAAGTGATCGCGACACTTCCGTAACTTCTTCCGGCCGCTCGCCGATAAGTACCGCCATCAAATGCATTTCCGGATAGTTTTGCGACAACGATTCGGCGATCTCCTTAAGTAGCCACGTCTTCCCCGCCTTGGGCTGAGCCACGATCAGTCCCCGCTGTCCCTTGCCGATGGGTGCAATCAAATCAATAATCCGCGTCGACAAAATTTCCGGTTTGGTTTCCAGCCTGATCTGTTCGTCCGGGAACACCGCCGTCATCTTGTCAAATTCCGGCCGGTTTCCCGCCTCTTCCGGCGTCATCCCGTTCACTTTTTCCACTTTAAGTAAGCCCCAGAACCGCTCATTTTCTTTAGGTTCCCGGGCTTGCCCGCCCACCAAATCTCCGGGCCGCAGATTAAACCTTCTTACCTGGGAGGAGGAAATATATACATCCTTTGACGAGGGAATCATCTTGGGCCGCAGATAGCCGTGCCCGTCCGGAGTAATATCCAAAAACCCTTCTACAAATTCCGTCGGCCACCCGGCATCCGGAATTACCCGTTCGTCCACCGTCCCGTCAAAGTTTTCCGCCGGCTGTTGGGCCGCCCCGTAATCGCGCTGTTGTCGAGGCACAAAGGGAGCCCGGACCGGCCTAATCTGACCCATTTGTCCGCTATTTCCCTGCCGCGGCGGCACCCGGCCGATCACCCGGACCACTCCAGGCCGCATCATTGACCGCACTCCGGGACGGGCCATAACCACCCCGGCATCGTTTTCCTGTTGATTTATTTCGGGGGCGTTATCCACGCCACCGGGAACCGTATCATTCATAAACATCTGTCTTTAGTGAAGCATTGTCCAAAGAGGCAACCGCAAGGATCAAAACTTGGCCTAGTATAGCATTCCCCCCCACTCTGTCAATAGACCCTCTTGGCCGTCACCACCAGCCGTTTCCAGCTCGTCCCCGGCGGGTAACAGGTCTGCAGCACCAACTTTTCCGTTTGGTTTTGCGGCACCAGATACCTGGTATCGGCAGCCGCCAGTATCTCTTTATTTACCACCTCGTATTTATACAATTTTTGCTGGTACATAATATCGATTTCATCTCCGTTTTCTACCTTGTCAAGCAGGTAAAACACGGCGTTAAACCTCGCATAATCTACCCGACTGCCCACCGAATGTGCAAACAAAAATGTCGTCCCCATCTCACCCGGATGCGAGAGTCCCGCTGCCTCGGCTACCCCCTTGGACAATGCCGCCAAATATAGTGTCGGGTTGCCCGCATCCACATTCGGAATCACCTTCGACACGGCGCCGATTTTGGGAATATTGATTGAATAATTTACATCCGGCACATCCCAGGTCGGCTGCACCGCCAAAGCTACTGCCTTATTCTGGCTGTTGGCGGCAAAACTCCTCTGAGTCTGGTGTACCAGCCGCCCCAGGTCGGATTGCATCCAAGCATATCGCACCTCTGCCATGCCCAGAGGTATATAGATGCCCACAATTCCCACTACCGCTACTGCCATCATTACCAGCCCCCCCAAGCTGAGGATTCTGGCCAAAATCGGCAGCCACTTCAGTCTTTTGCCTATCTGTACTTCTCCTCTTCCCGGCTCCCCGTAGACTACACCCGATTTTAAGCTAATCTTTTGTGTGCCCATTTTCTTATACTATATCCTCCCGCACCCACGGCCGCGAAGGCCAGTGTCTGCCACAGCGTTCCGTCCGCTCCCGTCTTGGGCGTGGTTGCCGCTACGGCTGATCCTGTTGCCGTAGTCGTGGTCACGGTCCCGCCTCCCATTATCGTATTCGCTGGCGTCGGCGTCACCGTCGCCGTCGGTGCCGGAGTGGTCTGCGGCGCAATTAGGGTCGTCCCCAACACCTTGGCGTAGGAAAAATCGCCCCCGTTGATATTCCCTATACCCACATACTGAGTCGTCATATTTGCCCCCGACTGGTCGGGTGTTATCGGCGTTTGCACTCCGTTGGTCACAAACTCGGCGTTGTTTCCGGCTTCATAGCTGATAGAACTGGCCGGCCCGTTCAGATTGATCGTAATCGGCTGTACCACCTCTGCCGCATTGTCCGCCACGGCGTGTACCGTCAGCACCAGGGGGTTGGCCTCCCCGCCGGGCAAATCCACCTTGATCCTCACATTATTGGCCACCGTTCCGTCAGTCGTATTTTTTACCTCAAAAAACAGTAAAAACGTATCCCCGGGCTTGGCCTCATTGTTCGTTCCCCAGGCTCCCCCGCTTTCCAGGCTTCTTCCCTGCGCCTCCAATACCAACACCGGCCCGTCAGCTTTCACCGGCCCAGCCGTCACCACTAGCAAAACCAAGGCTAAACCCGCTCCTATTACCTTCTTCATTCCACTATTATAGGATATTTTAGCCCCAAAATCAAGTCTCTTTTACCACACCTTTTTGGCCAAAAGGCGCATTCTCCACCCCGCCAGACCCGCCCCAATCAGTGCCACCGCTCCCCACCAGGAAGAAATCGCCGTATCTGGAGTAGTTTTAGCTACCGCAGCCGCGGCTACCTGGCCGCAAAAGCAGGTGCTGTCCGTCACACAGGCCGGGTTCCGGCACACCCCCGATGTACACACATACCCCCCCTGGCAATCGTTGTCACCGGAGCAGGCCCTGCCGCACACACTCTGGTTGTAACTCACCGTCGGCGTCACCGTTACCGCAATCGCCAGACCGGATAGTTTAGAAACCGCCGTCGGTTCCGGCGTCACCACCGTCTTTATCGTGGGCGTCGGCGTCACCGTTACCTGTGTCACCGCCCGGGTGGACACCGGCACGTTCACATACCCCGGCGTGCAGTCGCCCGAATACCACACCACGTAACCCAACAAATTACAGGATGAGTCCCAGGTCCCATCATCCCGCCGGCATTTTTTATCAAATAGCGACAGTTGCACCGTCGTCCCGCACGCCGCCCCGGAGAGGTCTTCATAATTGTCCCAGCCGCTTTCCGAGCTCAGACATTGGGTCCACTTTCCCGAGCACGTCCACTTCACCACCCCGTTGTTATTGCTCTGACACGAACCCAGAGTCGGGTTGCATCCCAAATTACAGCTGTATGCCGTGGCGTTTGTCCCGCTGCCGCACAGGTTGGTGTAATACCCCTGCCCGTAGCCCAAACTTGCTTCCGCTGTCCCCCCGGTCCCCAACAGAAACCACAATCCGCCGATGATTATCACAAGCGCCTTTTTCATAAGTTTTTCTTCTCAGTGTGGAAGACCCGCCCTCCGGCAGCGGTAATAAGCCTGCCCTACTTATCACTGCCTTAAATTCCGGCCGGCTGGCCTTCCACACTGAGGGCAAAGTTTTCACTTTACCGGTGTGGCTAAATCAATCAAATTAGATCAATTTGGCGGCCAATTTTTTTCTTGACAAGGGTGTCTTTCGAGTGTTATCACCTTTAATCAAGTGAAAATCGCCACATCTGTCCAGGCGGTTTCCTCTCAAAGGGCATTGCTATTCGTGGCTGCAAATCCAGCGATGGCGATGCTCTTTTTTTTGACTTAAGATCCCCTGGTCCCCGTCATCGAGATAAATCCCTGGTTCATTTTGCCCATCCGCACCAGCTGGCCGCGCATCCATGTTTCCCCCTTCACGGTTGTTCTTCGCCTACTTTTCTGATCCCTCTTCAGGAAACCGAGCAGCTTTTTCATACCTGGGCCATTTATATCATTTTCTGTCAATTTTATCAACCTATAGTCGAGCTGACCAAGAAAATATGAAATCCCATAGTCTGATTTAGTGACGTATTTCACCTATATATAGCCATTTGTGGATAACTTGTTAATACCCACCCTTGTGTCTCACTGTCCAAACAGAATTGTGGATAACTATGCCATTAACTTCTTTATCGCCGCCGCCACGCTTTTACCCGACTCCGCTGATGCCACCCGGTAACCCAATTTCTTGGCCTCCCGCACCCGCCGCTCCAGCCCCTGCACCGTCCGTACCTCTCCCAAAAGCCCGATTTCCCCCACTGCCGCCACGTCGCCGGGGAGACTCTTTTTCAAAAACGCCGAGGCGATCGCCAGGCAGATTGCCAAATCCACTCCCCGATCAGCGAGACGGATTCCCCCGGTTACGTTCACAAAAATATCTTCCCCTTCCAGGCGCAAACCCGCCCTGGCCGTCAGCACCGCCACTAGCATCTGCAGTCTGGCGAAATCCACTCCGGTCGCCACCCGTCGGGGTATCGGGGATAAGGACGCCACTGCCAGGGCCTGGATTTCCGCCAGCATCGGCCGTTTGCCCTCCATCACCACCGAAACGACACTCCCCGGCACGTTTTTTACCCTCTCTGCCAAAAAAAACTGCGACGGGTTGGCCACTCCCGTCAGCCCCTTTTCTCCCATTTCAAATACTCCCACTTCATCAGTTGGCCCGAACCGGTTTTTGACCGCCCGCACCAGCCTGATAGACAGACTCCGCTCCCCCTCAAACCATAGTACTGTATCCACCACATGCTCCAGTACCCGCGGCCCGGCAATATTTCCCTCCTTGGTTACATGCCCCACCAAAAATAATGGTATATTCATTCTCTTGGCCACATCGGTCAACCTCTGGGCACACTCCCGCACCTGCCCTACTGCTCCTGCCCCTCCGGTCAAATCCGTCGTCGTCAGCGTCTGAATCGAATCTATTATCACCAGCCCCGGCTTCTCCGCCTGTATCTTGGCCGCAATCTCATCTGCGTCAGTCGACTCAAACAGCCAAATTTCCCCTTTTCCCATAAGTCTCTTCACCCGCAGTGCCACCTGGCTGGCTGACTCTTCCCCGCATACGTACAACACCTTCGTCTTTTCCATATTTAAAGCCACTTGGGTCAAAAGCGTGCTTTTTCCGATTCCCGGTTCCCCAGCCACCAACACAGTCATTCCCGGTACCAGCCCTCCTCCCAGCACATTGTCCAATTCTTCCTCCCCCGTCTTCACCCTCTGGCTTTCGCTGACCTTCACCTCCGACAATTTATAAATTTTCCCCGATTGATTCTTGGATTTTGAATCTTGAACTTTGCCCTCGATAGTAGTTTCTACCAGGCTATTCCACTCCCCGCAGTTCGGGCATCTGCCCGCCCACCCCGCCTGTGTATAACCGCATTGCTGGCACACAAATTGCGAATGGGTTTTCGCCATGCCCCATTTATATCACATTACCAAACTACTTATACCCCACCGGCTTGGACGTCAATACCATCCCCAGTGACAACCGTCTTTTATCTAAATCCACGGATTCCACAAACACTTCCACTTTTTCTCCCTCGGAAAAGGCCTTGTCTGCAGGCATCTTCGACGCATGGATCAGCCCCTCGATTCCTTTTTCCAACCTCACCAGCACTCCGTAAGGCGCAATCTTAGTCACCACACCGCTGTGTTTGCTGTCCACTTTATATTTCTCACCCACCACCAGCCACGGATCGGCCGACAGCCGCTTCATGGACAGAGCGAGCTTTCCCGTCTCCTCATCAATCCCTATGACCTGCACCTGCACCTTTTCCCCATCCTTTAAGACTTTATTTACTTCCTCCACTTTTTCCCATGACACCTCGCTGATATGTACGAGGCCCTCCAGGCTCTGCACGTTCTTACCCTTGCCCACTTTTATCTCCACAAAGGCTCCAAAAGGTACCATCCCGACAACCGTGCCTTCATATTCTCCGCCCATTTGCACCGCCGACAGGGCCTTCCGCCTCTCTTCCATCTCTACGGCATCGGAAACGGCTTTTTCTGACAGCACCAGCCGGTTTTGCCCCCGTTCCAACTCGATTACCTTTACCTGCAGGCTCTTCCCCACCGCTGCCGCCGCGTTTCCGTCCAGTTCCCGCCCCAATTGTGACGCGGGTACAAATCCGGTTATCCCCTCAATTTCTACTAACAGCCCGCCTTTGGTTACTTCCTTACCCCGGGCGGTCAGTGTTTTTTCTTCGGCCAGCGCTTCCTCAAAAATCTTCCATCGGCTGTCCGCCGCCGCCCGCCGCAGTGACAAAATTACCTGCCCCGCATCGTTTTCGGCTATAAGCACTACCCCCGTTACTTCGTCTCCCGGCTTCATCGCCCGGAAATAATCCCTATTCAATTCATATTCCTGCTCCGAAACTACCGCCTCCGCCTTGCCCCCGATATCAATAAATACCGTCTTACTGGTCACTTCTATTACCTTTCCCTTTACCGTCTCACCTCTTTTAAACCCCTTCAGCTGATATCCCGTCGCCGCCAGGAGCTCCTCCATAGTGGCTGGTTGTTTGTTAGATGCTGTTTTGGTAGCCAAAATTCATTTCCGCCTTTCTTTAGAGATGTTGGTATTATAGCCAAAATCAACTTTTTTATCAACCAACTCCACTCCCTCGGCGGCAAGCCTCTTTCTCTGCTGGACCGGCCCACCGAAGGCATATCCCGGCGCCAGGCTCCCGTCGGCAAACACCACCCGGTGGCAAGGCACCCCGGGGTCTTTATTTGCATGCAGCGCCTGTCCCACTCTCCGCGCATCTCTGGTCCCTATTGCCGCCGCCACCTGCCCGTACGTCATCACCCGACCCCTGGGTATCCTTTTCACCACATCGTAAACCCGCTCAAAAAAACTTTTATCTACCATTCCCTACCGCCGCTTCCACAAAACTTACAAACACCGGATGCGGGGACAACGGCCGGGATTTATATTCCGGATGAAACTGCGTCCCCACAAAAAACGGATGCACCGATCTGGGCAGTTCTATGGCTTCCACCAGCTTTCCGTCCGGACTGACCCCCGACACCACTAGCCCCCTTCCCTCCAAAAACTTCCGATACTCGTTATTAAATTCATATCTATGGCGATGCCTCTCCCATACCCACTTTCGCCATTCTCCCTCTTTTTCTTTCTCGACCAATCCATTCGGCGTCTTCCCGTATTTTTTGTAAGCCTCCTCCAAAATACTCCCCGGCTTTATCCGGCATGGCCACGCGCCCAGCCGAATGGTCCCCCCATACTGGTGCGCTTCCAGATATTTTTTCTGGTCCGGCATCACGTGAATTACCGGATAGGCAGTCTTGGAATCAGCTTCTTCCGAATTGGCACCGGCCAGGCCGCACACATCCCTGGCATACTCAATGACAGCCATTTGCATCCCAAAACACAATCCCAGATATGGAACTTTGTTTTCCCTCGCCCACTTTACCGCGGCAATTTTTCCTTCGACTCCCCGGCTGCCCCATCCCTGCGGTACTACAATTCCGGCCGGGTGTAGTTTTTGCAGTTCCTTCGGATCAAATTCCGTCGCATCGAATGGCACCACGTTAACTTTAACTTTGTTCGCCGCCCCGGCATGTCTTACTGCTTCCAGCACCGACACATACACGTCCCGATGTAAACTGCCTCCGTTCTTCACATACTTTCCGACCAAAGCAATATTTATTTCTTTTTCCGGTTTAGTCACCCGGCTCACAAAATCCTCCCACTTTTTCAAATCCGGCTTTTTGACCGACAGCCCGAATTTTGATTGTATTTTAGCCGTCATTTCCTGCTTTTCCAAAATCAGCGGCACTTCATATATAGATTCGGCGTCCGGATCATCAAACAAAGCGTCCGGTTCCAGAAAACACCTCTTTCCCAGTGTCTCCAATCGGGGTCTGTCCATGGGATATTCCCCCCGGGTTATTAATATATCTGGCACAATTCCCGTTGACCGCAGCTGCATCACCGCATGCTGAGTCGGCTTGGTCTTCAGCTCGCCTACATTTTTCAAAAACGGCACATACGACACCATCACGTACATCGCTTCCCGCTCCCGGCCTACCTCGCGTGCCGCAAACAAAAACGGCAGGTTCTCAATATCCCCCGTTGTCCCCCCGATTTCCACCACCATAAAGTCACACTTATCTTCCAGGGCATAAAACCGTCTTTTAATCTCATTGGGTACGTCCGGAATCATCTCCACGTCCCGCCCCTCATACACAAACGCCCTTTCATTGGCAATAATCGTCTGGTACACCTTCCCGGAAGTGATATTGTTATCTTTGGAAAAACTCTCGTTGGCAAACCGCTCGTAATTCCCCAGGTCCTGGTCAATTTCCCCTCCGTCATCGGTTACAAACACCTCCCCATGCTCCGCCGGCCGCATCGTCCCCGCGTCCACATTCAGGTACGGATCAATCTTGACGTGGTTTACGCTATACCCCGCCGCCTTCAGAAGCAGGCCGATTGAGGAACAGACGATGCCCTTACCCAGGCCGGAAACCACCCCACCGCACACAAAAATATACTTTGTCTCTTTTCTCCGAGGCATCAACCATTTTTACCCTCTCATCAGCCTTTCGTCAACTGGGTTTATTCCAAGCATCGCGATATTCTTTTTCAGCCCTCCAAACATTTTTTGCAGTAACCACCCCCGTCACCACTTCAACCACCGTTGCACAAAACAACACTTCTGCATGCTTTGGATGCGAACTAATCGCCTGAATCAAGCCGACCTTTTCTGCCCAATTCCAAACTTTGTACACATCATAAGCAATAAAACTTCCGTCAACAAAAAGCACAACACATCCAGCTAAAAAATGATTTACCGGGGCCACCGTCTTCTCCACCAACTCTCTTTCCTTACCAGGATTATGAGTTCCCACTTTACCAATTATAGGACAAAGGCCCCAGTTTCCAAATCTTCCTCAATTATTCAAAAGCGTGCACATTTACCCCAGATTTCCAATCTATCTCTGGACAACGGTGCAAAATCTTAACAATCTCAACTTTCATTCGGTCGTATTGCTCCTGAGTCTTCCCCTCAAATTTAATTGTTATATAGGGACCATTTTGACTCGCTCTCACAACCACCATCTCTTCTTTTGTATCAGCCCTAATCCCATCATTTTCTAAATATTCCGCGTCTGGCAATAGCCGCTTTATATCAGGAGAAATCTTTTCCGAAATCAGTTTAATTTTCAAATCATCGGCCAAACCCAATTTTATCTCTGGGCTAGATATGTACCTTGGAAGTTGATTCACCGCCTGTTTCAAAGACAACCCGGTCCTCTTAAGAAAATTCAGCAATCTTAAGGTGGCAAACGCTCCATCATCATGACCATAAAAATTATCCATAAAGAAAAAATGTCCAGATAGCTCACCACCAAAAGGTGCCCGCACCTCTTTAACCTTAGCCTTAATAAAACTATGGCCAACAAGCCACATTACCGGCTTTCCTCCCGCTGCCACAATCGTGTCCGAAGTCCCCTTTGAACACAAAGTATTAATTACAATTGGACTTCCTGGTAAATAATGCAAAATATCCTGAGCATACAAACATAACAGCACATCATTCCAAATTGGACGACCATCTTCATCAACAATACCCAGTCTGTCCCCATCTGCATCATAGGTTAGCCCCATATCTGCCTTCGCAGCAATAACCCCTTTTGCCAGTCTGTCCATCACTTCTTTTTCCGTCGGGTCTGGAGTACCCATTGGAAAACTTCCATCCAAATTTGTATTTTGTTCCACTACCTCACATCCAGATTCGCGCAATATCTCTGGTAAAAACTTTCCTGTAGTAGCACAAGAAGAATCCACTACTACCTTCAACTTCATATCATGAATGGGTAACTTATCAAACAAATCTTTTTTGTAAACTGGGAATACATCGTCTTCCAATAAAATCCCTTTCCGACCCCAATCTTTAAACTCACCCTTATCAGCAATTTGCCTTACTTCTTGGATTTCATCTGACAACATCGTATCAGAAAATCCCACAGCCAACTTCAAGCCATTGAACTCTCTGGGGTTATGAGATGCAGTAATCATTGCTCCACCTTTACTTAAATAATGATATTGAGCGAAATACATGATCTGCGACAAAGAAAGACCAAAATCAGTTACATCAATTCCCGATTCTAATAGTGCCTCCACAAATGCTTTTTTGTATATCTCCGAAGTCTCTCTAATATCCATCCCCACAACACAAGTCCGAATCTGCCTCCTGTACAAAAAAGTCGCGTAAGCCTTTCCTAAGGTGTAGTAGACATCCTCCGAAAGATCCTGATCCACCACCCCCCTTATATCGTATCCCCTAAAAATTTGCTTGTTCACAGAAACTATCTTATGCGGCATTACTCCCTTATTTTACCAAAAACCGAAGCTGTAAGTCCACCGCCTTGGATATGCCCACCTTTTTATCACCACAAACTCCTTCTTCTCCCCCTACTCAATTACTATTGGCCCAACTGTTACATCCGCCCCATTCAGCTTCCCCGCAATCCCGAAATACTTTGCCACCCTCCCTGGTCCCGACGCTCCCTCCACCCCTCGAATTAATACGCACCCGGCCTTCCTTGGCTTCTCCGCCGTCACATTAAAGCACCAGTGAATTCCGTAATCCTAAAATACATACACAATCCCTCCCCGCCCGTAAAACAACTGCTCGTTATGGCTAGCCGGATCCTCCTTCCCCAAATATGGCTCCGTCCCCGTGATCACTTTTCTTTTATCTTTAACCACTAAATATTTTCCCAATAGCTCCTGCGCCACCGTCACCGCGTCCCGGTCATAAAATTCTCTGGGCAATATTTTCATTTCAGATATTTCCCGAAAAACTCTATATCAGCGGCCACGGCCCTGTCCCAGCCCGGAGTCATGTTATGGTCCGCGCCCGGGTACACCTCATAAGTAGCGTCTTTATTTAACTTCTTTAATTGACTAAACAAGCTGTCGCTCCATGCCTGTGGTACCGAAGCATCAGCGCTTCCCTGCTGCAAAAACAATGTTGCCTGAATTCTCTCCAGATGATCGGACAGGGAAAAAGCCCGCAGATTATAATCGCTTTCCAGCCTCTGGACTTCTTTACGCAGAGCCACGCCTTCATCTGCATTATCGTTGGTGTAATACAGTACTGAGTACGGGAAATATATCGAAACCGGAGCCCATACCACCGTTGGATAATTTTTCTGCGTAATTTCCAGCACTGTCAGTGCAATCTGTCCCCCGTTACTGTGACCCCAAATCCCCACTTTTCCGTTCGCGTAATTCCACTTATCTACGGCTGCCAGCAAATTAATCGCCGTCGTATAAGATTCGAACCGCTCTGTCCAGGCGTCAGTCGAAGCCGGGTCTGATCCGCCGTAGCCCAAAAAATCCGGTGCCAGGGAAATATACCCCTCCTGGGCAAACTTCTCCGCCGTATGGTCCGTCCCATACCCGGGATAATAGACCGATTTATCGGCATATCCCCGGTATTGCACAATTACCGGGCATTTATTTTGCGTGTCGCACCCTACCGGGATATGCGCCAGCCCCGTTACCTTTTTTCCGTCGCTCTCAAAATCAAACGTATATACACCGTATTTATTGGTTTTAACTTTCAGCTCATCAATATTTATTTGACTGCCGGTATACTGCCTGTTACCCAAATTAACTATTGTATATTTTAAATACTTAAAATCTTTTGGCTGAGTAATCTTTATTTCAGATATCTGCTTACTCCACCATACCCTAATCCCATACTCCACTCCCAAACCCAAAACAATAACCAAGACGACCCCCACCCACCTCTTCATCCCTCCAGTTTACACCAACAAAAAAGCGCATTGTTCTCGGCCATGACCTATCTTCACGGATCCGCGAGGATCAGCTATTGTCAGCGCTGGCGCGTTTTACGGTTCTGTTCGGAATGGGAAGAGGTAGTTCCACGCCGCTCAGATGACCGAGAACAATGCGCTCTTAATAAATTTTTAAAAGGTAGTTGTACCTTTAAAGGTGAAGAGAATAAGTAGTAGAAATAGTATGAAACTTCGATAGACCATTAGTACTGGTAAGCTCAACGCCTTACGACGCTTACACTGCCAGCCTCTTATACGGAGTAGTCTGCTCCGGGTCTTCGTCACCCTTGCGGGCAACAGAGTTTCTCATCTTGGGTAGGGTTTCCCACTTAGATGCTTTCAGCGGTTATCCCGTAGACACTTAGCTACCCGGCGATGCAACTGACGTTACAACCGGCACACCAGCGGTGTCTCCAACCTGGTCCTCTCGTACTGAGGTCGGACTCCCTCAAAAACTCCACGACTCTACTGGATAGAGACCGAACTGTCTCCATACTATAGGATAATATCCTATGAAAAGTTTCTGTTCTTTTCGTTCCACTATTTCTAATGGTACTGACTATATCTTCATCCCACATAATGCAGGAGCTGGCGTATTATAGGCTCCATTAAGGTCTGCCTATCTCACTACATCCAATCTTATGGACTGATGTAGATCAGTCGATACGGGGACAGAAGTGTTTGATTGTAAAAAATTTCTAAGCTGCAAAACTGTGTTTGTCCTCCTTTTGGAATAATTTAACTTTCCAAACCTATCCACTTCCTTTGCAATTCTTATCAAATCGCTTTTAGAAAACGAATTAAGACATTCGAGTTCTGTGGCAATCTTTATTGCCAACTTAGCTTGTCTTTTTTTAAGGATTAAATATGGTTCGACTTCTTCTAAAACAGTTTTTACCTGTCTCAGACCAACAATTGTATATTCAGAAATGCCATCATTTCTGTCTCTAAGATATCCGGCTCGTAATTTATGTTTCAGCCATCTCAGTATTTTACTTTGAGAGGTTTTTTGATAAAACACAACACTCGCACGTATTTGATATCCAAGTTTATAGCCTTTCCGAAATACTAATTGAAAAAATATTGAACCATCTCCGTCCAAAAAACCAGCTATATATGCTTTAGTTTTTTCAACCATAACACCTCGTCTTCCCACGGTATTGCCTTCTTGACGTTCGGTTATAATCAAGGAAGGTTTCACCGTTATTAGCCAAATTTAACATTGATGTTACCATCAAAGGTCGCAAGACTCAAGTTTACGACGTTCTGAACCCAGCTCGCGTGCCCTTTTAACCGGCGAACAGCCGGACCCTTGGAAGGTACTGCCCCTCCAGGATAGGACGAGCCGACATCGAGGTGCCAAACCGCCGCGTCGATATGGACTCTTGGCGGCGATCAGCCTGTTATCCCTAGGGTAGCTTATATCCGTTAAGCTCGCTACCACCCACGTGGTATGCGAGGATCACTACGACCAACTTTCGTTTCTGCTCGAGCTGTCACTCTCGCAGTCAAGCGCACTTATGCCGTTACACGACCTGCTCGATTTCCATCCGAGCTTAGTGCACCTTAGTACTCCTGCGTTACTCTTTAGCAGGATACCTCCCCAGTAAAACTGCCAGCCAGACCTTTTCTCCTCCGGCGTTTCCAGCCGGACTAGGTTAGTTTTGAGATTCCAAAACGAGAGGTGTTTCAAGTTCGCCCGAAGGCTCCCTCCTACACTAAACTATTCCAAAATCCAAAACAGGGCCTGGGTACAGTAAAGCTCCATAGGGTCTTTTTGTCCTAGTAGAGTTAGGCCGCATCTTCACAGCCATTTCAATTTCGCCGGGTGATAGTTCAAGACAGTTATTCCCTCGTTAAACCTTTCGTGCGGGTCGGAACTTGCCCGACAAGGTACTTCGCTACCATAGAACAGTTATAGTTACTGCTGCCGTTCACTCGGGCTTCATTTCAGGGCTTGCACCCATCCACTTAACTTACGAGCACTGGGCAGGTATCAGCCCGTATACTTTCTCTTTCGAGTTTGCACGGACCTGTGTTTTAGTTAAACAGTCGAGGAATAAGCTTTTGTTGTAGGCCAGATAAACTGGTCAGGACATCTTGCGAACTTACGTCCAGCTTTTTTGCCGAGTTCCTTGAACTACCTTCTCCCGATCGCCTTGGTCTTCTCGACCACCCCACCAGTGTCGGTTTGCGGTACGGCATAATAAAAGTCTCACTACGAATCTTTTCTCGAAAACAAAAGATCATCGGATTGCCAACTAATTTCTCAGCCGGCTCTACATAACAGCTCAATTAAACGCCATGGTGGATTTTCCAACCACAACTGTCTTGCTGCTTACACGTTCTATATCACAAAAACGCCCGACTACTCTCATTCTGTCCATCCCTAGTTAATAACGACTCTTACTATGTAGCCGAATTTCTACGGCTCGTCCATCGACTACGCCTCCTAGGGCCTCGTCTTAGGTGCCGACTCACCCTGGGACAAACAATGTCGCCCAGGAAACCTTGGGGCTTCGGCGCTACAGATTCTCACTATAGTTACGCTACTCATTCCGGCATTCTCACTTGAAACCACTCCACACCACCTCACGGTGATGATTCACGGTTGTTTCAACGCTCCCCTACCAATTATTTCGATGTAAACATCAAAATAAGTTTGCGTCTTCGGCAAAAGGCTTCAGCCTCGGTACATTTTCCGCGCCAAATTCCAGATCGACCAGTGAGCTGTTACGCTTTCTTTAAAGGATGGCTGCTTCTGAGCCAACCTCCTGGCTGTCTGAGGAATTTGACTACGTTCAACACTAAGCCTTTATTTAGAGGCCTTAGACGACAATCTGGGTTGTTTCCCTTTAGACCGGTCCGCTTAGCCGGATCGGGCTGACTCCTCTGGTACGCAGTTAGCATTCGGAGTTTGATTAGAAGCTGTGCCTTGCGACACAACTCCCATCCAGTGCTCTACCTCTAACTGTAATCCAGAAGGCTATACCTATATATATTTCGGGGAGAGCCAGCTATCTCCTGGTTCGATTGGCATATTACCCCTAATCACAAGTCATCTCACAGGTTTGCAGTCCTGAAGAGTGCGGGCCTCCTCCCGGCTTTCGTCGGGGCTCACCCTGCTCATGATTAGCTCACCAGGTTTCGGGTCTTCCAACTGCTACTAAACGCCCTTTTAAGACTCGCTTTCGCTATGCCTACCCCCGCTTAGCGGGGTTAAGCTTGCAGCAATCGAAAACTCGCCGGATCATTCTTCAATAGGCACGACGTCATCCTGAGATCTTGCGACCAAAGGACTCCGTCTGCTTGACAGCAGACAATTTCAGGTACTATTTCACTAGGTTTTTAACCCTTCTTTTCGCCTTTCCCTCACGGTACTAGTTCACTATCGGTATCCACAAGTATTTAGTCTTGGAGAGTGGTCTCCCCGGATTCCCACAAGGTATTTGCCTCATGGTACTTGGGAACAAATTAGGGGGAACACGGTTTTCACATACACGGCTATCACGTTCTTCGGCCTGCCATTCCGGGCAGTTCTGTTAACCATATTCCGTCCCACGTTATCTGCCCCGCAACCCCTCAGCCTTGCGACCAAGGTTTAGACTGTTCCGCTTTCGCTCACCGCTTACTCACGGAATCTCTTTGATTTATTTTCCTGCTCCTACTTAGATGTTTCAGTTCAGAGCGTGCCCTCCCCGCCATAGGCGGGGTCCTTAAAAAAGGGGGTTTCCCCATTCGGACACCGCTGGATCAAAGCTTCTTGACAGCTCCCCAACGACTATCGTGGTCAAGTACGTCCTTCTTCGGCCTGTGTATCCTAGGCATCCATTGTCTGCTTTACGGAAGTAAACATACGACTCTACTACATAATTCTCTTCACTTTTTAAGGTACAACTGGCCGCTTGAAAGCTGATCTCGATCCCCCCCGAAAGAGGAATCGGGACCAACTTTCAAAAGTAAATTGTGGACCGCAGGAGGGTCGAACTCCTCACCTCAGCATTGCAAATGCTGCGCTCTACCAGATGAGCTAGCGGCCCGAGTTCTGCAGTCCTTAATTTTCAACTAAAAAAGCCTTCTTTCGAAGGCTTCATGATCGGCTTCCCACCAAGGCTAGTTCAGCCTTGTATTAGTGAGTGTATAAAGCCACGTTTTCATGAAATATATGCCCTCAAAAGGTATCCCCATACTAACCCATGCCTCCTGCCTTGTCAACTCCCTCGTTTCCCTCAGTGATTTTTAAGAATTTAATGCTACACTTAGTCCATGTCCAAACTACTTACCAGACCGTTTCTCCCTCTACCCAGTTCACCAACCGTATAGGGAAGACGGTAGGTAGCGGGCAAACACAGTTTGTTCGTTGCTTTACAATTCATACAACGAGGCCAAAACCCCGTCGCGAGACGGGGTTTTTAGTCCTGCTTTAGCCGAATTATTCCCACCTTAAAGCTGTGATCGGATCCAGCTTCGCCGCCCGCATCGCCGGCGCGATTCCCGCCGTTACCCCCACCAGGCACGAAATTCCAAACGCCAACACGACCGACCCCGGTGTCACCGCTGTCGAAATAAACCGGCTTAGAAGCCATGCCAGACCTCCTCCCAGCAAAATCCCTATCATACCGCCCAAAACCGACAGCAATATTGCCTCCAGCAAAAACTGCGTCAGGATATCCCGATAAGTCGCCCCCACAGCCTTACGGAGGCCGATCTCCCGCGTCCGCTCCGTCACCGACACCAGCATGATATTGGCAATCCCAATTCCTCCCACCACCAGGGAAATGGCCGCGATCCCCGACAGCGCCCCCGTAATCGTCCCCAAAACCGAATTAATAGTCGACAAAATCTGGGTCGGTTCTAAAACCGTGAAGTCGTCATTGGTGAGCTTCTTTCTGTAAAGGTAATTTTTAACTTTTGTGGCCGCCTGGGACATGGCATCCGGGCTTGTGGCAATCACAAAAATTTCCGCGGGGTTCTTAGCCCCGATCAGCTTTGCCGCCGCCGTCAGCGGTACAAACACAATGCTGTCCTGGTCTCCGCCGCCTCCAAACCCTCCGCCTTTGGAAACTGTAACTCCTATTACCTTAAATTTTCTCCCTGAAATATCAATCTCCCGGCCCAACGGATCTTCACCGGCTGCAAACAGATTCTCCACCACTTTGGGGCCGATCACCGCCACCGCCTGAGATCTTTCCACCATCGGCCGATTGATCATCGTCCCGCTGGTCAACTCCAGGTTCATCACCTGCTTTATGTTTTCATCCACCCCGTCCAACGTCGCGTCGTAAGTCTTGTTCCTATACTTGACGGTTATGCTCTTGGTCACTGCCGAGCTAGCCGCCGAAATCGGATCCCCCAGCCGCCCGATATTCTGCACATCCTCAAACGTAAACTTGGACGTGAACCCGCCCGCAAACGCCGACCGCGCTCCTCCTCCGCCCCCGCCGCCCCCGCCCAGATTTACTTTCCCGGGCACCACAAACAGCACATTTGAACCCAACTGTTTAAATTGCTCGGTAATATAAGCCTGCAGACCGTTGCCGATCGACACTAAAAGTATTACCGACGCCACACCGATAATAATTCCCAATGCCGTGAGAAACGACCGGGTTTTATTCACCCGGACCGCCATCGTGGCCGTCCTGAAAAGTTCAATCGTGTCCATTTTTTCCTCCCGTATCTTTAACTATTTGTCCGTCTTTAATCACAATCTGCCGGTCCGCTTGACCTGCCAAATCTGGGTTATGCGTCACCAATACGAGTGTCACTCCCCGTTCATGCAGGTCCTCAAACAGTTTCATGATCTCAATTCCGGATTTGGTATCCAGGTTTCCCGTCGGTTCATCTGCCAGAAGTAGCGACGGATTGGTCACCAAAGCCCGGGCGATAGCTACGCGCTGCTGCTGCCCGCCGGACAATTGCGACGGTTTGTTGTTCAACCGGTCCCCCAGCCCTACCGCCCCCAGTTCTTTCTTAGCCCGGTCGTGCCTTTCCCCTGCCCCCATCCCCCGGTACACGAGCGGCAGTTCCACATTCCGGATGGCCGGCGTTTTCGGCAGCAGGTTGAACTGCTGGAACACAAATCCGATCTTTTCATTGCGCAATCTGGCCAGTTGATCATCCTTTAAGTTCATAATTTCCGTCCCATCCACAAATATTTTTCCCTTACTCGGCCGGTCCAGCAGACCGATGAGGTGTAAAAGTGTGGATTTTCCGCTTCCCGACGGCCCGGTTATTGCCACAAACTCTCCCTTGTGTATTTCAAAACTGGCTTCCGCCAGCGCCTCCACCACCGTCCCCCCTTCATTGGGATTGCCGTACTCTTTCCCCACGTCCCGAAACTCAATAACTGGAGTTGCGCTATTTGTCATATACAAATTTCCCACTCTTAGATTAAGGGGTATTACTTAATAACTACTTTATCCCCCTCATTAAGCCCGCCGGTTACCTGAATATCATTCACTCCCGCGAGCCCCGTTTCTATCGTCGCCGTTTTCCCGTTTGGCAGATTTACTACATTATCATTCACCGCCTCGATTGGCAGCGTCAATACGTTTTTTGCCGTCCCCAGGATTATGTCCGCATCTCCGTTCATACCGATTCTGAATTTGCTCTGAATAGGATCGGTCACCGCCATCTCTACCGGAAACACCGTCGCCCCTGTCGAAGAAATTTGCGTCACATAGCCGATTCTTTGCACAGTCGCGTCAATCGTCTGCCCTGAAAATGCGTCCAGCGTCAGCCGCGCCGGCATCCCTACCTCCACCCCTCCGATATCTGTCTCGTCCACCTCCGCTTCAAAGTGCAAACTGGCCGGATCCACCACGGTCGCTCCGTCAGTCACCCCCACCGTATCCCCCACGGCATTGGCAGTGATATTTGTCACTATCCCGTCAAAAGGGGCGTATAGCGTCGAGTTGTGCAGCGCTCGCTGCGCCTTCAGCCATACATCGTACGCTTCATCTCTGGCCGTTTGGGCGGCCACCCGGGCGTTCTTTTGGGCAAAAGTTTCATCGCTGTCATGACCTTTCACACTGTCCTCCACCTCTTTGGCGTTTGCATCCGCCGCCAGATACGCATAGTAATCGTCCCGCACCGCGGTTTCCAAATCTCCCGGATCCAAAGATAGCAGCGCCTGCCCTTTCTTGACGCTGTCCCCTTCTGCTACTCCCACGTAGGACAACTTTCCCGCCGCCGGGAACGTCAGAGTTGCCTCTTTATCCGAAACTATCTCCCCGGACACCGACAATACACTCTCAATATCCTTTCTGGTCACCTGGACGATTTTAACCGCTGCTGCTGCTTTCCTGGCCGCCACGCCTGCCCGCCACCACCAAACCCCCAACCCGGCCAAAATCACGACGGCGATGATAATATTTCTTTTAGTCAGAAATTTCCGCACAATACCCCCCCTTAGTATAGTTGAGCCCGTTCATTATATCCAATTACCGACCCTCGCTCAAATTCCCTCCCTAGGCTATAATTAAGCCCAAGCTTGGGTCGCAGGTATCAGCGGTAGAACGCTTTCCTAATCACGAACCCGATATAATCGGGTGAGAGATAGAGAAGCTTTTGGGGCAGGGGCCCCAAGTTGCTTCGATATAAGAAAGAAGTGCATGCTTTAAAATCGATTCCAAATGGGCTGCTGGTTCAGCGGTAGAACGCTTTCCTGATAAGAAAGAAGTGCATGGTCCGACTCCATGGCAGCCCACCACACCTCACTTTGACGTTCCTCTCATCTCTTCCAGTACCTCCATAACTCTATCCAATTCATAAGACCCAACTTCCCTATATCTCCATTCCGGCAACGGCTGGACAAAATCCCAGATGACAGACAATATTTTATCCTCTTCAGTGGTCCCCAAAGCATCCTTTTTTCCCCGCTCACTTTCAGGAATCGGAAATCGTTTATAAATCACTGGTCGTTCCTTAGTTATATCAATCCGGTAAATATCCTTATTCTCTATCCTGCAAGAACACCTCTAATTCCCGGCGCAGGCTCTCCGAGTTTATTTCTTCCCCTCGCCCGGCCAACTCTTGTCCGGGTACTACATCAGTCATGAACCCCCCTTTTCAAATCCCCTATTTCCTTCTCCAACCCTCTAATCATGTCCCGCAGGACCATAATTTGCGTATATTTTAGTTCAGACAGTGAATTCTCGTGTCTCACCCCATGAAAGTACTTCATCTTTTCCGCCAAATCCGCCGCGTACTTCGCTCTTTTTTCTTGCAGCTCATCTAACTTTTGTTTTTTGTCCACGTTTTCTTTCCCAGAAAATCGTCAATCCCACCAGAATGACGCAGGTAGTCACCAGCTGCAGCTCCAAAAATGCGTGCTGCCAGCCCACATTAATAATTGACTGTACAGCCGCCAAATCCATAATTACCCAGACTACTCCCAGCACCCCGTAAATAATAATCTTTCCCCAAAAATCCACCTTCCTTTGCGAGTTCCAATACCACGCCTGCCCGGTCAGCAGCCCCACCGCCAAAATAAACGCCGCGATTTCTTCCCACATGGACACGGCTATCACCGCTGCTGCCATCCCAAAACTCCACCACGCCATCTTATTTTCATTCATATAATTTATTATAGCGCATCAAAAAACCCGCTCGAAAGCGGGTTTCAGAAAAAGTGAGATTTGTACCCTTAGCAGTGGTAGGAAAGTAGCGACCGGCCGCGCTTTGACGTTTGCGCGCGTCCTACTGATGTGCCGTTTTGTTGTCTGAGCAAACGGCCAAACGCTCAGGGGTCAATAACTCCTAGAAAGGAGGTGATCCATCCCCAGCTTCGGCTAGGGATACCTTGTTACAACTTAGCCCTCATCGCCGACCTTACCCTTGCCCCGGGAAACCCGGAATTTCAGGTACTGCCGACTTTGCTGGCTTGATGGGCGGTGTGTACAAGAAGTGAGAACGTATTCACCGCGGCCTTCTGATCCGCGATTACTACCAAGTCCGGCTTCATGAGGACGAATTTCAGCCCTCAATCTGAACTGGGGGGAGGTTTGGTGGGATTAGCTCCGCCTTGCGGCTTGGCAACCCTCTGTTACTCCCCATTGTAGGATGTGTGTGGCCCCAGATATAAGCGCCATGCTGACTTGACGTCATCCCCTCCTTCCTCCCTGTAAATAACAAGGCAGTTTCCTGTGACTATTGAACACAGAATAAGGGTTGCGCTCGTTTCTACACTTAAGTAGACACCCCACGGCACGAGCTGACGACAGCCATGCAGCAGCTGTGCTAGCCTCCTTGCGGACTCCCTCATGTTTCCATGAGGTAGAACTCTAGTATGTCAAATCTGGGTAAGGTCTTTCGCTTAGTATCGAATTGAACCACATGCTCCCCTGGTTGTGCACTTCCCCGTCAATTCCTTTGAGTTTTAACCTTGCGGTCGTACTCCCCAGGCGGTGCGCTTCATGCGTTAGCTCCGACCCCCACTCTAAGCTTGCGCCAAGAACAAGGATCAAGCGCACATTGTTTACGGCTAGGACTACAGGGGTCTCTAATCCCTTTCGCTCCCCTAGCTTTCGTTCCTCAGCGTCAGTGTGGTCCCAGGTACCTGCCTTCGCCCTCGGTGTTCCTGACAATATCAACGCATTTCACTGCTACACTGTCAGTTCCAGTACCCCCTGACCAACTCGATTCTGCTAGTATTTCGTCCGGTTCCGAGGTTAAGCCTCGGTCTTTCAAACAAAACTTAACAAAACGCCTACGAACTCTTTACGCCCAATAAATCCGGATAACGCTCGCACCCCACGTATTACCGCGGCTGCTGGCACGTGGTTAGCAGGTGCTTATTCTATCCCCCATATGGGAGATCAAAAGAGGTTTACGATCCAAAGACCTTCATCCCTCACGCGGAGTCGCTGCGTCAGGCTTTCGCCCATTGCGCAATATTCCCAGTTGCTGCCATCCGTAGATGTATAGCCCGTGTCTCAGTGCTATTGTGGCTGACCGACCTCTCAGTCCAGCTACCCGTCATCGCCTTGGTAGGCTTTTACCCCACCAACTAGCTGATAGGACATAGGCTCCTCTTTCGGCGGCCGGTTAAGGCCTTTCCCCGTGAGGACTTATGCGGTATTAGCCCGGCTTTCGCCGAGTTATTCCCCACCAAAAGGTAGATTCCTATGTATTTCTCACCCGTCTGCGATGGTGTTCCCAAAGCCTTGCGGCCTCAAAAACTCCATTCCACTTGCATGCTTAAGGCACTCCGCCAGCGTTTATCCTGAGCCAGGATCAAACTCTCAAAAAAGACAGGTTCAACGAACCTATCTATAATTCCTACCACTACTAAAAGTACAAAATCTCTCACTTTTCAAAGAGCCAGAGTCCCCCATGGCGAAGCTAATTCTACTCCGGGAATCCTAATTTGGCAACCCGCAGTCTAACACCGTTCCGCCCCGCCGGAGGCATATGCGTCCAAAAACTGCTTCAGACCACAGTTTTCCGGGCACTCTTCCCCGCCGTGTGCCTGTTTACATTCCTGCTGCGACCGCCTGACCTTCTCAATAAAACGCCCGCTCACGGCGGAGTTAACGTCCAACCCAAACCATCTCTTTTCGTCCCTGGCACAAAAAAGCGGTGATATTCTGCTTATTTCCATGCTCGTATTCTAACTTAGGATCTTATATAACGCTATCCCCGTACTCACTACCACATTTAGGCTTTTATTCACCCCCCACATGGGGATCTCTACCACCGTGTCAGCCACCATAAGCGCTCCCCGGGACACCCCTTCGGTCTCATGCCCCACCACCACAGCCACAGGCAATTCCACACTCAAATCTGTCAGTTTCACCGCCCCGGGGCTTTGTTCCACAGCCACCACCGTTAATCCCGGCACCTTTGCCCGTAAATCGGCGATTGCTTCAGCGGCCGTATCCAAATGCCTCCAGGGCACCCACTCCTCTGTTCCCACAGCCGCTTTATGAATCCGTGAGGATGGCGGCCTCTCGCTGCCCCCGCACAGAATTATCTCCCTGGCGGCAGTAGCATCCGCCAGCCGGAATATCGACCCGATGTTATACGTATCCAGCACGTTATCCAGCACTATATATATTGGTTTCCTCTCTATCCTCGTCAGCTGCTCAGGCGTCGGCAACGTTACCCGCAGCTGCTTCGCATTCAATTTCATGTCCCGATTTTACCCTATTGCCATCCGGAAGGAAGTGACGCCCAATCGTTTTGCCCGCCAAACAGCGCGTCATGCATCTGCCAGAACTTTCCTTGATCCTCAGCACAGGCTGCCACCTCGGCCGCTTTTTCCGCATTGGGGTGAATCTGCCTCAAAGGATATTGCTTGTACGCCAGCAGGTACTTCCCGCTGTAATTCTGCTCGATCTGCTTAAACGTCTGGTAAGCCTGTTCGCAAAAAGGACACTGGAAATCCGAATATTCCACAATCACCACTTTGGCATTGCTCGGTCCCTGGGTCGGCGCGTTCCCGATAGACACCTGCTTCGGCACCGGATTAAATGCCTGCTGCGCTGCTGCCTGCTGCAGTGTCTGTGAATAGCTCTTGATATCACTGGTCGCCGTCCCCGCCAGCACCTTGTCAATAATCTCCTTAAAGGCGTCGTACGGAAAAGCCCCGCCCACGAACATCCCGTTTATGAAAAATCCCGGTGTCCCCTGCACCCCCAGGCCCTGTCCTTCTGTTTCCTGCGCCGTAATATCCGCCTCTTTACTTCCCGAATTCACGCAGCTGTCCATTTTATTCACGTCCAAACCGATCTGCTTAGCATAAGTGTCCGCCGCGGCTTTGAAAGTAGCGTATTTGCCCGGAGCCGCACTCGCTGCTCCCGCTGCTCCCGATCCGGGTACTATCGCGCTCGTTCCGCCCTTGTTCCACAAACTCCCCATCACAAACGCCATGACTACTATTACTATCACTAAGACCGGCCCCAATTTATCCCACATGCCTTTTTCTTTCATCGGTTGGCCGTACATCATCATCGGTGCCGCCGACGGCTGCATTTCCGGCATTTCCGCTGCCGCTTCCGCTTTCTTAGTTCGTCTTACTGCCATAGTCGAATGTTTATATCACAAACTTCACTTAACAATCAATGCCCTTCTTCTGTCAGCCACTTTTCCGCGTCCAGCGCCGCTTCACACCCGTAGCCCGCCGCCGTAATCGCCTGCCGGTAAACATGGTCATGCACATCTCCCGAGACAAACACGCCCGGAATATTAGACATGGTTTTGTAATTCTCCCCTTCCCGCCTGGCATACCCCTTTTCATCTAGGTTTACCTTGCCGGCAAAAATTTTCGTCGCCGGGGAATGCCCGATGGCCACAAACACTCCCTCTACCTCCATCGCGGATCCGTCTTTAAATTTCACCCCCGTCACTTTATCTCCCCCCAGTACTTCCGCCACTTCCGTGTTAAATTTCACTTTTATCTTCGGATTACTCTTCACCCGGTCCTGCATAATCTGGCTGGCCCGGAAACTTTCCCGCCGGTGTACTATCATCACTTCGGACGCAAATTTAGACAGGACCAGCGCCTCTTCCATCGCCGCATCTCCCCCGCCCACCACGATCACCCGCTTATTTTTGAAAAACGCCGCATCGCACGTCGCACATGACGATACCCCTTTCCCGATCAGCCGCTGTTCAGAAGGCAGCCCCAGCCAGTTAAACTGAGCCCCCGTGGCAATAATTATCGACCGGCCCGTATACGCCCCGCTGGCCGTGTTTATTTTATATGGTTTCTCACTAACTTCCATTCCCGTCACATCCTCGTCTTCTATAACGACCCCGAATTTCTCCGCTTGTTTTCGCATATCCGTCATCAGCTCCGGCCCCTGAATTCCTTCCGGAAATCCCGGGAAATTCTCCACCAATGTCGTCAACATCAGCTGCCCTCCCCAACTCGCTCCGGCCAGAAGCAATGTCTTCAGGCTCGCCCTGGAGGCATAAATTCCCGCCGTCAACCCCGCCGGCCCGCTTCCTATTATTATCACGTCGAAGATTTCATTCATGTCCTACACCCCGGCTTTGGCTATCAGATTCAAATACCCCTGCTTGCCGGCAAATCCCACCTGCCGGGCTATTTCTTTTCCGTCTTTAAACAACACCACCGTGGGAATGCTCATCACCCCAAACTTTCCGGCGATATCCGGCTCCGCGTCCACATCCAGCTTGGCTATGGTCACCTTGCCCGCATATTCATCCGCCAATCCGTCGATCACCGGCCCCGCCATCTTGCACGGTCCGCACCACTGCGCCCAAAAATCTACCATCACCACCCCGGATTTGGTCTTGTCGTCAAAATCCGCCTTCGTCAAATGGATTGCTGCCATACCAAAACTTTATAACACACTTTGTCCACCTCTTACAACCCCAAAAACTATCTCGCTGCCCTCCCCCTAGATTAGGAAGAGGGCAGGGTAGGAGTAACTCACTACGCCGTATAAGGGTACAGATGCCCTACTACCCCGAAAAACACCAACAGCCAGCCCAAATTATTTATATATCCGTAATTAAAATACGTTTGAGCTAAAATCCCCAAACCCAAGCCCAGGGTCGTATGCACAATGGCCGTATAGTTTGGGTGTTGCTTCCAGTATTCCATAAATTTTTCTCTTTTCCCCCTGTGTCCTGTCTTACCTGCCATCCTGCTCACCCCCTCACCGTCATCAGTATTTCCCACACTAATGCTGCCGCCCATCCCATCACCGTCAGGCTATATTCGCTTTGGCTGAATTCCCGGGCAAAAATCCAATACCATTTCTTCCAGTCCCGCTCCGCCAGCAATTCCGCCAACAGCCGTACTCCCAATCCCAACACCACTCCCGACCCCAAAGCGCTGCCATTGCTGGTCACAATCCATATTCCCAAAATCATGACGATCGTTCCCGTCAGCACGTTTCTCACCGGCAATTGGTTCCTTTCACCCCTGGTCTCCCGTAGCAGCTTCCAGGCTTCCTTATAATTTTTCCCCGCCAACAAACCTTTCACTCTCTGACAGGTCAGTTCCTGCGGGTTGCACACCATGACATAAAAAATGTCATCCAGGTCCGCCAGCAGCCACCCGATTATCCACCCCGCCACTACCAGGATATCGTCCCCCCACCGCCAGTAAAATATTCCCCCGACAATCAATTCCCGGGCTATTCTGGCCGCCATAATAAAACCGATGGGGATTATCTGCCACTTCTTCACTCGTTCCAGTATGACCCAAAAATCCCCGCCTTGTCAAAAACCGTCATTTTTTACCGGCACTTCTTAGCTCTTTCATCTTCCACATAAACAGCGCACCTTTGCGCTCCACATTGGCATCCAGCACGTACCGCCGGCACTGCTCCAATATCGCCCGGTCAGTTTCCTTCGCCAGCTTGATGTACAAAGCTTTATGCGGCAGGTCAGCTAGCTCCGCCGCCAGCCGGTACCCATAATCCTGATACTCCCGCGTGACAAATTTATTTCTCTCTACCGGGTTTTTTTCTTCAATCAGCTGCTTTAAGGATTTCATCGGCAATTTTGTCCAGTACTCCATCTAAAATTACCTTCTCCTCACCTCCGAATTTCTGCAGCACATATTCTTCACCTTCCACGGGCATTATCCGATTATCAATCCCGATTCTTATTCTCCAAAACTGCTCCGTCCCCAAAGTCTGCTCGATCGAATTAATTCCCCCGTGTACTTTTGGCCCTTTTCCCATCTGAATCTTATATTCCCCCAGCCTGATATCCAAATCGTCATGGGCCACATACAGCTCGCCTTCCCTATTTTTAATCGCCTCCCGCACCATCCGTCCTGAATCATTCATAAATATCCCCGCTGACTTCACCAGCACCCACCCCCGGCTTTCATACACCATAACCTCCTTTTGCCTTCTCCACCCGTAATCACTGGGGATTCTTTCCGTCAGCTTGTCGGCCAGCACCATCCCCGCGTTATGCCGCGTGAACGCATACTCCGGACCCGGATTTCCCAGCCCCACTACTATCTTCATATTGCCATTGTACAGCAATATTCCCAGGCTAGTGGCTGATTTTAGCTGTTATTTTATCCGCCCAGTTGGCTATCACCGGCAATTTTATGGTTTTGCCCTGGTACACCTTCACAGCTACCACCAACTGCAATATCAACCCCGCCACCCAGACAAATGGGGACAGGATCAGTAAAATCACCGTCAAAGCCATCACCCAGGAGATCACTCCCAAGGCTAGTGCCAGCAGCAATCCCTGCACGGCGTGCCATTTCACCCCTTTATCTTTCTCCACGATAAACAGCACCAATGCCGCCACCCACCCGATAAACGGCGCGTAGCACAAAGCTCCGGCAATATTTGCATCCAACCCGGTAGAAGTTTTTTCTGCCATCTCAAATCACCGCCCTTCTGTAACCATCATAGGTTACTTCTTTTGCAACTTAAATAGTCTGTTTAGTTCCTCAATCGATGTGGTATCCTCCGGCTGCTTTTCCCGGAAGCTCACCAGCCGCGGAAACCGCAATGCCCACCCCGAAGAGTGCATGGGCGATTTGGTAATCTCATCGGCCAATATCTCCACCACGATTTTCGGTTTCACCCATACATCACACGCCATCTGTTTTGTTACATCAAAATTCTCCGGTTTATCCTGAACCTTGATTCTTGAACATTGATCCTTAATTTGTCTCCACTCTTCATCGGTCAGCCCCGTACCGATCTTAGCTACCGTCTTGTATTTATCAGTCTTTTTCTCGTACACCCCGATCAGGAAATCTCCGATCCCGAAACCCGCCCGCTTTCCCTGACCCGCGTCATATCCCATAACTACCGCGTCAATCGTATCGGAAAGCGCCGATTTATCGTAACTTTTTTTATATTTAATCCAGTTAAAATCCCGGCTGCCGGAACGGTAAACCCCGTCCAGTTTCTTCACCACCACCCCTTCCGTTCCCGCCGCCAAAGCTTGCTGGAAAAACTCTTCCAATTCTTCCTCTGATCTGACTATTCTTCTGGGCATTAATCTCACCACTTCGCCCTTTTTTACCACTTCCTCCAGTTTTTGCCACCGCTTGCTGTTCGGCTCGTCTAAATAGCTTTTTCCGGATGCAGACAGTACATCAAATACATAATACTTGAGCGGTACTATGGCCATCATCTCCTCAATCCCGTACTTTCGTTTTCTCTGCACCGTCTCCTGAAACGGCAGATATTTACCCCGTCTGTCCACGGCGATCATCTCCCCGTCCAGAATACATACCGCCTCCACCTGTTTTTTTAACCCCTCCGTTATCTCCGGGTACATCGCCGTCACATTCTCCATCCCCCGGGAAAACAGCGTCACTTTATTTCCCTTCACGTGGCCCTGAATCCTCAGCCCGTCCAGCTTGTGCTCCGCCGCACTTTCTTTATCCCGCTCCCAGATTTCCGCCACGCTTTTAGCCCTCTCCGCCCTGGCCACCAACACCGGCGTCCCCACTTCCGGATCCACGGACAACCCCCGCACTCCTTTGTGCTTTTTTATCATCTCCGCCACTTCCCCCAAATCTGCCCGCACGTTATAAATGCCCTCAATTTCCTCCCGCAGCTTTTTATCCCCGGTCAGCATCCACGATAAGCTGTCCAGCACTGTCATATCCGAAAAACCCGTCCTCAGCTTTCCCAAAACAATTTTGACAATATATTTTGCCGATACCGGATCCGCTTCCCTGGCCAAATCACTCAATAATCTAATTTTCTTTTCCTGGCTTCCCTCCCCGCCGGCCTCCGCTATCTGAAGCAATCTCTTGTATACCTGTTCTATACCCAGTTTCCCTCCCTTGGTACCCGATTCCCGCTGCTTGATTCTTTCCGCCGTCTTTCCCAGGTCCCCTTCCGTCTTAAATATCTTTTCCGCGTCTTCACCTCCCAACAGCTTGATCGCTTTCAGCACCTGCTTGTCTGCCAATCCCGTATCCGGGTTGGCGTACGCCGGACCCAACCGCCCCGCCGACAGGTACGCCATAAGTTTTGCCTCCTCGGGCGTCGCTTCCCGCCACATCTGAGCCAAAATCTGCGTCATTGTCAGCCGGCTGCTTGTCCCCTCCAGTTGCTGCAGGTACCGAGCGAACTCTTCAAAACTCATAACCGCATCTTACACTAAACCTTTCAACAAATAATACCCCGCGGCCACCATGCTCAAAAATACGCATCCCAAAAATATGCTCACCCACCCCCGCTCCAGTCGGGATATTTTATACAGTCCCTCCCCGACGAGCGTCATCCCAAAAAGCGCCGGGAGTGCCAGCATGATAAATACCGTCTGCGAAGCATTCCCTGCCGTCATATTACTTTTTTAGCACATATCTGGCGGCTTTAGTTGATCCTCTTTTCACTGCCACTCCCTTTTCCATCAGGTACCGCATTTCCCGCAGTATCGTATCTTCCGACACCATGGACAACAACCCCCGCGCTTCATTCATCCCTATCTCCCCGTTGGCATTGAGGTACTCCACTATTTTCATCTGCCGTTCCGACAGCGCCACCTGCTTCCCCATCCTCTTTTTAATCTTGATGTCCACCGACAGCTCCCGTATCAGCTCCTTTATCCTAGTCAACTCCACGGCCAGCGCCCGGGTAAATGTTTCCAGCCAGGGTGTAAGATCCCGGTCTACCAGGACCGGGGTCTGGTTTGATACTTCCATCAGCGACCCGAAATATTCATCCGCATGCTTGTCAAAATACTCCTCCAGGGCAAAAAATTTCTTGATGTTGTAGCCCTCCTCAAACAGCACCAGCGTGGCAAATGCCCTGGCCGTCCGCCCGTTTCCCTCCACAAACGGGTGCACCGCCGCCAGCACGTAATGTGTCACTCCCGCCCGCAGCACCGGATGTTCCATCTTCGCTTTCTCGCCGTTCAGCCAGACCAGGAAGTCATCCACCAAAAACGGCACCTCCAGGGCCGTCGGCGGCCGGAAACCAATCTCTCCGGTAACCGAATTTTTTAGCACCACTTGTGTCTCCCGCAGCTGGCCCGCCTGCTCCCGGGGCACAATCTTATCCACCACTAACCGGTGCATCTCCAACAATAAATCCATGGTGTACGGCCCCTCCCCCACCACCGTATCAATAAATTTCAGCACGTTCCGGTAATTGATCACTTCCTGCACGTCCCAGTCCCGGGCCACTACTCCCTCCTTTTCCGCCTGACCGACCGTCGTCACCTCTTTTTCCACTATGATTTTGGCCTCCGACAGAGTCAAGTCGTTCCCTTCAAGCGTCGTCCCGTAATGCGCCGCCTTTACCACCGCTTCATCCTGGAACTTGGCCTCCCAAGCCGGCACCAGCGGCGCATTTTCAATCACTTCTTTTGCCGCCTCCACCAATCCGATATTCTTCAAAATCTCCGTCGTGATGGTATACTTTGGAATATACATACCCACAGGCTATCACGCAGGCAATGTGGATTGGCGCGCTCAGAGACGCATCCAGAGTCGAGCACGACAAGACACATGCCGAGTGCAAAATTGTCTGCGTTTATTTTACGGTAAATCTGCGGGAATTACAACATGAACAAACGCTTCCACCTCCAATTAGTCACCCAAATGCTGGTCCTTTGCACCAGTGCCTTCGGCCTGGTCGCCGCCCTGGCCTGGAATACCGTCGTCCAAACATTCATTAACGACTTTATTAAGCCCCTTATCCCCGCCGGCCAATCCGTCATTGTCTCCGAATTAATCTACGCCGTTATTATCAGCGCCCTGGTCATCTCCCTCACCATCTACCTCACCAGCATTAAAGAAAAACTGGAAGAAAAGCTCAAATCCGGTCTTCCTCCTGTTTCATCACCTCAAACACCTTCTCCGCTACGTCATCGGCGTTGAAGTTATACCCTACCCTGGCCGCCAACTCCTCTGCCGTCTTTTTGACTACCAAACTTCCCGCCGCCGCTGCCAGCAATGGCGGATTTTTAGCCAGCAGCCCCACAATCACCCCCGCCAGCACGTCTCCGGTCCCCCCGTGTGTCAAGCCCGCGTTTCCGCCGTCGATCTCGTAAGTCGTTTCCCCGTCGCTCACGTACCCCACCGCTCCCTTCTGCACCACCACACAATGATGCCTCTTAGCAAATTCTTCGATAGAACTCCCCCCCTCCTCCTCTTTGATTAAAGAGAGGGGGTCCCGCAGGACGGAGGAGTTCAAAATTTCCCATTCTTTACGATTTGGCGTTACTATGGCCTCTTTTGGTATCCAAGCAGGATCCATCACCTGCAAACTTCCCCCATCAATTACCCATTTTTTATGGGGAAACTTGGACAATAGATCGCGAGTTAATTTCCTCGTTTCTCTACCCGCGCCGTCCAACAAATCCATTTCCTTCTGACTAGCCGATCCCTCTTTTTTAAACCTCATCAAACCCGGACCGATCAGGACCGCATCTGACTTCTCAATATATTTACCCAAGTCTTTCCACGGTACCCAGATAAACGAGCTCAGGCCTACTTTTATCTGGGCCACTACCTCCGCCAGACTCGGCTCAGGAGACGCAAAAAATACCATGTCTGCTATCCTGGAAGCAGTTTTAAGCGACAATATCGGCGCCCCATGAAATAGGCTCGACCCCCCGATTATCGTCACCTGCCCATTATCTTCACCTTGTGAATCTACTCTCGGCACCCACAGCTTTCTCAAGTCCTCCGCAATAAACTTAATCACAAATTTATTATATTCCACCCGTCCTTCGGCACCAGGCTTTTTTCCGCCGTCGTCATCACCACCTGTCCTTCATAATTTTTTACTACCTCCACCACCTCCTCCCGATGTTTATAGTCTAATTCCGAAAAAATATCGTCGAGCAGCAACATCGGCTCTCCACCCAAATATTTTATTTCGCACTGTTTCAACCACCACACCGTCATTCTCTGTTCTCCCCGGCTGCCGTATTTAGATACGTCTTTACCCTCCCACTTCAGCACGAAATCATCCCGGTGCGGACCCACCAAAGTCGATCCTGCTGCCACCTCTTCCGCCTCGTATTGTTTCAGCCTTATCTCCGAAATTACACTCCTGTCATAAAAAAATCCGGTCGCATCCAAAAATTCCTGCCTTTTCCGGGTTATATATTCGCCGTCTTTAATAAGCAGCCTGTCCCAAAACCACAATTGGTTCCTTTCCGCTTCCCCGTCCCTGATCAAGTCCAAAAGCCTGTTTCTCTGCCTCAGCCCCTTCTCATAACTGACAGCGCATCTTCTATATTCTCTGTCCGTCTGGGAAATCACCATATCCAGGTACCTTCTCCGCCCGGATGGGTTTCCCGTCACCAGTTCCATATCTGCGGGCCCAAACATCACGGCTCTCACCCGCCCCATGGCATCTATCATCCTCCTGGGTACTCCGTTCACCTCAAATTTTTTTCGCCCTTCATTCATTATCACCGTAATTTCATCTTCGCTTTTCCCCGTCACCCTAAAAAAACTCTCCCTATATCTCAGCATCTCTATGTCTGCATCCGCCCGAAAACTCTTCCCCACAGCTAATAAATAAATCGCCTCAACTAAATTACTCTTTCCGCTCCCATTGGGTCCCACCACCAGTGTCCTATGTTCCAACTCAAATTCCCTTTTTTGATAACTTCTAAAATTTTGTATTTGTATCCTATTTATCTTCATAATTACTTCCCCATTATAATAACTTCATGCCTCATACCCAAACCTTGCTCCTTCCCGGCTGGCAATCTTGGACTCCATGTCGCCCTTCTCTTCTCTACTCTCCCCCCTATATTCACTCACCCTTTGGTGAAACTTCCTGGTCCGTTCAATTACCGCGCAAACATCATCTCAAACCCCCCGCTCGCGGTTGGAACTCCTGGTCTGCCTTTGGAAAATCCATTTCCGCTGCCAAAATCCTTGATAATGCTCGTCTCCTGTCTCAATACCTGAAATCACCAGAATATGTCGTCATCGATGACGGCTGGACATCTTGGGGCAACTGGAATTCTGCATCCCCTGCCAAATTTCCCCAAGGGTTAAAACCTTTGGTCACACATATAAAATCATTAGGCCTAAAAACCGGACTCTGGTTAGCCCCTTTCCTTACATATCAAACCACCCCAACCAAACTACGCATCTTTCCTTACAAATATCTAATTGATTTGGAAAACCCTCACGTCCTCAGAAACTTGTACCAACAAATAAAAATTATCATCGAAGATTGGGGCATAGACTCCTTAAACTAGACTTTCTTTTTGCCCTCCACTTTCATCCCCGCTACACCTCCTCTGCCATCCCCAACCAACTCCTTTCCACATTTCTTAACCACCTAAAAACTACCTATCCCCATGTCTATACTATTGCCTGCGGTTGTCCTCTCGGCCCAGCCGTCGGCCTTGTCGATGCTATGCGCATTAGTAGTGACATCACCATTCCACAGCTCTTTCATCTTTGGCCCCTAAACTCTCTCGTCCACTCGGACCGGCTTTCCATTCTAGAATCTAATCTAAAGTTCCGATCTTTATCCCAACAAATCTGAAGCCTTGATCCCGACGTCCTAGTCACGTCTCCCAGTACCGGATTCACCCCTTCCCAGGTTCATCGCCTAGCTCACCTAATTTCTTCAGCTCGCGGTTTAATATTTTTAGGCGATGACCTCACTAAACTTGGCACTTCGGACAAAAATAAGTTCCCCGCCCTCCCATAGCCATGCGATGAATTGTTCCCCCATCGTCTCGCAGGCAATGCTCGCCCTCTCTATCATATGTCTTAAAGTGATCCTGATAATGCCCACCCAGGCCATGTAAATCAATATATTTAGCATCTGCCGCCGTCGCTCCCCCGTACTTAATTCCTTCCCTCAGCACCTTCTTCACTCCCTCAAACAACTCCCTGTATTGTTTTGCCGTCAACGAATTCGCCGGCCGCCGCGGATCCACTTTAGCCTCCCAGCAGGCATCATTGGCATATATATTCCCCACTCCGGAAATCTTTTCCTGGTCCATCAGCGCCAATTTTATCGGCTTTTTTACTTTCTCAAATATCTTAACAAATCTTTCTTCATCGACATCAAACGGTTCCGGCCCCAGACTCTTAATAAACTTCAAATTATTTATTTCCTCCGTTTTCCCTGTAATTACCCACCCGAACATCCTCTGGTCATTAAAATACAAAGTTCCCCGGTTCATTTTAAAAATTACCCGCGTATGTGTGCTGGGCAGCGGTCCCAAAAAATCTTCCGTCGGATGTCCTCCTACCACCCGATCCTTCCAGGTTTTAGGATTATCATCTTTGTCATACACCAGCTGCCCCGTCATTTTAAAGTGAAATGCCATGGACAAGCCGTCACTCAGATCCATCATCAATACCTTGGCCGCCCTTCTCACCCCCAGGACTTTCTTTCCTTCCGCCCTCCTTATATCACCTTGCACCGTTTTATTTCCCCTCACGGTTATACTTACGATTTTTAATCCCACCAGTACCTTTTGCAGCTGTAATTTTACTGTCTCAATTTCAGGCAGTTCCGGCATATTTACTCACCAATTCTACCATCCTTTTCTTGAATTCTTCCTTTGAAAATCTTTTCGCCTGTTTTTTTATATATTCTGTATTCCACTTTAATTTATTAAATTTAATTATTGCGGCATTTACACCTTCTAGCGTCAGTTCGTTAACAAACACTCCCGTCTTATTTCCCTCCACTGTTTCCAAATATCCCCCCTTCCTAAACGCCACCACTGGCATCCCATACATCTGCGGTTCCACCGTCGTCATGCCAAAATCTGCCTCCGCTTCCAAGGCCAAAAACCCCTTAGCCTGGGCCAATAATTCCGCTTTTCTTTGTTCACTCACTTCACCCAAATATTCCACCATCTGGCCATTTATCTTACTTACGATTTCCTTTCCACTCGCTCCAATCGGCCTGCCAGCAATTTTCAATTTAAACTTGTATTTATTTGCCGCGGCGACAGCCAGTTCAATATTCTTACTGCCCACGATTCGCGAAATAATGAGAAAATAATCCCCCTTTTCAGCTTTTTTAAAATCCCGTACCCCCTCAATTGGCGGATAAACCACTTCCGCTTCTCTTCTATAAAACTTCCTTATTCTGTTGGCCACATTCTTTGAATTCGCGATAAAGGCCAGCGGTCGTTGGGCCAGCTCAAAATCTGTCATTCGCAAAAAATGATTAACCGCCGCGGACACCGGCCGCCAATACCATTTGTACCGGGCAGAGGTAGCCGTGGGATAGCCATACAAAAATCTCGGTGGCGTATGACAATAAGTAATTAGCTTTGTCTGCGGTCCAATTTTTACGGCATTGGGGAAATACCCCCCAGTCTGCGACACGATTACTACGTCGAAATCAGACAAATCCATGCTGGAAAAAAACTTGGGCGAAATTGCCGTGTAATAACTAATCCAATTTGGTAAAAACGGTAAATATTTTCCCCATGATTCATGAATTTCCCACTTACTCATCACCCCAGCCATTCGTCCCCAAAATTTAGGAAATTTAAATGCCGTATACACTGGCGCCTCAGGCCAAATTTCTTTAAATGCCGCAAGGACTGCCTCCGCCCCTCCCGGCTCCTTCAAATAATCATGAACTAAAGCAATTTTCATTCAAATAACTTAGCTTGCTTATCATCTAACTTCGCTTCTTCTCCGGTAATTCGTTTAATTAAACTCTTGTACCCCAGCTCAACTAACACTTTCACTATCGTCTCCTGATCTGGAATTACACATCTTTTTTCCTCCCATGTTACTGGCGCATCCAGTCTGATCGTCGCCAATTTTTGCGACAAAATTGCCGCTTCATACCCTTCGGCCAGTTTATTCCGCAGCTTCTCCGGCACATTTTTCAAATTCTCGTACACCTTTTCCAGCGTTCCATATTCCGCCAACAGGTGCCCCGCCGTCCTGGGTCCAATTCCCGTCACTCCTGGATAATTATCACTGCTGTCTCCCACCAATCCTTTGTAATCAATTATTTGGTTTGAATGCACTCCCATCCGCTCCAATACTTTTTCTTCATCCACTATCACCATGTCTGTCATGCCCCTAAGTGGCATATATAACTTTACTTTGTTATTAACTAGCTGCATCAAATCCCTATCTCCTGTAATAATTACCACCTCTTCCTCCGCCTGTTTACTAATTGTTCCGATCACATCATCTGCTTCAAATCCCGGCGCTACAAACACCGGCACCTTCATTTTTTCAAATACGATCTTCAGTTTCTCCACCTGCCCCCAAATATCTTCAGATACCTGCCTCTCCTTTTCCCGGTTAGTTTGATATCCCACGTACATTGTGTGCCGGAATGTCGGCTCGGGGCTGTCAAAAACAACCGCCAGATGCGTAGGCTTCAGCTCCTCCATCGCCTTGAGTAGCATCGACAAAAACCCGTATACTCCCGCCGTCGCTTCGCCGCTCCTGTTTCTCCAGTCTGGCAGGGCATAATACGCCCGGTGCAGCACCGCATTCCCATCAATTACCAACAGTCTCTTCACACTCAAATTTTACACTAAGCCGTCATAATCTTTTCAAATTCATCCCCGTCCATGGTTTCGATCTCCATCAATCTGGCCACCACGGCATCCATCTTTTTCCGGTATTTGGTCAATATCTCCTCTGCGCTCCGATAGCCCTCATCCAGAATTCCCTTTACCTGCACATCTATTTTAGCCTGCATCTCCTGCGATACCGGCGTCTGCTCGTAATATGCGCGGCCCCAGTCCACTACATCCTGCGTCGGTCCGTAATTGACCGGGCCCAAATCGCTCATCCCATATTCCATTACCATGTCCCTGGCCACTTTTGTCGCTTTATCAATATCATTGGCCGCCCCGGTGGTAATTTCCCCGAATACCAGCTGTTCTGCCGCCCGCCCGCCCAGCATCATCGCAATCTGGGCGACCAGCCGCTTTTTCGTTTCGTGCACCCGGTCCGTGGTCGGCGGCACCAGCGTATGCCCCAAAGTCATTCCCCGGGACACAATGGAGATCCGGTGTACCGGATCCATTCCCGGCTGTGCCCAGGACACAATTGCATGCCCTACCTCGTGATACGCCGTCATTCTTCGCTCGTCTTCCGTCTGCATCCGCCGCTTCTGCGGCCCCAGTTTCACTTTCGTCGCCGCCTCCTCAATATCCTTCATGGAAATCTGCTTCCGATTCTCCCTGGCCACAGCAATCGCCGCTTCATTCAGCATATTTTCCAAATCCGCCCCGGAAAATCCCACCGTCCGCCGGGCCACTGCTTCCCAGTTAATATTCGCCTCAAACGGCTTGTTCCGGGCATAAATTCCCAAAATTGCCTTCCGTCCTTCGATGTCGGGCATATCCACCACTACCCGCCGGTCAAATCTTCCGGGCCGCAGTAAGGCCGGATCCAGCAGATCTCCCCTGTTGGTTGCCGCCAGCACCACCACATTGTCATTGGGGGTAAATCCGTCCATTTCCACCAAAATCTGGTTTAAAGTTTGCTCCCGCTCGTCATGCCCTCCCGCCAGTCCGTACCCCCTCTGCCGTCCGATCGCATCAATTTCATCGATAAAAATTATTGACGGGGCCGCTTTTTTCGCCGTCGCAAACAAATCCCGCACCCGGGCGCTTCCCACTCCTACCAGCATTTCCATAAACTCTGACCCCGCCATGGAGAAAAACGGCACTCCCGCCTCCCCAGCGACGGCCCGGGCCAGCAGGGTCTTTCCCACCCCCGACGGTCCCACGAGTAATACTCCCTTGGGCGTCCGGGCCCCGACCGCCTTATACTTAGCCGGGTTTTTCAGAAAATCCACCACTTCCTCCAATTCTTCTTTAGCCTCATCTACCCCCGCCACGTCCGCAAACTTTACCTGCTGTTTGCCCTTGTCAAACAATTTCGCCCGCGACTGGCCGAAGGAAAAGATCGAGTCCTGCGCCCCCCGCGCCTGTCTGAACATATACAAAAGCACGACCAATACTATTCCCGTGCCGATGATGCTGGGCAGCACCGCCGCCACTATTTGCCCCAACGTTTGGTCTTTAATTTCATATTTCACTTTGGTCGGGTCAATCTTGGCCGCATCCAGCATCTGCGTAAAGCTTTCCGTACCGTCCCGCCGCGAGTACATTACATCCGTGGGGCTGTCTTTGTACGTCAGCGCCAGCCTGTCACCATATACCTCCACCTTATCCACTTTCCCGGCCCTGATATCAGCCAGAGCCTGCGACAATTGAATCTCCGTCCCCGCTTTTTGCCCCGACGACCACAATTCCAGAAGCGACAACCCCATCAAAACCAGTACCGCCAGCCAGATTAGCTTCTGGAAATCAAACCGCATCTGCACGACTATCCCCTTGACCGGCTTTTTTCCGTTTTTACCCGGTCTTACATTCTTCACTTCTTTTTCCTGGTCCCTATTTTCCGGGTGATCTTTCTTTAACGCTTTTAGTGCCATAACGTGTTGATTTTACTCCACGTTGTCCCTTCTTACCATCTCCCACGATCTGCTTTACGGCCTGAAAAATATTTCCGTTTGTTTCCACCAGTCTCACCTTTGTCCCCGCCGCCAGCCCGCACTCCATATCTGCTACGCTGTTTCCCACCACCCACGACCGCTCCACATCAATCTTCAGCTCCTCCGCCGCCATTCTCACCAGTCCCGGTTTGGGCTTACGGCATTCACAATTCTCATCCACGTTATGAAAGCAGCAATAAAACGCGTCAATATTTCCTCCCAACTTTTCATTCAGTTTTTTATGCATCCCGTGCACATCTTCCTCCCGCATCAATCCCCTAGCCACCCCCCGCTGGTTAGTTATCACCACCACCAGATACCCGCTTTGTTTAATTAAAGCAAGAGCTTTTTTCGCTTCCGGTAAAATTTTCATTTCTCCCCAGTTCTTCACATAATCATGCTCCACCGGTTCTTTATTAATTACCCCGTCCCGGTCGAGAAATATCGCCCTTTTCTTCATATCCCTATTTTACCCCCGACCTTCTGATTACCCCCGCCTTCTTCATCTGTTCCTCTGCTTCCTTCGCATAATCCTTGTCCAATTTTTGCTCCCTCACCCCAGAAATATATTCTTTCACAACTTCTCCCTCAGTCATCTGGACTTTCCACCCGAGACTCTGTAATTTGGAAATGTCCGACACCGCATCCCGGATATCTCCCACCCGATATTCTCCATTCGCTGTCAATTTTTCCTTCCATCCCACCTCCGCCGCAATCATTTTTGCGAGATTCAGAACGGTGATCCCTTTTCCTCCACCCACATTGAAATTCTCATAGTCCGCCCTTTCGTCTTCCAGTACGAGCGCATTCGCCCGCGCCACGTCATACACGGAAACATAATCTCTTAATTGCCCCCCGTCTTCATAGATAGACGGCGTCCGGCCCAAGAGCATTTGCAGGGTAAAAATCCGCAGAGCCCCGGAGTAAGCATCCTTCAATGACTGCCGCGGTCCATGAACTATTGAATATCGCATAGCCACTGACGGAATATTATTCAGCCGTCCCAATTTTAAGGCAATCATCTCCTGGGCATATTTAGAAATGGAATATTGGTTCGCCGGGTCCTGATGCGTCTCAACCAACTTCAATGACACGACTTCTTTTCCGCAACTTGGACACACTGGTTGCCATTTGCCCCGCTTTAAATTTTCTTCCCGCCGCATCTCGCAATTCACCACCCCATGAATTTTACACCGACCTCGGCCCTCCCCATAAACGAACTGGGAGGATGCTACGATCACTTTTTTAATTGGCAGTTTTTTCTCCGCTATCAATTCATAAATCAAAGCTGTGCTAGTCACGTTGGTATCCATAAACTGACTGTATACAGGCATTAAATCCATCATCGCCGCCAGGTGAATTACATAATCCACGCCCTTGAGGGCCCGCACCATGGTTGCCCGGCTTCTTACATCCCCCTTAATTTTCTCCCAGCTGGGTCTTACCCAGGCGGGCCATCCGTTAAAATGGGTTTTGGGATTCAGGTTATCCAGAATCCTGATTTTGTACCCTCTTTTCTCCAGCTCATCCGCCGTATGACTCCCGATAAACCCCGCTCCCCCGGTAATCAACACCTTTCTGCGGCTGATCGTACTCATAACCGAGATAATATCACAATCATTGACATTAACGGGGATCTTTCATAAACTACAGGTCTATTTACGAAAATGTCTGAAGCCCTTCCCCTTCCGTCGATACTTGCTGAATTTGCCCAAGCAGACAAACAAGCTTGTCCACATAAAGACAGAATCTTCTGCAAGCACCCCATTTGTTCTATATTTCTCATGTTGGATCGAAAAATCCTTCGGGAAATGATTAAATCGGGAGTCAGGTCCACAATGGGAACAGGCGACCTAGAAAAATCCGGGCCGTTTGTGCTCCCGGATGGTGCAGATATAGCTGCGGCAATTGGCAACCCAATTGCCATGTGTAACCGCCCTAACCAGTGTAACCGATAACTTTCTCTGGGGAAAAACCTCATGTTTTGTGCCAAAGATCTTTTGATTGCCGCAAGCGCCTGCTGGCCCTGCACCTGAATAATCCCAAATTAACCCAGATTCGTATTATTTAAAATTTCTCACTTCTTCTACACTCATTACATCAATCCTTTTATTACAGCTGGTTACTTGAGACCCGTCATCATATTGAGAGTGGTAATTACCGCTCTTCATACCTTTAACCCCATTCATTTCCCGTGCCAAAGTTACATTATGGCCCAAGCTTTCCGCCGCCACCCGTACTTCCGCCTTCTTTTCTTCGCTTTCTTTCATCACAAATGGTTCACTGGCCCGATAATCAACCTTAATAATCTCTTGGCCTTGGAACCTATCCGAGTTTTCCATTCCCTTACGTACTTCTTCCGTCAGTATTCTTGATCGTTTCATATGAATTCCCACCGTCACCAAAGTTGCTTCTTTGCAACCCATCTCCTGGGCCCCAATCAACGACACCATTGCATCATGATACGAATTCTCATTTTCCGGCTCAAATACAAAAGTCACCCTCTCCAATCCTTTCGTACCGTTAATAAGATGATTTACCAATTCCTTGGCATTAATCATCCCCTGAGACCAACCATCCGGAGCCCACTTCTTCATATCTTCCGTCCTACCAGCCGCCATAAATACCACCGGATCCTTCCCATCAACCAAAGTTTGCCTCACCAATTCAGCCGCAGCCTTAACGTTGTATTCCGCTCCTGCATACCTAGAATTTCCCGGTTCCTCAGTCAGCCAAGTACTGTTTGGCCTTGCAGTCACATCAACAGGCCAGTTAAAAGTCGGGTGATCTTCAGGTCCAAAATTTCCTTTGCTCGGATCCCTTACGACTGCCTTCTCCAAAACATGAGTAGGTTTCATCAAATCGACTCTTGCTCCAGACTTAACAGAATCAATAACTTTCTGTCGTTTTTGCTCATCTCTTGCAATATTCAGATCCTCAACCTCCACCCCCACCCCTCTTCCAAACACAATTATGGCCCGTTTTTCTCTGGATCTCGGCTCTATTTCAGATGTAGGTTCAATTTCTACTCTTTTCACTTGGAGACTTGGCACTTCAATTGATATGAATTCATTATACTATAAGATATAAAATAGGTCAATATAAAATATTATAGCTACATCTTTAAGTTATATCCTCCCCTCAAAAACGCCTCCAGGCCTCTTTTTTCCTGGCTTTCAGTCAGTTTATACGCTTTAGTATTTTTGGCCTTTTCAAATACTTCCGCCCTGGCCAGATTTTCCGCCGTCAAAATCTCCTCCGACCCTCGAAATTCCAGTTTCAAATCTCTGAACTCCGGCCGTTCATTAATTTCCTCCGCCATGGCCCGGGCCCTGGGAATATGCACCCCCACCGTCACGAAAATCAGCCTGTTTATTCCTCTGCCCTTACCGCCTCTTTCATTGATTGTTGTAAATCGTCCATTGTGTGTAGGTTACTGGGATACGTATATACCAGCCCTTCTTCATCAATAACTTTTCCCCTTTTCCCCATCTCTTCTATAATTTTGGCTTTCAAAACCTCCCCTTCCGTAATCCGCGCCTCCATGTCCTTTAAATAGGGCGGATATCCTGCCGCCAGATATATCGCTGCCACTTCATCCTTTTTTTGCAAAAATAGTACCGCCGCCGCTTCGGCGTTTATTTCCCCTCCGCCGTATCTCACTCCCGCGTCTTCCGGGTCCGCATCAGTGATTACTCCGGTATGTCTGGGCCGGTCACCTCTTAAATCCATTTTTTCAAATAGCCCTGTCGGTTCCCATTTTGCCGAATTTTCATTCCACCCGATTCCCCTCCCCAATAACACAATCACCGCTTTCTCGTCCATACAATTATTTTATCTCACCTTACTTCCAACCGGTAACCCCTCCGCCGACACAAACACCGGTTTTACGTTTCCGTGTTCCCCAAATGGCAATTCCAAACCATCGACAGCCAATATCATCCCCTGCGATTCTTCGTCCATCATCCTGCGGTATTCCAGATTGGTCACAAACAAAAATTTTTTATTCAGAAAATCTTCCGGTGTATAGCCGTAATTTCTTACCCCGGTAAATATTACTCTCTTTTCCGTGCCAAAATCCACCATTAATCTGATTAATTTTTCTGATCCTTCTTTATTCACTGCCTCCGCTACCAAACCGACTCTTATTTCAATCTTGGAAAAATCATCAATAGTGATCATAAATTTTATTATAGCTCACCCCAGAGGAGAGTTATAATATCCCTTATGAAAGCCTTTATTGTTGCTGCCGGCTTGGGCACCCGCCTCCGCCCTCTGACAGATACTGTTCCCAAATGCATGATTGATATCGGCGGCAAACCCCTCCTCTGGTACCACATCCGGCAACTGAAATATTACGGAATTACCGACATTTGGGTTAACACCCATTGGCTGTCCGACCAGGTCGTTTCCTATTTCGGCAACGGCGCCAAATTCGGAGTTCACATCCGCTACTCCTATGAAAAAAAGTTGTTGGGCACTGCGGGCGCCCTCAAAAATCCCCGTTCCGGCATCTGCAAAGCCTTCCAAAAAAGTCCATTCCTGGTCGTCTATGGCGATAATCTTACTAACTTCAATTATTTAAATTTCATCAAGTTTCACCGGCAAAATTCCGCGGCCATGACCATCGCGGTTGATCATAGTTCTGAGCCCTGGACCAAAGGCGTCATCGAAGCCAAACTTAGCGGCCGCATCATCAACCTGGTAGAAAAACCTCCCGAAAACGAAATTAAATCCGATCTCACCAACACCGGAATTTATCTTTGCGAGCCGCAGGTTTTGAATTACATCCCCGAAGGGTTTTCCGATTTTGCCAAAGATATTATTCCTGCCCTGATGGCCAAAAACCTGCCCCTGTACTCATATATTATGTCCGGAGATCTTTACCTTCAGGACACCGGCACCCCTGAGCGTTACCAAATAGCCCGGGGGGGCTTTCCCTCTATCAAATTCCCCTTTAAGTAACTCCCCCTTCCCCCCTCTTACTGCGAACGAAGTGAGAAGCGAAAAAAGAAAAAATTTTTCGGATTAAGAGGGGGTGCCGTAAGGCAAGGGCGTTATTGACAACTTCGCTTTCATGTTATAACATCGTCATAACATGAGCATCCAAACTATCTTCCAGGCGGGCAACAGTAAAGTCATTTCCATACCGCCTCAAATCCTTACCGATCTAAATATTTCCATTGGAGACAAAGTTGAAGTAGAAAAAATCTCAAACGATACTCTCACTATCAAAAAACACTCTGCAACAAAAATCACCAAAGCCAAACGGGATTTTCAAAAATGGTTGGATGTATTTATGGATGAAAATGGAGATGCTTTAGATGAATTGGCAAAGCGTTGATATCGAAGTCGCCTACGTTATTCATGAGAAGATTATTTCCCGTGCCAAAACCATTGCCTCAGTTAGAGATTTTTCTCTGCTCCACTCCGCTCTGGAAAGACCAAGGGCCACTTTTCAGGGAAAAGATTTATACCCGACTATTTTTTCTAAAGCCGCTGCTCTCCTCCAATCCCTCTGTCAAAATCGTCCATTCACCGATGGTAATAAGCGTACTGCCTGGGCAGTAACTCACAAATTTCTTTGGGACAATAACTACCACCTAAGGGCAAGCAAAAATGAAATAGTAAACTTCATGCTGTCTGTCGACAACCAAAAACCCGGCCTCAAAAGCATCTCCTCCTGGCTCAAATCCCACTGCACCAACATTAAATAAGTCCCATTTTCTTCTTCACTTCCGCCACAGTTTCGCTGGCAATTTTTCTGGCTTTCTCCGCTCCCTCCGAAATTACTTTTTCCACTACCTCATCCGTAATCTGATTACGCTTTTCTTGGATCGGTTTCAGATCTGCAAAGATTGCCCCCGCTAGTTCCTGTTTCATTTCAAAATACCGTAGCTTCCCCTGTCCGTACAAACCCGCATAATATTCCAGTCTTTCCGGTTTATATAATTCCGTAAACTTAAACAGGTTAGCCACCGGCCCTTCTTTAGGTACTTCCCCCGGCCCTCCGGCATCGGTCGGAGTTTTAGCCAGTTTTGCCGTAATCGTTTGTAGATCATCTGTTAACGATATATAACTTCCTTCCACAGATTTGCTCATTTTTCCTTCCCCTGTCAGGCTTGGTACATATTCCCCCTTAGTCGCAAACCGCTGCGGTTCAGGAAAATCCGTACCGTATTCCTGATTCATCCGTCTGGCAATTTCCCGGGTTACTTCGATATGCGGTTCCTGATCAATCCCGACCGGTACCAACTCGCCTTTGTATACCAGAATATCCGCCGCCATCAATACCGGATAATTTAGTAGCGCCATCGTACTATGCTCCGGATATTGTTTAACCTTTTCCTTAAATGTTGGTAAATGGGTCATTTTGGCAATCGTCGTAACTGTAGAAAATAAATATGCCAGTTCTATGTGTTCCGGTACTCTCGACTGCACGGTCAATATGGATTTATCGGGATCCAGCCCGACCGCCAGATAATCCCGCATCACGTTTTTTATGTTTTCCTGATATGCAGTATTGTCATAGGGTGTAGTTATCCCATGCAGATCTACCACCATAAAAATGGTTTCAAACTTGGGATCATTTTGCAATGCCAGCATTCCCTTAGCACTCCCCAAATAATTTCCCAAATGCAGTCTCCCCGTCGGCCTCATTCCGGCAAATATTCTTCTCCTTCGATTGACATCGACTCCCACAGCCTGTGTAATGTCAGCCACCAGGCTGTCAGGAATTTTTTTCAAATCTTCGGTTTTATATTTTATGGTCAATGTGAAACTCCCGGTTCCCCCGTTCAGAAATTCTTTTTCAAAAACATTTTTATCCAAAACCGTAACCAGTCCTGGGTTAAATACCCGGGCTGCTCCCACGGGTACCCCGGTCACTTCTTCAAATTCCTCTTTATTCGCCATTCTCAAGCTGTCTGCTCCCAGCACCTTTTTTAATTTTGCTGAATCCAGCCTGGTATCGCCCCTTTTAAGAATTGCCACGAATTTATCCCCGGCTTTCATGATCAGAGTCGGCACGCTGCCCGAGATATCATCCCCCAGAAAAGCCTGCACCTTTTCCGCATCTACCAAATGCGGATGTTTTAAAATCTGGTGTTCAATCCCCAGCTCTTTCAATTGCTCAGAGTAGTTTTGTACATTTTCATCAGTCATATTTTTATTTTCCTCTCTTTTCCCAAATTATACATACTAAATCTGAATCCGCCAAAATAATCATAAAACTTTTCTGATCCGGTAAAATAATTTCTTATTAATTTTGGTTGGTCCTTGATACCTGGATCTTTAAGATAAGTCTCCATAATTTTCATAAAAAAACTATGTGAAACCAAAACCATATTTTCCGCCTTTTCATTCTCAATAAAATTCAGCACCGATTCAGCTCTAGAAATTATGCTTTGCAACGATTCTGTTATTTCTCCTGCCATTAATTTTTTCACAAACAATTTCCTGGCCAGATCAACCTGCGGCCTACCATTCTTAAAAAATTCTTTTTTGGAAATAATTTCCTTCATTGAAAATGAGATTTCTCCCAGTCCAGGAAGTGTCACCAATTTATTTTTTGAAATCATCTTTGCCGTCTGAACACACCTTAACTCTAACGCACTCACCACCAGTTCACACCCCTTAAATTCACTGGGAAATTTAACCTCAAACATGGCCAAAGCTTCAGGCTTTAATTCCAATTTATCTCCTCCCTCAGCCATTTTCTCAAAGCTTTCATACAAATCACTCCCCAACGATGAATCATCATATGGTCCACATCTTGCCATAAATATTCTTTTTTTCATTTTATTTCCCTCACTACTTCTGATCCTAAAACCGGAATAACTTTATTATCACTGTCATCAATAAATATTTCTTTATGAACATTAATTGCCGCATTAAAATATTCTCTGTTTGGAGTTCTGTAGTTCAACACCCCATTAACTTTCCCGCCAGTTTTTAACATCCTCCCCATGGCTGCATACTGTGCCGCATATCTTACCGACAATTCCAAATCCTTTTCCTGCCTTCCCAAAATCTGGGTATGTCTGGCTGCCCGTCGACTTGACACATCTTCAATCATTTGGCCAAACGCCTTATCTTTTTTCATAACCAGTCTGATTTTCTCCTCAAACTCTTTCTGAATGGTATAAAAGTTATCTCCAAATTTCTCAGTAAAAGTCATTACTTTAACCTCCGGAAAATTTATTAGTTCATCTGCAATCATATCTCTGGACAACCTGCATCGCCTCAAATATTTATTTTCATCTCCCCCAGCACAAGATTGGATTATCTCCGGAATATCTGTTTCTGTATCTGCCACCAATATTTCCACATTTGTTTTTATCTTCACTTTTTCCAATATTGGTATTAAGGCCTTCACTGCCTCTATTCCCCCTTTAGCCTCTGGACTAATCCCTTCTCCCATCTGCCGGTAAAAATTCTCTCCTTTCCCATAATCCGGACAAACCGGCACTATCAAACAAATTTCCCGCCCAATCAAACCCTCCGTTAATATTTCTACAAATTCGTCACACTCACTCCTCCTTTCAGGCAATTTTATTGCATCAGAATTATACCTTATCTCCTTCAAAACCTGATTTAATTTCATCGCCATTTGAAAAGTCCTCTCGCTAAATTCCAGATTTCCCTGATTATTAATTAATTCATCAGGATATCTTGATCTAATGCTTCTATGAAGTGAACGGGATAACGCCTTCGCGGCCTCGTCTGAATAGCCTTCGATCTTAAATAGCTGCGTAAAACCATGATAAATCAGTCCTATTCGAACTTCACTTTGTCCATAGTTAATTTCTTTAAACATAAAAAATGCCCTCGCAAATCCCCGACTTCAATTAATTAAAGTCAGGTATTTACAAGGGCTCAATTAGGGTGGTGCCACCTTGTTTCATCGGCCCTTAACGCTAAAAAATCCCCTTTCGGGGACACAAGCACCAAGAGCAAATCTCTTTATGCGAGCTCCGTTTCCGACACTCGTTGCCATCTTTTACGGTTTTGCCTCCGGCGCATATTTTTGCGCAGCTTGCCCACCTCGGTGGGCGATCCGGTTCCAACCCTCCGGATCAACGCTTTTCTAAATTGTGAAACAATTATATCACAATTCCTCTATAATTTACTCATGCCTATTCTTACCGTCACCGATCTGACAGTCGAGCTCAACCACCAGATTATTCTTGACCATCTGAATTTTTCTCTGGAACCGGGGCAGACTTTGGCCGTCATTGGTCCCAACGGCGCCGGTAAAACCGTTCTTTTCAAGGCCCTGTTGGGCCTCATTCCCTACTCCGGGCAAGTCACTTGGGGCCAAGACATAAAAATCGGCTACGTCCCCCAGCGTTTCTCCGTCGAAACCGACCTTCCGCTGACCGTCGCCGAATTTTTCTCCTTCAAGTCCGCCACCCCCGATCAGATTACTCATTCTCTCAATCATGTCGGCTTTGCCTCCCCAGCGGACATTCTGAGGCTCAGACTTGGCACTTTATCCGGCGGCCAGCTGCAGCGGGTTCTCATCGCCTGGTCTCTGGCCGGAATTCCCAACGTCCTGCTCTTCGACGAACCCACCACCGGGGTGGATATCTCCGCCGAAGAATCCATCTACAACCTCCTCCACCGTCTGCAAACTGACCACCACCTCACTATGTTGTTAATCTCTCACGACCTGCAGGTCGTCTATCGCTATGCCGACCATGTCCTTTGCCTCAACAAGGAAGGCCTTTGTTTTGGTCCGCCCAAAACTGCCCTCACCCCCAAGACTCTCTCCGAACTCTTCGGTGAAAGCGCCTCTATTTACCATCACCAGCACCAGGTATGACCGCCTCTCTGTTATTTCTGCTCCTCACCGGGGCCGCCGTCGGCGCCGCCGCCGGCTATCTGGGCTCGTTCATGATCTTAAAGCGTATGTCACTGGTGGGCGATGCTCTCTCCCATGTCGCCCTCCCGGGCATGGCAATAGCCATCATGTGGCATACCAGCCCCATTATTGGCGCCTTAGCCGCCCTCACCCTGGCCGTGATCGGCATTTGGCATCTGCAAAACCATTCTTCCGTTTACCCCGACGCACTCGTGGGCATTTTCTTCACCGCCAGTCTGTCTATCGGCATCCTCATCACGCCCCAACCGGACCTTCTCGAAGCTTTGTTTGGCGATCTGGCCACTATTTCCGTCCCGGAAAGCCTGCTCGCCGTCTTTTTTTCCCTCGTCCTCATCGCTGTCACCTACATTATTTCCCGTCGCCTGCTTTTGACCACCATCTCCGAGGACTTGGCCACTACCTCCGGCATCCCCGTCTCCAAAATTAATTTGATTTATTACCTCCTCGTTGGCGCCGTTGTCGCCCTCGGCGTCAAATTCGTCGGCACCCTTTTAACCGGAGCTTTAGTCATTATTCCTGCTGCTGCCGCTAAAAACTTAAGCCGCAGTCTCACCGCCTATTCCCTGCTCTCAATTTTTTTCGGCTTGGCTTCGGCTGTAATTGGCGTCCTTATCGCCCGCTCTACCGGTGTCGCCCCGGGCCCCATCGTCGTCTTGACCAGCGTCACCTTCTTCCTTGTCACTCTCGTCCTCAAATCCCTCTCTCGTTAATCTCTCCGCAGCATCTCCGTTCCCATCCCAGACCAGACTTCACCCATCCGGCCGTGCAGGCACGGCTAGCAAATTCGCGCGCAGAGAACCAGCGCGGTGTCGAGTCGAGCACGAACTTGCGCATACCGAACGGCCCACCTCATTTTAGCTTCAAATCCGTGCTATAATTAGGCAGTAAAAAGCTCCTTTATAATGTGCGGGGTAGTGTAGAGTTGCACGGAAGGCTCATAATCTTCCAGACCGGGCGCGCCTCCCGGCCCCGCAACCAAATTAAAAAAGACGGCTATAAGGTCGTCTTTTTTTTTGGTCCTCGACAAATATATTGACTACCCATGTTTATCAAGGTCATAATTATGCCTATGCAAAGAAATGGGTTCGTTTTTTTGATCATCCTATCTATTACAGAAATTCTTCTATTATCAACATTTTTTAACCACCGACAACACACCGCGTCGCCAAATGTCACCAGCCAAACTTTTCCATCAACTGTCACCAGCCAAACTTTTCCATCAACTGTAATCGGACCTTCAGCAACACCCCCAGAAGCTAAATCCCAGCCCATTTCCTGGAAAATCTATCATAACACTCAATATGGCTATGAGATAAGTTATCCCCAATCCTGGGAACTAACAGAAGCCCAACCACCATCTGCTTCCCCCACATCCCACTGGGCAGGTGATTACTTACAACCAGGTGAACTTCAAAAAGTAACTTTTTCCACCACACAGGAAAAAGACGGCGCAGAATACGGCTTCTATTTTGAAGTCAATGTCAGTAGCACCACCTTAACAAACTTAAACCAGATAGACATCCTCAATACCGGTGGATCATCTATGGTAAAAAATAGACGATATTTTAAACTTAGTGGCATAGACTCTGTTCAACTCTCCGTCTTCGAATTTGACCGCATGGGAGCCCAAATTTATGCTTTTAATCATGGAAACCTATACCAGCTTCATTTCGACGAGGATAACCCCAGTGATCCGTGGTTCAGTCTTCACCAGCAAATCTACTCCACCATGGAAAATTCCTTCAGATTTCTATAAAATCAGGCACTGATTTCTTGGAGTCCCCGCAACACATATCAAAAGAGCCTTTAATAAGGCTCTTTTTGTTAATAAATTCCCATTGTATAATTGTATTCATGAAAAGTGTAGTCATTTGCGGGTCCAGACGTTACAAAGATGAGGCCAGGGATTTTGCATCAAAGCTGCGGGCAAAAGGAGTGGTAGTATTTGAACCATTTTTCAACACTAACCGTAGGATTGATACTTTGGCTCCGGATTTAAAAAGGTATGCATTCACAGGGTTAACCTGGCACCATTTTGAGTTCATTCGCAAGGCCAATGTTGTTTTTATATATAACAAGGACGGTTACATCGGAAACAGCGTAACCATGGAACTAGGTGCAGCAGCGATATTGGGTAAACCTATCTACGCGCTAGAAGAAGACAAAACCGAAGCTTGCCGGAATGTCTTGATTGATGAAATTGTACCTACTCCCCAAGAATTAGTTAAGCGGTTAAAATAATCCTATGACAATAGCAATTTGTGGATCAATCAAATTCTATGACAAGATGGTCGAAACTCAGCGGAAACTCGAAAAACTTGGACATAAAGTTCTGATGCCAAACAAAGCAGAAGGAGTCGATTACTGGGCAAAAGACAATAAATCCCGTGTAGAGGCTAAAAAGAAATTCCGTTTCATTGATGAGCATCTTGACAAAATTGAGAAATCTGACGCTGTTTTAGTGGTCAACGTAACGAAGAAAGATATTGTGAATTATATCGGAGCCAACACCTTCCTGGAAATGGGTTTTGCATATTACCGAAAGAAAAAAATCTTTACCCTAAATCCATTACCGGATCAGCCTTACATTATAGACGAACTTCTGACTTTCAACCCGGTTGTTATCTCAGGAAAGTTGGCAAACATAAAATGACGGGGCCAGAACAAAAAGAGGCAAAGGTTAAAAACTGTGACCACACCAGTGTAGGGATGGTTGTCAGGCAGGGAGACAAAATGCTTTTGATTGAAAGGATGAAGTATCCGTTTGGGTTTGCCCCGCCGGCAGGGCATGTTGACGGCGATCCTTCATTTGAGATAGCCGCCCGGCGGGAGTTGACAGAAGAAGTCGGACTCAAAGCCACAAATCTGAAAGTGATCTTTGAGGGCAGGAAAGATAATTCCTGCCGCAGACCGGGTGGTACCTGGCATGAATGGAAAATTTACGAGGTGGAAGTCGAAGGAGAACTTAAAAGAAGCGCCGATGAGACTAAACAAGCGGGTTGGTATACAAAACAGGAGATAGAAAAATTAGCCGAAAGAACCAGACTGTATTTAGCGGGTAAAATTAGCGATGAGGAATGGCAAGCTAATCCGGGGCTGGAAACATTCTGGTTTAAGTGGAGAAAAGAACTGAAGGTTTTTTGAGGTTAAAATTCGAGAGGAAATAGGTTCCGATTTCCTGGAGTCCCCGCAGCAAATCAAAAATACGCCTTAAATGCCGTCTTTTTTTTATCGTGCATTTGTATTTGTTATACTTAAACTGTCAAGATTTATATGAGATTTATTTGAAAATCGGAAAAAAATAAAAATGGACGTGCTTAGGGACGATTTATTTAAGAACAAATACTTTCTAATTATTGTCTCAATTTTGGCCGTTATTATAGGAGTAATTTATCTTGTTAGCTCCAATTCCGTTGAGTCTAAATGCAAAAGGTATGTTCAAAATTTAGGTACAATGTTAGGAGCCGGTGGTAGTGGGTTAAAAGATATACAATTACAAACAGCTTCAGAAAGTTTGGTTCAGGATTGCATTAAGAGGGGTGGCCCCGATAATCATTGAGTTCAAGAACCAGGTTCTGATTTCATACAACACCCACAACACGCAAAACTAAGCTTCAGTTTTCGCGCTAAGAGAAATTCAATCCACGCCTTGTTTTTATCTCAAAGTCACTGGAAACCAGGAAAGCGCAAAAGATGATGGTTTCACTTATAACTGCTGAATATAAAAACCTTTTGCTGTGTCATACTTATAAATAGATGTTTTTGTACCTGTGGCAGGTTCAATAGTCCCATTGATCATTTGTGAAATAATTGAGCGGGTAACAGTAATATCTGGATACTTACCGGCCGGGGCTTGACTGATGTGGTACTCTGACCTAAATTTTCTCCCGTCCATGTCTCCACATCGGGCACAATCTATACCGTTTTCTGCCGTATGTATCTGGATTAAGGGTCGCAACCGGTTATCTGTGGCTGTATAAATAATAAAGCCCTGCCAACTGCCTCCACTCTCTCCTAAATTCACAAATTCCGATGTATATAGCCAGATTTCGTTATTTCCGTCCCGATTCAAATCTTTGGTCTGCATATTGTCATAAATTGCTGTATCAGCGGTGAAACCAACCGGAAAATCATTCAAACTTATCGGACCTTCTAAGTTACTGATTTGGGTTCCTTGCAGGTTGTATACAAAATAAAAAGCCAGATAGGAACAATTAAATTCACATAGCAGTTTTCCTGTATAGTGACCTGAAATTATTGTGAAGTATTTGTCTCCTTGTTTGATGGTACCCAGAACTCGTAATTCTTTTTTGGTCACCGGGGAATTGTCTAAAACCGAAGTGGTATGAGGTTCTGAAGAATCAACTAAAAAAAGGTTGTCCGACTGATAAACAATGCTTTTGGGATGTAACAACAAAATCAGAAGCCTATTGCTGTTAAGCTCTGTTTGGTTGGCCGTCGGCCTTACTGATCGGGAAGCGGAACTAAAGAATTTGACAAACAGGAAACCGCATACTAGAAATATTAAAAACAAAAGCGCCCACGTGACATAAGAATTTTTTTTCAGTTTACTAGACGAACCAGCTATTCTGTTCATGCTGCACTTAATTAGTTTAGCATCAATTCAATTGGAGATAAAGTTTGAATTGTTATTCGAGGGAAGTGGACGGAGATAAAATGACGGGGCCAGAACAAAAAGAGGCAAAAGGTTAAAAACTGTGACCACACCAGTGTAGGGATGATTGTCAGGCAGGGAAATAAAATTCTTCTTATTGAGAGAATGCTATTCCCATTTGGTTTTGCTCCTCCGGCCGGTCATGATGTCGGAGATGCTTCATTTGAGATAGCCGCCAGGCGGGAGTTGGAAGAAGAAGTTAGGCTCAAAGCCACAAACCTGAAGGTGATATTTGAAAGCAGGAATGAAAATACCTGCCTGGAAACTTCTTAAGTGTCTCAAGCAATTTTAACGTCATACCTCCATGCAAATGGAGGATATCCGTCTTATAAACCTGTCCTTCAAACTTTGCTTCCTCAGCAACCTCAAAAAACAAGCTCCCTCTCGCCTCTATTAGCATTGAAATTAAATACGTCTTCTGCTTTGTTCACAGAAATTCTGTCTAGCTCTTTGGCAAAGTAAACTAATAAGACGTTGACTTTACTGAGGACAGTTTTCAATATTTCCTTAAAATACCTATCGTTTTGCTCATTTACGTGCCCAACATATCCGCCATGCAAAATATACTTAGTCGCTTTTTGCCTCCTTTCGCTTCAAAATATTTCTCTAGTACTTCTTTGTGAGTAAAGGCTATATCTGTACTAGGCAAATCTTTCTTCCCGACATAAATTACATTTTCAACTTCATCTGCTTTCAAATTTAATTGACCAGAAACTTTACCCAGATAGTACAAGGTGTGCCAAAATTCCCCTAGTTTAGTTTTATCATTTGTTTCTTCGGTAAACAGCCTGGGGTCAACAAATTCTAATCCGACTTCTTCTTGAACCTCCCCAACAACTGCCTGTTCAGGCGTTTCACCCGCATCGGGTTTACCGCCTATTAACGCATATTTACCTTGCTCATCACCACTAACTCTTTTCCCCAATAGCACCTCACCATCAAAGTCCAAAATTGCCCGAACAATAACTCTCTCTGTAACCATTACCAAATTCTATAACCCATCACCACGTTTTTACAAAACTGGTATATAAATAGGCGTGGTCAGTGACAGGAAATAATTTCTTATTTCTTCCAGTCCCTGCGACCAAGCCCAAAATCCCGCAAAAGCGGGATTTTTCGTTGGGCCTGTCGGGGATGGTGTCCAGGTCCGCTGGACATGACATTCCCGTATAGACATAATTATTCCGGATGTTCTACGTTTATCTTCTTCTCTGCTCAGACGGCTCTTTTTATACCGGCATCGCCAAAGATCCGCACCGGCGGTTTTTAGAGCATCAAAAAGGCCACGGTGGCGCCTATACCAGATCCCACCCGCCCGTCAAAATAATTTATTCCGAGTCCCTCCCCGACAAATCTTCTGCTCTCCGTCGGGAAGCCGAAATCAAAAGCTGGTCCCGGCACCAAAAAATAACTCTACTTAAACTTCCCCCTCTCTTGGTGTAAAACCATAAGGCAAATGAGCCTCAATCAGTTTGAACTCTTTTGCACCACCCACGGCCTGACCAGCCCCGAAATAGCACTGGCCCGTCAAGTCTACGAGCTCAGCGGACGCGATCACGATGTCCTCGTCGCTTTTGTAGCCAGCCTTGGTAATGCACTCGCCCAACAAGATGAACGTACTGAAAAACTCAACCAGGCGCAAACCCTTATCTGGCAGGGCAGTATGTTAAATAAAGCAGATACCATCAAACTCGGGAAGAATTTGAAGCACGACCTCATCCTTGGCAGACGCACTCACGACGGAGAATAAATCGTTGTATACTTAATCTATGGCCAAGATGCCCAAATCCTGGACCATTGTCACTCCTTTCTCCCGCCTCCTGGCCCTGGCTCTTTTCATTATCCTCCCTTTTTTGGCCTTCCTCTGGGGTGCCAACTACCAAGCCAATTTGGACCATTCCTTTGTCTACCAGGCTGAACTCCAGTCCCTCTCCTGCACCCGCAAATAGCCAGATGTTAAAATTAGCTCGAGGCTGCGTAGCTCAATGGTGGAGCGGGGTCTTCATAAGGCCACGGTTGCAGGTTCGAATCCCGCCGCAGCCACTATCTTCCTCCCCCCGGCCAGATATACAGGCTCAACCATTGTTTCCAATTCGGCTCCGACTTTTGTGAATTTGTTATTTGGAAATTTGAATTTTGCTCTTGCTCCGGGACCACCACAATTGTCTCCCCCGCCTTTCCATACCCCAGCTTGTCCCGGGCTTCCTTTTCCACAAATTCCGGGCTTTGCACATACTGCAGCTGGGATTTTAGCTGGCCATTTAAAGCCGCAGCCGAGTCTACCTCCCTTTGGGCTGTCGTTACCGACCCCCCCAGCTTCCATAGCCTCCAGATATTCGCACCGGTGTTCACCGCCATCACCAGCCCTCCTGCAGCCACCAGCCACACCCATAAGCCCCTTTTCATCTGCATGCCTCTATTTTACCCGGCCGGCACAAAAAGGGGTTTACAATCCGCCCTCCCTACGCTAAAATAGTCCTGTAGTATGGAAAACCTTCCTAATCCGGTCAGCTTCACCAGTGCCCAGGAGAAGTTCCTTACCCACCTGAAATCCCAAAAACGCTCCTCCGCCACGGTCATCGCCTACGGCAGCGACCTGGCCCAGCTGGGCAATTTCCTCGCATCCCATAAGATCACCCAGGCCACCACCGTCGCTACCCCCCATCTTTCCGATTTTATCGCCTTTTTATCCTCCCAAAACTACACCCCCAAAAGTGTGAGCCGCAAGATCAATTCCATCAAAACCTTCTTCAAGTTCCTCCACGCCCAAAACCTGGTCCCCACCAACCCCGCCACTCCCCTCATCCACCCCAAATACGACACCAAGCCTCCCCGCATCCTGACCCCGGCTGAATACAAAAACCTGCGCGACGCCAGCCGGCTGGACATTCGGGTTTCCGCCATTATCGAACTGCTTTTACAAACCGGGATGCGCATCTCCGAACTGGCCAACCTCCGTCTGGAAGATATCAAAAAGAGCGAGCTGTTTATCCGCGGCCAGGAAAACAACCTCAGCCGCACCATTCCCGTCAACCGCTCGGCCGCCGCCGCCGTACAAAACTACCTGGCTATCCGTCCCTCAGTTACCGATACCCACTTGTTTATCACCAAAACCGGCCGTCCTCTCCTGATCAGAAACATCCGTACCAGCATCGACCATTACTTCAAAAGGGCCGGGATCAAGGACGCCAAAGTCAATGATTTACGGCACACCTTCATTGCCCACCAATTAAGCCACGGCGTCGACCCCGAAGTCGTCCATAAACACGTCGGCCACCGCCGCCTCTCCTCCACCCAAAAATACCTGGAATACATCACCATTACCGAAACCATCACCACCACCCGCCTTTTGGAACTCTAAATGCGAAAAGAATTCATCATCTGTCCCATCGACGGGCATAAGTGCTCTCTTCCCGACTGCCTCAATCAAACATCCAACTGTCACGCCCAAGCCACCCGCCTCGCTCAGGAAACCACTCAGGCGATTACTTCCAACCTCAACACCATCGACACCGTCGACACATACGACGCCAGACTCGCCGATCTTGCCCAAAAGCTGGGAGTCGATCCAGATCTACTCGATATCAAAGTCCTGAATATCATTTACAGCCCCCGCCTGAATTAACCCCCTGGTGGATCCGCTTGGAGTCGGACCAAGTTCACGAATTTATAAGATTCGGGTCCTACCGGTGAACGACGGATCCAGCCCCACAATTTTATCATTAACTCTCCCCTTCCCCTCCCTTAGGCTAAGGGAGGGTGGCCAGCAGGCCAGGAGAGTTACAACTTACTTCTCTCCGCTATCTCGTGTTCCACTAGCCTCACGTCCCGCCCATACTTCAGTCTTGATAATTGCTTAATCGCTTCCGCCAACTTCGGATTGTACATTTTCCGCTCCGCCGCCAGATCCTTCGTCGTATCCATGGAAAACGGCGTCACCGGCTCATTTTTGACAATCGTCTTCACGTACACATGGAACCTCTCAATGTTTAACAAATCCGCCTCGTTAAATACCGGCGAAAACTCATGCTGCAGATAATTCGCATCCGCCACCCCCACCCGGAATGAGATCAGTGTCCCCACGTTGCCGAAGACCGCGTTTTTGACATCGTCCTCCATCTGCGACGTAAATTGGTTTGCCACGATCAGGTCCAGTTTGTATTTCCGGGCCTCGGACAAAATTGTGGCAAAATCCGGCGTCGCGTAATTTTGGAACTCGTCCACGTACAGGTAAAACGGCCTCCGCTGTTCTTCCGGAATATCCGCCCGGCTCATGGCCGCGGCCAGAAGGCGCGGCACCAGCACGAGCCCCAGAAAGTTACTATTTTCCTCTCCCAGCTTGCCCTTGGACAAATTGATGATTAGAATCTTGCCTTCGTCCATCACTTTCCGGAAATCAAATGCACTTTTGTTCTGCCCGATGATGTTTCTGATGGTCTTGTTCGTGACAAACCGCCCAAACTTGGACACGATATAATCCAGCACTTCCGATTTGTGGAAATCCGACGTCTGGGCAATTTGATCCGTCCAGTACCGCCGCACCAGCGGATCGGATACCCGGGGCAGCATCTCCTGCACAAACTCCGGCCGCTGCAGGGCCTGCACCACCTCAATAAACGTCCCGCCGGGGATGGCGTCCATCACCGTCAGCATGGCATTTCTGATGGCGTGTTCAAACCGAGGCCCGATGATCCCGGTTTTATGCGGATCGTATAATTTGTACATCATCCCGATCACCGCGTTGGTCGCCATGTGCCGTTCCTGGTCGTTTCGCGCCTCGATAAGGTTCAGCCCCATCGGCCAGGTTTCATCCGAGGGGTCAAAAAAGACCACGTCTTCCGCCCGCTCCGGCGGAATAAATCCCAACAGGTCCTCCGCCAGGTCATGCGGATCAATTAGGGCGACTCCCTTTCCCTCCTTGATATCCTGCAGCAGCATCGACCGCAAAAATTCCGTCTTCCCCGTCCCCGTTCTTCCCACGATGTACATATGCCTTTCCCGATCCGAGTCGGAAATATACACCGGTCTGGTCACTCCCCGGTAAAAACTTTTCCCCAGATATAGTCCTGACATCGGAATCTGTTGCGGCGCCGGGGCCCGCTTGGCATTCAGCCAATAAATATGCGGCGTCTCAATCGTCTTGTTGGGGAAATGATAAATCGTCGCCAATTCTTCCGCATTCAGAATCGTCCAGTCCCCCCACGTCAGCATCGGCTGGTATCTGTAGACAAAATCCACCGCAAAATAGCCCTTGAGCCTTATCTTTTTCCCCTTAAACCCGTTTAAATCCCCGTTGTATTGTTCAAACGCCGCCTTGATATTGGCCAGGTGCGCTTTGGCCGACGGCTTATCACCCGCCGACACCACCAGCCTGATCGTCGTCCGAAACCCGTTTTTGCTCACCTTGTTATCCACCGCTTCCAGCACCTTCGGGTCCACTTTATAACTGGCCTTTTCCGGATTGGACTCGTTTTTCTTCGTCCTGCCGATCCATGCCCGCCCCTTGCCTTTCCATTTAGCATCCGCCGGAGAAATTAATATTTGCACATGTGCTCCCTCCCCATCTCCCATCTTGCCCAGGGCCGAGGTGAGTGAGGACAAAGGATCCGTCGCCAGGTTTTTGTATACCTGAATGGGGTAGTACGATCCGTTTCTCAGCACCATCCACGCAAATTCCACCTGTCCGTCGGCCGTAAAAATCGTCGGCTCATCTACTACCATGATTTCCGCCCCCGAATACCCTGCGTGGATTTGTTTTTCCACCAGATCCCGCAGCGTCTCCGGCACCACGATATAAAACCTGACATCTTCTTTTTTAGCCACAATCTCAAAAGAAATATGCGGTTGCACCTGTAAAAAGGACAGCAGGCCAAACGGCCCCATTCCGCCCTTTTTGATCGCATACAGGCTGGAAAATATCTGTTCCATCGCATCGGTCTTTATTTCGTTGTCATGTGGCACCGCCACTTGCAGGCACACCATAGACAGGCTCGTTTTTTCCCGGTCCCGGTGCCGGTACAAAGCAATCAATAGATATCCGGCCAAAAATACCAGACAAACCAATATCGCCAGCCCGGTGAGAAGCCCCACCAGCTGCCACAGCGCCGCCATCACGTTGACATTTCCCGGAACATTAATACTCCCTGCCATATTTGCCAGGTTTCCCATACTTAAATCATAGCAGAATTAACAATGCCGGTATGCTGGCAAACCCCGGTTGCCCATACCCCTACCCGGCGCTCTTAAAATTCGCCTTCTCCCCCAGTAATTTTATCTGCCTCACGCACCAGATGGCCAGCCACCGGATGCTCTTCCATACTTTTTGGTGCAGACCCGATTCCGTCTCTTCCGCCGTCAGCGGCAGTGTCACCGTCGTTTTCTGCCCCATCCCGGCTCCGAACAACACTCTTTGCGTATAGTCGTCCGTCACCCCGCCCGCCAGTTCCGCCTCCTTCTCCACTTTCTCCATGTATCCTTCCGTCCCCGGCTCCAACTCCGGACCCGCCGGAATCTCCTCCAATTCCTCCACCGTGTGTTCCCGGGTATGTACCGGCTCCTTCTCCTTACCAAACCCCGTGGTGATTTGTTCTAAATCCCGCTTAAACTTCCCCCCGGCATCATACATCGCCTGAAAGTCGTTTTGCTTTTCCTCGAATTCCTCTGCTTCCGTAGCCAAATTTGCTTCCTCAACCGGCTTCGCCGTCATTTGATCCAAATCCGCCATCGCTCTCGCTACCGCACTCAAATCCTTATTATTTTGTTTCTTGATATTTGTATCTTGGTTATTATCCCCCGCCATACATCCATCATACTACCAAAATCCCTCCCCTCCCTCCCGTATCATACGTCGATGCATCGACGCACCGCACCCTCTACCTCCACTTTTCCTCTCTTATCCCCGTCTGGTAATTCACCCACCTCCCGATCGTAAACAGCGCATCCGACAACCGATTTAAATATTTAAGAACCGCTTCTCTTTCTCCCTCTTTAACCAAAGAGGGAGATGCCCCGACGGGAGAGGGAGTTTGAAGTAGTGCCACTACCTCCCGTTCCGCTCTCCGACAGACGGCTCTGGCGAACTGCAAATATCCCACCGGATAAATAAATTTATCTAATTTGGGCATTTGTTCGGTCAGTGTGTCAATCAGTTTTTCCAAATGGCCCACTTCCCCCGGTCTGATTTTTTTTCGGCTCCCCGCCAGCCCGGAAGCGATCGTCATCAGGTTGTTCTGCGCCCGCTCCAATTCTCCGTCAATTTTTGTGAATTTGTGATTGGAATTTTGAATTTCGTTTCTGCACACCCCCATCCCGCTGTTTGCTTCATCAATTGCCCCTAGGGCTTGCGCCAATTTATCCGTCTTGCTCATCCTGCCCCCCCCGATCACTCCGGTTGTCCCTTTGTCCCCCGTCCTGGTATAAATCGGCATAACGTTTACTCTTGCTTTTTCAGCTGCTGCAGCGCGTACACCAGGTAGTGGTGAATATCTCCGTGCAGTCCTTCCACATATCCGTAATGTTCCCTGGGCACCCACACCACGATATCCGCTATCTCCTTCAGTTTTCCGCCCTTATATCCCACCATCGCCCCCGTCTTCATCCCCCGTTTTTTTGCCCATAAAGCAGCCTTTACCACATTCGGGCTGTTTCCGCTGGAGCTCACCATAATCACCATGTCTTTCCTCTTGGGAGCCATGTTCTTCAATTGCTCCACGAACACGTTTTCGTATCCCAGATCGTTGGCGAGGGCCGTCATCCAGGCCACATTATCCGTCAAAGCCACCGTATTAAACCGCTTTTCTTTATGGTTGGTGTGATCCGTCACTGTGTTTTTTCCGATATCTGCCGCCATATGCGAAGCGATGCTGGCGCTGCCCCCGTTACCCATAAAGTAAATCGTCCCCCCGTCTTTATATACCTGCCACATCATCTCCGCCATTTTTTCCATCTCTGCCGTCTCCACCTCCAGCACCGCTTTTTTGAACTCCTCCCAGTATTCCTTGGTAAATTTTTTCAGCGTTTTCATTTGCGGATATTAAATATAACCTTACTTCCGTCCCTTGACAAGCCGACAGGCATCTCCCGCATTCCGGGCAATGCCCTCCGCACCGCCGCCCGTTTTTCACTGGGCACGAACAACGTTAAAAATCCGCCGCCCCCGGCCCCGGAAATTTTCCCTCCCCACGCCCCCGCCCGCTTGGCCGCCGCATAGATTCTGTCGATTTCCGCGTCCGAAATTTTAGCCGCCAATGTTTTTTTCAGTTTCCACCCCGCATCCATTAGTTTCCCCAATTTGGCCATTTCTCCCCGCTCCAGCAGCTTTTTAGCTTCCCGGGCCTGGCCGGCCATTTCCAGTAACACCTTATTCTTCTTCTCGATATTATTTTTCTGCTCCGTCAGAATTGAACTCGCCTGCCGCGTCCTGCCCGTAAAAAACACCATCATTTGCTTCTGCACGTCATCCCACGTCTGGGGCGAAATCTCCACTTTCTCCGCCATCACCAGCCCCGACTTCATAAACTCCAGTGTCCGCACCCCCCCGTAAGCCGCAATGTATTGGTCCTGCACCCCGATCGGTTTGCCCAGAATCTCAATTTCAATTTCACAGGCCTCCCGGGCCAGCCTTTCCGCATCTACTGCCTCGCCTCTGAATTGGTATAACGCGTTCAGTACTCCCACCGTCACCGAGCTGGACGACCCCAGCCCGGATCCCGCCGCCGGAATGTCCGACAAAAAAGTGATCTCAATTCCGCCGTCCACCCCGGTTTTTTTCATCGCTTCCCGCACCAGTTCGTGTTTCAGATCGCCGGCTTTCTCCACAATCTCTTTCACCGAATAATTCACGTAAATCTGCTTATCAAATCTTTCTTTGACGATGCAGTAGACATACTTATCAATCGCCGTCGTCACCACGTAGCCGCCGTATTTTCGGTAAAAATCAGGGAAATCCGTCCCCCCGCCCAGAAACGAAATCCTCAGGGGGGTCTGGGTAATAATCATATATGAGGATTATACCTTACTCGCAGCACGGATCCTTGTATCCGCAGTTTTGGCATGTCGCCTCTTTGCTCCCCGCCCTGTTTCCGATCACATAGCCGCACCCCGGACACTCCTGAATCCCGAATTTCATATTTATTTGTAATTTGTGCTTTGAATTTTATTCTCAGCACTCGCTGTATCCGCAGCCATAGCATTTCTTGCACCCCTCCTCAAACACCAGCGTTGCCTCCCCGCATGACGGGCAAATATCCGCCTTCTTACCTACCGGCAGCGTCAGTTGTCCCGCCGCGTCCGCCGCCGCTCCGTTCGTCAAACTCATTTGTTCCGCTATTTCTTGAACCTTGGTACTTGAATCCTGAACTTTATCCTGGTGTGTTCCTACCAGCCCGAAGTGCATCCCGATCGCTTTGGCCACCGCATCCGGCAGGCTCCTCACCCTGTTGGGGCCAAATCCCACCGATCTGCCTCCGCCGATCCCCTGCAGTTGCTGCATTATTTCCCGCGCCCGCTCTTTAGCCGGCAGGTGATTCCCAAACCGCAGCGTGGTCGAAATTAATCTGCCCAAAGCCTCCGCCATTGCCGCCACCTCCGACCCTGCCCGGCCGATCACCACAAACACCTCAAACGGGTTGCCGTCCGCGTCATGATTTACGGTAATAAACGCGCTTCCCAAAGGCGTCTCAATCCGGTATGTTGACCCGTCCACTTTCACCGGCCTCGGTTTAATGCCTTGCGCTTCCGCCGCTTCCTGAACTTTGGACATTGAATCCTGGACCTTTTCTTTAGTCCCGAGGTTTAACACCTGTTCCCCCTTGCTCCCGTCACGAAATACTGTAATTCCCCGGCATCCTGTCTCCCAGGCCAGCATATAAGCCTTTTTCACATCCTCCACCGTTGCGTCGTGCGGCAGATTAATCGTCTTGGACACGCCGTTATCGGTGTACTTCTGAAATGCCGCCTGCATCCGTACATGCCAGTCCGGGGTAATCTCATGCGCCGTCCCGAACGCTCTCCGCACCGCCTCCGGAATTTCCTCTATCTGTCGCACCGTTCCGTGTTCGGCCACTTTGCCCATCAACTCCTCGCTGTAAAATCCGTCTCTTTTCGCCGCCTCCTCAAACAGGGGATTTACAAACTTCAGTGTCCGCCCTTCACTCTTCACAATATGCTGGTAAGCAATCGCGAACAATGGCTCGCATCCCCCCGAAGTATTTGCCAGAATTCCGATCGACCCCGTCGGCGCGATCGTAGTCACGGTACTGTTGCGCATCGGTCTTCTGACATAAATGCTTTCTTTCCAAAGCGGAAACGGTCCCCTCTCAAGGGCCAGTTCCTGCGACGTTTTATGCCCCTCTTCGTTGATTGTCTTCATCACCTTCTCCGCCAACTCCAGCGCCTCTACGCTGTCATACGGAATACCCAGCTCGACGAGCATGTCCGCCCAGCCTCCGATTCCCATTCCGATTCGCCTGATCTGTCGCACCACCTCTTTAATCTGCGGCAGGGGAAACGGGTTCATTTCAATCACGCTGTCCAAAAACCTGGTCGCCGTCCGCGCCGTCTGCCGTAATTTTTCCCAATCTACTTCGGCTTGCCCTGATCCTGCCGAATGGGTGACATAGTAATTCAAAAATATGCTCCCCAGGTTGCAGGCGTCAAACGGATACAATGGCTGCTCACCGCATGGATTGGTACTCTCCACCTTCCACCCTTCTTTTCTGATCGGGTTGGCCGGGCTGTCATTGATACGGTCGATAAACACCAATCCCGGGTCTCCCGTCTTCCACGCCCCGGCGGCAATCTCCTCCCACACTTTCCTGGCCGACAATCTCCCCGTCACTTCCCCGCTTTGCGGCGCCACTAATTCATAGTCCTCATCTTTTGCCAGCGCCTCCATAAATTTATCCGTAATCGTCACCGAAATATTAAAATTCGTGATCCCTCCGTTATCCTTGCAGTGGATAAATTCCAGAATATCCGGGTGATCCACTCTTAAAATCCCCATATTTGCCCCCCTTCGCATCCCGCCCTGTTTAATTTGTTGGGTCGCCTCGTTATACACCCGCATAAACGACACCGGCCCCGAAGCCACTCCCATGGTCGACTTCACCCGTGACCCGGCCGGCCGCAGTCGGCTAAAGGCAAACCCCGTCCCCCCTCCCGACTGGTGCACAATCCCCTGGTATTTCACCCCGTCGAAAATCCCCTCCAGGCTATCCGGCACCGGGATCACATAACAAGCGCTGTACTGCAGACCGTTGCCTTTTCCTGCATTCATCAGCGTCGGGGAATTAGGCAAAAACCAGCGCTTCCCCATCAGCTCGTAATATTCCCGGGCTTGCAGGATCACTTGCTCCCGCGTCTTCCCGTACTTTATCTCGGCACAGGCAATCTCCCAAGCCACCCTCCAGCACATCTCTTCCACCGACTCCACCACCTTTCCCTCCGTATTTTTAAGAAAATATCTCTCCGCCAACACCCTCAGGGCCTGATCCGACCACTTCGGGAATTCTATGTCTTCCGGCACCGGCGGCCTCGGCCCCGCCAGCTTTCTTATCCACTCCATCATTTCCGGGTACGCCAAACTTTCCCAATCAATCTTTCTGGCATCAATCTTCCCGTTTCCGTTTCCGTTAACATGCCCGTTAGTTTTCACTTCTGCAGCTTGTCGTCTGATTTTTTGCAACTTTAATTCAGCCATATATATTACAAAAGAAACTAACTCACGATTTTATCCAATAACTTTTCAAACTGGGCTATATCTTCCAGCTCAAAATACACCGAGGCAAACCGCAACCAGGCTACCTTATCAATATTCCGGAGCCTTTTCAAGACCAGCTTTCCGATACTCACCGAGGTAATCTCCGACACTTCCTTCCGCCGGATTTCTCTTTCCACTTCATCCGCCAGGCGGGTAATGAGGTCGATGGATACCGGCCGCTTGTCAAACGACTTAATCACGCCTTTGACTATTTTTTCCCGGTCAAACGGCTGCCGGCTGCCGTCCCGCTTCACCACCCACAAGGTCGGCCCTTCCACCCGCTCAAATGTCGTAAACCGCTTTTGGCACTTGCCGCATTCCCGCCGCCGCCGCAGCGTCTGGCCGTCCTCCGCCACCCGTGATTCGAGTACTGATGTTTCAGAATTTCCGCAAAACGGGCATTTCATATATCAACTATCAAAACATGGGGTGTACCGGCAAATTCGCGCGCAGCGATCGGATATTAAGCTTGACCTGCCTGTCGCCAGACAGGGCACGAATTTGCTTACACCGAGTGTTTCAGAAAACATTGCCACCATAGGTAGTGGCATCAATCACATTAAACCCCTATATATCTACCGTCAACTATTAATTAGTATATCAGAAGCTATCCTGCCCGCCGGCAGGCAGGTCTACTTACTCTCCCGCAATGCCTGAGTTACACTCTGTCCCACCATTTGTGTCTCCGCCACCGTATTCATAATTGTTGTTTGGTCGCTTCCTGTCAGTCTTTCCTGCATCGTTTGTAGTAACTCCGTGTGTTTGGTGGCCGCCGATTGCAGCGTCAGCAGCTGGCTTTTTACATCCAAACCCTGTTTCTGCAAATCTATTACCCCGTTCGCACTCTGTTCCAGATACTTTTCTGCTTTCGTCGCCGTGGATACTCCCAGGCTGGACTTTCCCCCCTGCTCCAGCTCCCAGGCCGCATTCACCCGCTTGTCCGCGTACAGCAGCTCCAGCTGTGACTTTTTCAGCGGGTCGAAAGTCAGCCACAAGACTATCCTGTCCCGCACCATTTTCAGCTTATACAAAGGATTATCCGGCAAAATTCCCGGGTATGGTAAGTAGTATTCTACCGCCGGCGTCGGGCTTACGCTGGCCGAGGGCGTGGCCGCCACCTCCTTCGGAAATACCGCCGTGGGATTGGATACCGCCAGTAATGACAGCACCAAAATTGCCACCCCGAACATCAGCGCCGCAAAACTTCCCCACGTCTTAGGTGAAAATATCCTGCCTTTGAGTAATTCCTGTGCCCGTAACCCCTCCGTTTTCCCTTCTTGCATAGCTACCCATAAGTATGACACATGCTGTCAACCCGTGGCAACACAAACCATATCATTCACTCTCACCCGATCCTGCACCCCACCAGACACTCTTCCATCATGTCCTCGATTTCCCCCACGATCTCTTTTGCCTGTTCCCAGGTTATCGCCTCATGGTAATTGGGGAAATAATGAAAAATCCTGTTTCTCCCCTTCCGCCATACTTCCCACATTTTCATCGGCAGTTCCTCCCCGCCGCAGCTGTTCATCAATTTCCCGTATACCCATCCCGACCGATATCTCTTGGGTAGCGTCGGCGACAGCGCCCTCCCGATCCGGAAATGTTCCCCGAAATACTGCTGCCGGGTAATCAGTTCCATATCCAAAAATAACTTTTTCAAAAACCCTTCATACGCTTTGGCCGCCGGAAACACTATAAACGAATAATCTTTATACTCCGCGCTCCCTCCTCCTTCCGCCCTCGCCCGCTCCCGTTCGATCAGATCATTACTCTGCTTGATCAACTCCCGCATCTCCTGTTCTACATAACCCCACCAGCCGAATTCCTCCAAATTCTTCATCTCTTAGCTATTGCCCCCACAAATGGAAGAATCCTCCGATTACCATCACCACCGCCAGCCCCAGCCACCCCAATACGAATATCACCACCGCCTTTAATATCCAGTCCAGGATCTTTTCTTCCTGAGGGTCCAGCGCGTTTTCCTCCGCCGGTTTTACCTCCGCCTCCGGCTTATTTACACCCTTCACCTCTCCTGCTCTCAGGCTCTTTTTTACTGCCATATCTGCTCAATAATATCTCCCCTCAGGGTATAATTCAATAATGAGCCCTAAAAAATCTGCCCCTGTCTCCTTTTTTGACCTTGCCCGCCGGCGCCAGGAACTCAAAAAAAACGGTGCCGCCCTGGTCAAGCACCTCAAAAAATCCCCTATCTATACCCGCTTTGCTACCCGCCGTTATGTGCTCCTGACCCTTATCGTCTGTCTTCTCGCCTACCTGACCTATATTTATTGGGGTCTCCCCAATCCCCACGATCTCACAGCCATTCCCTCTCCGGCCTCCACCAAACTCCTGGACCGTCACGGCCGCCTCCTCTATGAAATTTTCGTCAAGGAGCGCCGCACTCCCATCCAGCTCTCCACTCTTCCGACTTACGCCTGGCAGGCCACTCTCGCCGCCGAAGATAAAAGCTTCTACCAGCACGGTGGCTTCTCCATCCCGGGTATCGCCCGGGCCTTCATCAACACTTTCTTCCACGGCCAGCTCCAGGGTGGCTCCACCATCACCCAGCAGCTGGTCCGCACTGCCCTTCTGAACCAGAATCGCACTATCAGAAGAAAACTCCGGGAATTCACCTTAAGCATCATCGTGGAAACTCTCTACTCTAAAGACCAGATTTTGGAGATGTACTTAAACCGGGTGCCTTACGGCGGCACCGCTTATGGCCTGGAAGCCGCCTCGGAAACTTATTTCGGCAAACCCGCCGCCAATCTGACTTTAGCCCAGGCCGCCCTTCTGGCCGGCCTCACCCAAGCCCCCTCTTACTATTCTCCTTTTGGCAGCCACCCCGAATTGGCTAGGGTCCGGCAAAAGTACGTCCTGGACCAGATGCTGGCCGACCACTTCATTACCGCGTCTCAGTACGCCTCTGCCTCCGCCGAGACCATTGTCTATGCCCCCACCCCCAGCATCAAAGCCCCTCATTTTTCCCTCTGGGTCAAGGATCTTCTAACTCAGAAATACGGCCTCGCTACCGTAGAGCAAGGCGGTCTGGTCGTTACCACCACTCTGGATCTTGACCTGCAGAATTTTGCTCAGGATGCGGTGGCCACTGAAATCGCCCGCCTGAAAAATGAGCATGTCGGCAATGGCGACGCCCTGGTCACCCATCCCAAAACCGGTGAGATTCTCGCCATGGTCGGTTCCAAAGACTACTTCGACACGGCCGACAACGGCAACGTCAATGTCGTCTTAAGCCAGCGCCAACCCGGTTCTTCCATCAAACCCGTCAATTACGCTATCGCCATTGACCGCCACCTCTTAACCGCCTCTTCCTTACTGGCCGACAAACCCACCTGCTTTCTGCAAGCCGATCAAAAACCTTACTGCCCCGTCAACTACGACAACCAATTTCATGGCCCCACCCAGGTCCGTTTTGCTTTGGGCAATTCCTTCAACATCCCCGCCGTCAAAGCCCTGACCATCAACGGCCTGACCGATTTTGTCGCCTCCTCCTCGGCTTTTGGCATCACCACCTTCACCCAGCCGGAAAAATACGGTCCCTCCATTACTTTGGGCGGAGCTGAAGTCACCATGCTGGACCTGTCCACTGCCTACTCTGTTCTAGCCAATACCGGCCAGCGCGTCGATCCTGACCCCATTCTCGAAGTTCGCAACGACCGCGGCCAGGTTTTGCAGCAGGCCCCCATGAAAACCATCTCTCCGGAGGCTGCCGCGAAAACCAATCCCTACGACCTCATTACCATCGACGGCCAAAATTATGTATCCGCCCCCCGCTCCAACGTCCGGGTCATCTCCCAAGGCGCCGCCTTCATCGTTTCCCACATCCTTTATGACAACAGCGCCCGCTCCGCCACCTTCGGCCCCGTTTCTTATCTCAATGTCTCCAAACATCCTGAAGTTTCCGTCAAGACCGGTACCACCAACGACAAACGCGACAACTGGACCATCGGTTACAACCCGGACATTCTGGCTGCCGTCTGGGTCGGCAACAACGACAACACCCCCATGAGCGCCATCGCCTCCGGCATCACCGGCGCCTCCCCCATCTGGAACAAAATTATGACTTATGCCCTGAGAAACTATCCCCAGAACTGGCCCCATCAGCCCGCCGACGTTTCCGGAGCTCTTGTCTGTTCTATTTCCGGTCTTAAGGCCCCGGACAATCCCGATTCTTCCTGTTCACCCCGTTATGAATACTTCATCAATGGCACTATTCCTCCGACCGACCCCGGCATCCATCATGATATTCCCATTTACAAGCCCACCCAATCTCCCGCTACCCGCCAGCAGCAGCTCCAGGACCCCGGCAATATTGAAATTCAAAATCACTCCGTCGTCTGGGACGCCCTCGGTATTCCTTTATGTCTTGACTGTGCCGGCGGCAACGGCCCCCCCGACAACATTCAGTTGGATCAAAACGGAAAAGCGCTTCCCTTCTGATAAATCTCCTTCTTGTAGCCCGGCAGTAACAAAAATATAATCCGCCCCAGGACAGACATGCTTAAGTCTTTTTTAAAGGGCTTTTATCCCGCGGCCCGCCTACTTTCATCAATTAAATTCCGCCGTCCCCCCAAATCTTTTTTTGTGGTTTTTTTTCTTCTCCTGCTGCTGTCCGTTTTCTCCGTCTTCACTTATTTCTATGTCTTTAAGGATCTGCCCTCGCCCCAGTCCCTCGCCACCGTTCCCCTTCCCCTGACCACTCATATCCGCGATAGAAACGGAGTTGAACTTTACAAAATATACAGTAATCAAAACCGCACCCTGGTTAAACTGTCAGACCTGCCTCCCTACCTGCGGGAAGCCGTCATCAGCATCGAGGACAAGGACTTCTATCACAACCGGGGTTTTTCTGTCCCGGGCATTATCCGCGCCCTCTACTCCAATCTCGCCTGCTCCGTCGACAAAAATCAATGTTCCCTGCAGGGTGGTTCCACCATCACCCAGCAATTGGTCAAAACTTCCCTTCTCTCTCCCGAAAGAACCATCCGCCGCAAACTTCGCGAGTTGGTTCTCTCTGTCATCGTCGAATCTCTCTATTCCAAAGATCAGATCCTGGAAATGTACTTAAACCGCGTCAGCTTCGGCGGTTCCTCTTATGGCATTGAAGAAGCCTCCCAGACTTACTTTGGCCTCCCCGCCTCGCAGCTCGACCTGGCCCAATCCGCCCTCCTGGCCGGATTGCCCGCTTCCCCCACCACCTATTCCCCCTTCGGCAGTCACCCGGACTTAGCCAAAGCCCGCCAGCAGGAAGTCCTTCGCCGTATGGTCCAGGATGGCTATATTACCTGGGACCAGGCCCAATCTGCCAGCGCCGAAGACTTGAAATTCAAACCCCCGGGAGGCACCATCCTCGCTCCCCACTTCGTCATGTATGTCAAAGAGCTCCTGGCCCAAAAATATGGCTCCGACGTGGTCGAACAGGGCGGCTTAGACGTCACCACCTCACTGGATTTATCCACCCAGGAATTAGCCCAGCAGGTCGTCTCCCAGGAAATCGCCAAAATTCAGTATTTGCATATTACCAACGGCGCAGCCTTGGTCACCCGGCCGGCTACGGGTGAAATTCTCGCCATGGTCGGCTCCCGCGACTATTTCGATATCGCTCATGACGGGAATGTCAATGTCACCCTTTCCCCCCGCCAGCCCGGTTCTTCTATTAAACCGGTTAATTATTCTCTGGCCTTCAGCCGGGGCTTTACCCCGGCCAGCATTATCGACGATTCCCCCATCACTTATTCCACTCCCGGCCAGCCCCCGTACACCCCCATCAACTACGACAACCGCTTCCATGGCCGGGTAACTTTAAGAACCGCCCTGGCTAATAGTTACAATATCCCCGCCGTAAAACTGGAAGCCGCCAATGGCGTTGTTAACATGGCTGCCCTGGGCCAAAAAATGGGCATTACCACCTGGACCGATCCTTCCCGCTTCGGCCTGGCCCTGACTCTGGGCAGTAATGAAGTCACCATGGCCGACATGGCCGTAGTTTATGGGGTCCTGGCCAACAGCGGCGCCCGGGTTGACCTCCATCCCATCCTCTCCGTTAAAGATTCTCAGGGCCATGTCCTGGAAGAACTCCGTTGTCCCACTAAATCGGAGGCCTCCCTGACATCTGCCCTCTTTTTTCCGCCGGTTCTGGCTGCCCAGGCCTCGGCCACGGAAATTACTTCCTGTCCCAGCGAGCAGGTCATCTCCCCCGGCGTAGCCTTCCTGGTTACCGACATTCTTACCGATAACACCGCCCGTACCCCTACCTTCGGCGCCAATTCCCTTCTCAAAATTCCCGGCCACACCGTCGCCGTTAAAACCGGCACCACCAACAACCTGCGCGACAACTGGACCATTGGCTTCACCCCCAATATCCTGGTCGCGGCCTGGGTGGGTAACAATGACAATACCCCCATGAGTTACGTGGCTTCCGGCATCACCGGCGCTTCCCCTATCTGGAACCGCATCATCACTCCCCTCATCCAAGACCAGCCCGATGCCCCCTTTGTTCCCCCACCCGATATCATCAAAGTCAACGTCTGTACCTTAACCGGCCAGCTCGCCTGCGGTTCCTGCCCCACCCGCGCTGAATATTTCCTCTCGGGCACCCAACCCCGGACTGCCTGTACGGGCGACCAAATCAAGCAGATTTTAGACAAAAGTGCGGCCCCCCGTGATAAACTTCTCAACGGAGCCTCCATTGGCTTCTAGTCCCTATGTACCAAAAACACACCCTTACGGCTATCGTTCCCTGTTTCAACGAGGTTTCCCGCATCTCCCGTATCCTCACTCCGCTGGCAGCTTCCCGGTTTGTGGATGAAATCATCGTCGTCGACGACGGCTCGACCGACCGCACACCCGAATTTGTCCGCCGCTCTTATCCCCGAGTCCACCTCATCCGCAACTCCCGTAACCGCGGCAAGTCTGCCGCCATTTTTAAAGGTGTTTCCGCCTCCCGCTCCGAGGCCGTCTTTTTCATTGATGCTGACCTCATCGGCCTGACCGCCTCTCACATCGATACTGCCGTCGCCGTCTTTTTTAAAAACCGCCTGGATATGCTCCTTCTACCTGTCCGAAGTGAGCATTTTAACGTCTACTATCAGGCCGTCGGCTGGAACATCATGGCCACCGGTGAGCGCATCGTCAAAAAAAGCCTTCTTATTCCCCACCTTCACGCCCCCCTCACCGGCTACGCCCTGGAAATGTTCTTAAACCATCTGGCAGTTATCCACAACTGGAAAACGGATATCATCTTTTGGAAACCGGGTCAGCCCGCTCCCGTCAGCCCGTCCAAATCCAAAAAAATCGGCCTGCTTCAGGGTGTCTGGGGCGACATCAAAATGTTAAACGAGGTCTTTCATCAGGCCAATGTATTAGAATACCTTAAGGATCTTAATTTCCTGGTCATTCGTAATTCTCATCACTGACATGACAAAAGTTTCCCTTCTCTATGCCAAATCCGGCGGCGGGCATCTCAGTTTAGCTACAGCAACCGCCCAGGCCCTGGATAAGTACTATCCCGGAAAATTCACTTACACTTTTTTTGATCCCTTTCCGGCCATCACCGCCACTGCCTACAAGCGGTTGAGTATCCAGATGCAGCAGCTGTGGAAATTTTCCTACGAGGCCACCAACACCCCTCAATTTTCTTCTTTCATCCACGACATCACCAACCTCACCCTCACCGACAAGCTCGTCGCCCATTTCAAAAAATACCGTCCGGATATCATCGTTACCAACAATCCCTTAATTACCACGGAAATGCAATCCGCCCTCACCAAATCCGGCATTACCGCCAAAACCGTGGTCATCTTCGCCGATCCCTTTACCGCCCATGAAACCTGGTTCAACTATAAAACCGCCGACCTCTATCTTTCCCCCACCCCCGAAGTCACCCGGCTGGCCATCGACCACTACCTTCCCGCCTCCAAGATCCAAACCACCGGCTGGCTCACCCGGGACCAGTTCATCCCCGGCCCCTGTGACAAAACCACTGCCCGCACTCACCTCGGCCTCAATCCCGGCTTATTTACCGTTTTTGTCGGCGGCGGAGGTCAGGGCGGCGGTAAGGTTTATGCCGTTTGCGAAGCCATCTTAAGCCACCCTTATCTCCTGTCCCACAGCCAGCTTATCGTCAATACCGGTATCAATTCCCAACTCGTCACCAAAATCATGAAACTTGCCCAGATTATCCCCTCCTTTTTTTATATCATTCCCCTGGCCCACAATATGCACACCCTTTTAAGTGCCAGCGACTTAGTCGTCGGTAAAGCCGGACCCAATTTCCTCTTCGAATCCGTCCATACCCTGCGTCCGCTCTTGGCCACCGGCTGCCTTCCCGGCCAGGAAGAAGGCAACCTGGACTTTATTAGGAAAGCCAAAATCGGCTGGGTCGAGGAAAACCCGGATAAAGCTGCCGCTTTAATTGACAAAATTGCCCGCCGCCCCGATTCCTTAGCCGCTTTTACTCCCCGCCTCCGGGAGGTTAAATCCCAAAATATTGATTCCGCCAGGCATATCGCCGACGCCGTCGCCGGATTAGTCCTATGAAAAACACTCTTATCCTCATCGTCATCCTCACCGCCGTCGCCACTTTCCTGATCATCGCCCACTTCTTTCCCCTGCATTAATAAAACCCCTAAATTTCCCGGGGCAAAATATCGCTGGACCGCGCCAGCCACTCTTCCATTTGCTGCCGGTTTAATAGTCCCCTCTGCGGCCCGATGAATCCCAATTTTGCCGCGCTGTTACACGTCCCCCATCTCAGCGCCTCTCCCATTCCCTTCCCGTGCATCACCGCCGCCAGAAACCCAGACCCAAAAGCATCTCCAGCTCCCGTCCGCTCGATGACTTGCACCGGGACTACCGGCATGTGCAGATATTTCTGTCCGTCAAACGCATATGCGCCTTCCATTCCGTCCGTAATCACCACCAGCTTCGCCCCCGTCCCCCGCAGTCCATCTAAAAGCTCCTTTACCGGGCTATCCATCGGCCGGTCCAGTAGTGATTCCGCCTCTTCCTTGTTTACAAACAACACCTCCGTCCTCTCCGCCACAAATTTAATCCTGGACAAGCCGCTTTTTATCTGTCTTGATCCCGGGTTAAAAGCAATTTTGGCTCCGCTTGCCTCGGCCCAATTGACCGCCTCCCGATAAAAATCTTCGTAATTTTCCCCGGCGGTAGTCAGGTAAATCCACTTGGCTAAAAGTCCCTCTTCTTTGGGAAACACGCACTGCGTCTCCGGATAATACGATAAAATCGTCCGCTCACCGGAATAGTCAATCACCACCCCGAACCCCACTTTACCTTTATCCGTCGTCATCAGGTGCGTATCCACCCCCTCATCTGAAAGCATTTGCAGCGCCTGTTTGTCCGACCACCCGTCCCCCATTGATCCCGCCATCGCGGTTTTATGTCCCAGTCTGACCAGGCCCACCGCATTGTTCCCCGTATTTCCTCCTACGGCAAAATCTATCCCTGTTACCGGAATTTTTTCCCCGAATCCCAGCTCAATCATGCACCGTTTCCGGTCGATGCTGCAGGCTTCTTCAATTTCATCCTCCGGCAGCCGCACAAATACATCCATCCTTGCCGGCCCCAGACTGAGCATGTCGTATTGCATCTCCTTCAATATACCAAAAATTGCCCCTCCCCCGCTACTTCTTTTTCGTCCCCAAAATCCTGCTCACTAATGCCGCCTGCAAAGCATGCGCCTCTGCTGCCACATCTAATGACCTCAAACCATTGTTCCGGTATCCCTAGCATTTTATAGATGTCCCGCATTTTCACTCCTGCTGGTATTCCCCTTTTGTCGCCAGCGAATTCATTTTTGCCCGGTGCAAAAATGTCTGTCTGGCCGACTCTACATTTTCCGCCTTCCCCACCCAGGTCTTAAGGGCGCTGTCCTGCAGGGCCCGGCCGTAAGAAAAGCTCAGTTGCCACGGTGGATTTATCTTATTCATTTCATTTAAATTCAAGGTCGACCTGATTTCATCCTGCCCGCCGGACAAAAATACTATCCCCCCCACCTCCACCGGCACCCGTCTTCTAAGTAGTGCCACCGTCTCCCGCGCCACCTCTTCCGCCCCGGTGTCCATTGCTATCACCATGCTGGCCTTCAAGATCATTCCCTCAAACTCAATTTTGTATTCCGCCAGCTTTTCAAATACTTTTTGCCACACCGCATCAGTCACTTCCCTGCACCTTTCCAAATCGTGCCCGTCGTCCAGAAGCACTTCCGGTTCCACAAACGGCACCAAGCCGGCCGCCTGTGATAAAGCCGCATATCTGGCCAATATCTCGGCGTTTACATTTATACACGTGGTTGTGGGCATGCCCGCGCCGATTTTTATCACGGCTCTCCACTTGGTAAATTTTGCCCCCATCCCGGCGTATTCTTTAAGTCTTTCCGCCAACCCGTCCAATCCCTCAGTCACTTTTTCCCCCGGAAAATTTGCCAGTTCCACCGTTCCTTTGTCCACTTTTATCCCCGGGATTATCCCTTTCTCAGACAGCATCTGTCCCAATCCGTCCCTCAACGTTTCGTCAAAAGTAATTGCCCCGGAAATATATTCCTCCGCTCCGGGCGTCCCGAACAGCATCTCCCGGTATGCCTTCCTGTTCTCGTGGCTGTTCTCAATCCCCAAAGCCTCAAACCTCTTCCCGATCGATCCCAGGCTTTCATCCGCCGCCAGCACTCCTTTTCCCCGAGTCACCAACTGCTTCGCCACACCAGCCATCTCAGACATACATTATTTATACCAGTTTTGCCAAACTTATTCTTCCAGCAAAAAGTACAGCGCGATCACTACCGAAGCCACCCCGATTACCATCTGCAAACTCACCCCGAAAACTCCCCAATTTAAAACCGGTCCCAATTGGGTCGGCATCATGTGCCCCAGTCCTGCCAAAAGTAGCATCACCCAACCCGCCGTCACTAACTTAGGCATTTTCTTTACACTCACGCTCTCCCGCTCTTCCACTCTTATACTCTTTTTTACCGCCATATCTTTATCATTCTCACTCAGAAACAACCCAAAGTCAATGTGGCTATACAGATAGCAATATCATCGCCCCAATCCCCAAAATCACTCCCAAAATTTTCGTCACCGTCATCTCCTCTCCCAAAAACACAATCCCTAATATTACCGCCACAACAGGATATAAAGCAGTAATCGTCGCACCCATCCCCAATTCCATCTTGGATAGTACCAAATAATATAGAGCAGACGCAGCCGCCCAAGCCAGATTACTTAAAAAGAACCACTTCACCCCTTCCGCGTTGAGTCCCAGTCTATGACTGAAAAAGGCGATCACCAGAACAATGATTAATGACGGAACCCACACCAACGCCGCCATTGTTGCCGCCGTATTCCCCCCCAATTTATTAACCGCCAGCTTATCCCAAAAAGTCGCCACTCCCCAAACTACAAACACAATTAAAGCGTAGATAAGGCCTATTCTTCCGTTCACATTTCCATTCTACCTTGATGTATACTAAAGTCAATGAAGCCCCCGGCTTTGTGGCTCTCCCTCTTCGGTCTCTCCTGCTCTCTGGTGATCATTACTTCCCCTCTGATTTCCTTCCGCATTCTCCTGCACCTCCGTCGCCAGGCTATCACTTCCCCCGTCGCTTCCACGATCTCGGTACTAACCCCTACTCCAACACCAGGTTCCGTGTGGAAAGTTTATATCAACTCTGACTACAATTACGCCATTAGCTACCCACCCAATCTATCCTCTTCATCTGCAAGCCAAAATTTTTCTCTTCCTCCATATCTTGATGTCCAAATAACTAAAACGTTACCTCACACTTCCAATGGCATATTAGCCCCAACATATGTAAATAACTATCCTGCATCACAAGCCTTTATCGCCGGCTCGGAATACAAAACCGTTTATTTACAAATACCAAAACAAACAAACTATCTTGAAATAATGGTAAATCAAACACCTGAAAAATCTGCTTTGGCTGACCAAATCCTCTCCACCTTCAATTTTCTTCCAGATACCTCCGACTGGACCACTTATCAAAACTCAAAATATGGGTTTACCCTAAAATTCCCCTCTAAATTTGCCTACAAAAACTCCGATTCCGATTCCTTCCAACCGGGCGCCTTACCCGGCATCATCGGACACCTCGTCCCCACCCAGGTTCCCGAACTTTCATATCCCGATTTCGGAATTTCAGTTGCCCGAACAGACCTCTCGCCAGACGCCTGGATTAAATCCGAAAACCTCTGTCCCGATTGGCCGACTCAGCCTTCCTGCCAACCCGTCATTCCCGGCCCAATTTCCGGCTCACTTCAAATCACCGCCCTTAACCGCCACTACGCCAGCGTGGATACATTCGTTAAAAAAGATCGCCTCTTGTTTGACCTTTCCCTGACCTATAGAAACCCCAACCAACCCCTTCCCAATCCCGTCACCTCGGAATACAACGCCATTCTTTCCACCTTTAAATTTACAGATCTAATATCAGGCACTTCTACCTGGAAAAACTATCAAAATTCCACCTACCACTTCTCCTTCTCCTATCCCCCGAATTTCGACCTCCTCACTCCCGGTCCCCATGACCTGCTTCCGCTTGGATTTATTTCTGTTTGCGACGGCAGTAAAGATCTGGTCTGTCTTCACCTCCCTCCTTCCGCCTATCCCAACACCAACTTTGAAGGCGCCGGAGTTGCCGTCAGTTATCTGCTCCAACTTACCTCCCCGGCTTCCTGCTCCACTACAAATCTCATGGGTCAAATCACTGCCACCCAGATCAACGGCATTGGCTACTGGCAGAGTACTATCGGCAACGGCGCTACCGGTCATACTGGCGGTGGCCCGGTTTACCGGACCTTTAATCAAAATAAATGTTTCGAAATTCAATTATCCATCGATAAATACCGTGACGAATTGAGCCGGTCATTCACTTCCACCGAAGAATCCACTCTTTCTTCTGTCTTGACCACCATCCTCTCCACCTTCAAATTTGAAAAATAAACTTCCCCCTCTTAGATTAAGAGGGGGTGGCCGGCAGGCCAGGGGCGTTATTTACGTGTTACGACCTTCCTCACCGCCTCTTTGATCTTGGTCACACTCATCCCGTACTTTTCCAACAATTCCTCCGGTTGTCCCGACTCTCCAAAGCTGTCCGGCATCCCCACAAATTCCATCGGCACGGGAAAATTTTGGGCCAGTACTTCGGCGACAGCCGATCCCATTCCTCCCATCACCTGGTGCTCCTCCACCGTCACCACCGCCCCGCATTTTTGCGCCGCTTCAATAATTGTTTTTTTATCCATCGGCTTTATGGTGTGATTGTTTATTACTATCACTTCCACTCCTTCATCTTTTAATTCCTTCGCCGCGATCAGACTTTGATACACCAGCGGCCCACACGCCACAATTGCCACGTCATTTCCATATTCCTGAAACACTTCAGCTTTTCCAATTTCAAACGGTGTCTCCGTCGTGGTTACTACCGGCGTCTTTTCTCTGGCCAGCCGCAAATAAAACGGCCCCGCCCATACCGTTCCCGCCAGGGTCGCTTTTTTGGTCTCTATACTGTCGCACGGTACCACCACGGTCATCTGCGGCAACACCCGCATGATCGCTATATCCTCGAGCGCCTGGTGGGTTGCCCCGTCCGGCCCCACCGACACCCCGGCATGTGCTCCCGCAATTTTTACCGGCAGGTTGGAATAAGCGACCGCCACCCGCGCCTGGTCCCACGACCTGCCCGGCGAAAATACGGCATACGAGGAGACCCAGGGAATTTTTCCGGCCGCCGCCAGCCCCGCCGCCACCCCCATCATGTTCTGCTCCGCTACCCCGCATTCAATAAATCTCTCCGGCCACTTTTTGCTAAATTCCAGCACCCGCGTCGATTCCGCCAAATCCGCCGTTAGCACCACCACCCGTTTATCTTTTTCTCCCAGTTCCATCAATCCCTCTCCGTACCCGTTCCTGATCGGCACCCGCTCCACCTCCGCTTCAAACAACTTCGGATTAAGTTTCATATAATGTCATCATACATGATCACTTGGGCCAAGCACCATTTTCTCCTTCTATTATTACTGTTATTTCTCGCCACCCGCCTCATAAATTTGACCCTGCTCCCTATTTTCAGCGATGAAGCCAACTATTTGGACTGGGGCTGGCGCGGTCTCCACGGCGTCCCTTTCCACTCGCTATATGACGCCAAACAGCCCCTTCTTATGTGGCTTTTTGGTCTTGGCGAAGAGATTTTTCCTGATCCCCTGTTTGGCGCCCGCTTTGTCTCAACTCTCACGGGTCTGGCTTCCATTCTGGCCGTTTATGCTCTTGCCGTCCGCCTCTTTGACAAAACCACCGCCTATCTTTCCGTGCTTTTCTATACTTTCATTCCCTTTTTTATTTTTTTCGATCGCCAGGCTCTCATGGAATCATCTCTGACCGCCGTCGGCCTGTGGACGTTTTATTTTCTCCTGAAATTTTTCTCCCGGCCCCGCCTCCTCCCCGCCCTGGTCATTGGCGTTCTGCTCGGCCTGGGTTTTTTTATCAAAACCTCCGCCGCCGTTTTCATCCTGGCTTTTGCTCTCATCGTCCTTCTTGGCCGCTCCTGGAAACTACTTACCCTTTCCTTGGCCTCAGCCATTGCTTTTCTCCTGGTTGATTCTCCCCTTTTATTTCAGTCGCTTTTTTGGTCTACTTTCACCCGCAATTCCCAGTATTCCTTCACCCTCCCTGAACTGCTGCATTTCCCCCTCCTCACCTGGCTCACTCATTTGTATATCAACTTCCAAATCTTACTCATTAACTTCACCCCCCTGGTCCTTCTTTTTATCCTTGTCGGCCTTATTCGTATCCGTCTGCCCCGGCTATATTACTACTGGCTGTTTATTCCCTTAATCATTTTTTCTCTTACCTCCCGCACCGCCGGTTATCTCTCCTTCCGCTACCTCACCCCGTTTATCCCTCTGTTTATCTTTCCTCTGGCCGCTTACCTAAAATCCCGTCGCATCCTACTTATACTCACTCTTGCCCTCCCCATTATTGCTGCCGTCACCCTCATTTTCTCCCCCGTTTCCTACTTTCAGATCAAATCCCGCCTCACTCCTTATTCTTACATCTCCGATTACGTCACCGGCTTTGACACCGGCTATCAGGTCAACGCCCTGGTAAGCCGCCTAGACACTCTCACCGGCAACCAGCCCTCGTACATTGCCATGGCCGTTCATGCCTTCAATCCCGAAGCCGCTCTCCTCGCCTACTACCGCAAGTCATCTCTCCTCACTCCCGTCTTTCTTGACGCCAAACTTTTCCCCGCCGACCTCTCCTCCCGTTATGACTGTCTGTCCGTCAACCAGCCCCTCTATTTTGTCGCCAAGTTGAACGACACCGCCGGTCTGGCCAAATTCCTCACCCCGGTCACCGTCGTCAAAAATTCCTACAATCCGGATTATTCCACCATTTATACTCTCAAAACCAATTGCCCCCCTGACCGCACTGCCAACATCAGCCCTACTCAGTAGCGATTTTTCCCCCCAAACTCCGCAGTTCCGTCAGCGCTTTTTCCGCCTCTTCCCGGTTAGGCGGCTTCCCGTGCCACTCAAATTTTCCTTCCATAAAATCCACGCCTTTCCCCGGGATAGTATGAGCAACAATCACCGTCGGGTTTTCAAATATCGCCCTGGCTTTGTCCAGCGCGTCAGCTATCTCCCGGAAATTATGTCCGTCTATCTCCACGACTGACCAATTAAACGCCCGGAATTTATCCGTTAATGGCTGAAGCGGCATGATATCTTCCGTGTATCCGTCGATCTGGATATTATTCCGGTCCACAATCGCCGTCAGATTGTGCAGGTTGAGTTTCCCCGCCAGCATGATCGCTTCCCAGTTTGCTCCCTCTTCCAATTCCCCGTCTGACAAAATGGTGTATACCCGGTAGCTCTTCCCGTCCCTCATCCCGGCTATGGCTTGCCCAATGCCCTGGGCTAGCCCCTGGCCCAAGGGCCCCCCGCTGTTTTCAATCCCTGGCAATTCGCGGTAGTGCGGATGCCCCTGCAGCCGGCTCCCCAGTTTCCTAAGGGTCATCAGTTCCTCCTTGGGAAAATAACCGGCCTGGGCCAGCGTCGCGTACAGCCCCGGACAAATATGTCCGCAGGACAAAATTATCCTGTCCCTCCCCTCATTCCAGGGATCTACCGCCCTTACGTTGACCTCTCCCGACAGGTACAGCGTCGTAAACACGTCCGCCATCCCCAATGACCCCGCCGAATGTCCGGACCCGGCCGCCAACAGCATGGATATGATGTTTTCCCGGATTTCGTTCGCCGCGGTTTCCAATTCCTTAACTTTTTGATCACTCAGCATAATTTAGAAAGACGTTTGCGAGGCTGGCGCGCGCAGCGATCGGATACAGAGTTCGAGCACGCTCAGACCGCAAACATCGGCATCTCATATTTCAAATGGCTTCTCCGCCGGGTTAAACGCATGCGTCGTATCGTGTTCCAGCATAAACTCAAACAACTCCAGGGACTTAATCACTTCCTCCGGCGTCTTGGCTACCCGATACACCTGGAATTCTTCAGGCCGCATCCGCATGTGCGACATAAACGCCACCATAATATCCTCCCAGAACTTTCCGTAAAGTATCAGCGGTTTATGGTGCCCGAAATACAGGCTGGCCAGCCCCCACGCCATTCCGAATTCCGAAATCGTTCCCGTTCCTCCTCGAAAAACTACATATGCCTGGCCCGTTTCCAGTAATTTTAGTGTCCGCTCCAGGTAATTATTGGTTTTTATTTCTTCATCAATCCGGTTGTTTTTATCCCGCCCCTCAAAATTGGCCATATCTTTAGGATAAAATGTCACCCCTACTACCCGCCCGCCTACCGACTTTGCCCCTTCGGTCGTCGCCCGCATCACTCCCGGTCCGCCGCCGTTGGCTACCACGTACCCGTTTTGCGCCAGGGCCTTTCCCACTTCGTACGCATCTTTAAATAGTGGGTCCTCCGGCAGCGCTCCTGCAAACCCCAGACACGTCACGGTTTTGATTAATCTCTCTTTCTTTTCTTCATTCGGCATCAGTCCATGATAGCACCCGGGCCGCCCCCACCGCCACCTCATCCGCCCCCGCCGCCTCCAGCTCCGCCAACCTGTCCTGCTCCACTCCCCCGTCCACACAGATTCTGTACCTGTAATTTTTCTCCCGTCTCAGTCCGCTCAACACCCTGATTTTCTTTATTACTTTGGGATCAAACTCCTGTCCCCCGAATCCCGATTCCACCGCCATCACCACTACTACCTCCAACCCCGGCAAATACGGTTCCAGAATATCCGTCCCCGTGTGCACGTCCAGCGCCAGCCCCGCCAATTCCCCCGGATGGCCGATGCTTTCCATCTGGGCAATTATCCTATCAAACCCGACCTTTTTTGCCTGCCGGACATATTTTTCCAGATTTTTCTCCACCACCATCAGATGAGCATCAAAACCCAATTCCAGATACGGCGTCATATCAACCTCCTCCGGTTCGATTGTCTTGTTATCGGCATACTTCCCGTCGATAAAATCAATTTGCACCCTGGAAAACTTCCCTGACTTTTTAATACCCTCAAGCCACTCCCTCGCCTGTCTGGGATCATCTGTCAGTACCGCCGGAATTATTTCCATCACTTAAACTGCTCCGTTATCTTATCACTCGGCGCCGTATCGCTGCCCAGCATCTGCCCCACCCTGATTACCTGTTCCACCAACCGGTTGGTATATCCCCATTCGTTATCGTACCAGGCGAGCACTTTCACCAAATCCCCGTCGATCACCTGCGTAAATTCCGGATCCACGATGGCGCTGTAGCTGCTCCCGATAATATCCGAACTCACCAGGTGCTCCGGCACGCCGTTTTTTCCCGATACCCCCAAAATTCCCTGATAAATCGGATTATTTATGGCTTCCTCAAATGCCCCGTTAATTTCCTCGCGGGTGACTTTTCTTTTTGTCACAAACACAAAATCGGTAATCGATCCGGTAATTACCGGCACTCGCAGAGAAATCCCGTCAAACAGTCCTTTCAGTTCCGGAATCACTTCCATCGTCGCCACCGCCGCCCCGGTGGACGTCGGTACCACATTCATCGCCGCCGCCCTCGCCCGGCGCAAATCTTTATGCGAACTGTCCTGCAGCACTTGGTCATCCGTATAAGCGTGCACTGTCGTCATCATGGCCTTGGCAATCCCGAATTTGCTGTGGATTACTGCTGCCACCGGGGTAATGCAGTTCGTGGTGCAGCTGGCATTGGACATTACCACTCCCTCTTTATATTCATTGACTCCCAGCACAAATGTTCCCACATTCCCGCCCTTGGCCGGGGCCGAAATCACCACTCTCTTTGCTCCGGCCTTGGCGTGTTTGGCCGCTCCCGCTTCATCCGTAAAGTGCCCCGTCGCTTCAACCACTACTTCCACCCCGTATTTACTCCACGGCAGTTTCTCCGGATCCCGCTGCGCCAGTACCGGGACTTTGATATTCATGCTCTCCACCACCAAATATCCGATCAATGGGTCCGCATCTGTCACTTCTTTTACACTCTTCACTCTCTCCGCCTTCACTTCCATTTCAAATTTCCGGTACGTCGTATCCTGGTTTACCAAATGGCACCATCCGTCCACTTCCATTGACCCGGACGTGTTCACCGCCACAAACTCCAACTCGTTGTGATGTTTCGTCAACCCTACTCTAAATGCCAACCTCCCGATTCTCCCAAATCCGTTAATCGCAACCTTTACCATAACTCTACTCTACCAAAGCTTCGATCCCCGGTAAAGTCCCTGCTACCAAAAACTCGCACATTGCCCCTCCGCCCACTGACACCCAGTCGAATTCCGCCGTCAGCCCAAATAGCTGCAGTGCTTCCTCTGTATTTCCCCCGCCCGCCACTCGGTACGCCTGTGAACTCACCACCGCCCCGAGCACCTCCCTCGTCCCCTTCTGTGCCGACACCTCCTCAAACTTTCCCATCGGCCCGGCCACCACCACTACCGCCGCATCCGCCGTTTCTTCTTTAAACAATTGAATTGATTCATCATCTATATCCAGTCCGTCGTCACGCAATTTCGCCAAAATCACATTCTTTGTCACTTCGCTATGAGAACTTAAAATCTGCTCCGGCAATAATCCCCCTACCAGTACTTGGTCAAATTTCCCCGCCAGCTCCCTGGCGTAGCCGGCTTTATCTTCGGCTTTCGCCCCTCCGATTACCAGCACTTTCTTCCCCGTCCGCACCAGGACTTCGGACAATTGGCTTGTCTCCTTGGCAAATCTGATTCCCATCGCCACTGCATCCCCCCGCTCCTTCATATACCGCGGCAGGGCATCTACCGAAGCGTGTTTGCGGTGGGCCGTCCCGAAAGCTTCGTCCACGTAAATTTCCCACCCCTCCGCCCATTCCCGGGCCAAGCCCGCATCATCCGCCTGTTCCCGCGGGTCTTTTCTAATATCCCACTCTACCGCTACCTCCGGCCACCACATGGTCATCTCTTCCCGCCCCTTATGCCCGATCACCTTGATCCTCCATGCCCCGTGATCTTTAAGATATCCCACCAGTTCATCTATCGTCCTCCCCCGCGGACTGTCTTTTTCGGAAAATTCCAAATCTCCCCGCACCAGGACGCTCTTTCCCGCTACCGGCACATCACTTATGATCTGCGGCTGCTTTTTCATATCGGCTAATTTTTTCGATCCGTCGCAAATAACGGTCCGATCTCACGAACTCCGTCTCCAAAAACTTTTCCACCAGTTCAATGGCCTTAAATTCATCGGTGTTATCCGCTGCCAGCGCCAGCACGTTTATATTGTCATCCTTCCGTGACGCAAACACCTGGTCCTCTTCAAATCCCAATCCGCATCTGATTCTCTGCACTTTGTTGGCCGCGATTTCCACCCCCACTCCGCTGCCGCACAATACAATTCCCCTGTTTGCCTCCGGCGCCCTCGCCACTTTCTGCGCCACGTCAATCGCAAAATCCACATAATCATCACCGCTGTCGTATTCAAACGCTCCGGCGTCCTCAAATTCCAGCTCCCGCCCCGTCAGCCACTCGTTTATTTTCGCTTTCAGTTCAAACCCATGATGATCACTCCCGATATAAATCATATTCGTACCGCTATATCTTAAAGGCCTGGGCCAGTTTGCGCAACTCTTTTTCCGGATCGATTGCCAAAACCACATCCGTCGCCACCAGAATTCCCACCGCCCGCAGCTTTAATCCCACTTTCACATCTTCCTCTGAATGAATTCCTGCCCCGATCAAAAGCGGTAAGGGAATGGCATTCACGGCCTGGGCGATCACATCCGGTTTTTCCGTCGCCACCGACTTATCCCGGCTGCCCACCAGCTCCGGCGGTTCATACGATATATAATTGGGTAACAACTTGGCCAGTTGCACCGTCTCCTCCAGATTTCCGGCACACACGGTCACCACAAACCCCGGAAACTCTTTTGCCCGGTCAATGACTTTTCTGATTTCCTCAGCCGCAATCCGGTGTTCCGAGTGATTCAGCATCGTCCCCGTCGCTCCCGCCCCCATTACTTCCTCAATCGTCACAAAACCCGTGTGCCTGTCCGGTTCCACTCCGTCCGTGTGCTGCGCCCAACATTCCGCCCCCGTATCCCTGCAGGCCCGCATATCCCCCAATTGTGGCACCACCACTACTCTTATCCCTGTCTCCTTTGCCACCCGTACACTCATTCGGGCCAGTTGCACCGCTTTTTCTCCCGTCCCTTGTAGATAGGTCTTCAGGTTGACTACCACCACCCTTTCATCTTATCATAATTTATATGCGTCCTGCCCGCATCCCCTTCCGCCTCTGGCTCCTCGGCTTAGCCGTCTCTTTTTTCTTAGCCGGCGTCATTCTCCGGGTCTCCGCCGCTTCCGATTTTGCCATCACTTCCCCCGCCCCCAACTCTACCCTGGTGGGCTCCACCGTCACTCTGCAATTTTCCCTCCCCGCCTCCTTTAAGCTGGTCAATTACCAGACGCATCCGCGTGCCGCTTATGGCCAGGGTCATATCCGTCTCTGGGTTGATACTGCCCCCAATCCCGATGACGCTATCCCTGTCATTACCACTTCATACACTCTCACCCATCTCCGCTACGGCCCCCACCAGGTTACCGCCGAACTTGTCACCAACGACAATGCTTCCCTCATTCCCCAGACCCTCACCACCACCGCCTTCACCACCGTCTCCTCCCTCTCCCCCCATCCCACTCTCCAAACCCTGCTCCCCCTCTCTCTTCTGACCTTCATCTCCATCGTCTTTGCCATGGTTCTGGTTCTGCCGCACCGCCGTCTCCATCCGCCCAAAAAAACCCTCCGCCGCTCCCCCAAAAATAAATCCGGAAGATAATCCTGAGCTTGACATCCTGAGCGCAGCCGAAGGACTAAATAGCTACCAGACTCTTCCACATCTCCCAAAATACTCCTGAATACGTCCTCCAGTCCCCGAGTGCACAATCCGCTTCCGCCATCACCAGCTTGTTTCCCTTTTCTACAAGCGCCTGCTGCCGCATCCGCACCTGCCCGTTTGCCCCCGTCACCTGCCAGGTAATGACCGTTATATCGGCCCGGTCCGTGGAAATATACTGTCTCTCTCCCCACTGCTTCCACCCCTCTGCCGTCCTCTCCTTCACCATCCCGTCCACATAATCGACCAGGCTTTGCTTCACCGTATATTCTTCCAGGGTCACTTTTACATCGCTCTTCGGGGCCGCAAATATTGCCACATCCGTCTTCACCGGCCAGGTCTTGCTCCCCCACACCGCCTGCACCGTCCACGTCTCCGGATAATTTATCCTCACCGCCGCTCCGCCCTCTTCAAACAATTTATTGGCCGCCCCGGCCATCCCCAACTTCCCTGGCCCGTGCCCGTATTGGCTGGTTTCCGCCTTCCGCCAGGGCAGATAATCCTTTTTTATCGTCCATGCTATCCCTCCCGCCAGCGCCACCACTCCGATTCCGATTATTACCTTTTTCATACTATTTGCTATTATATCCTCATGGACCCGCTATCCGATACCCCGCGTCAGCCGACTTTCTGGCAGAACCTCAGCGCCAAAATCGCCAAAAATTTTCCCTATTTTATAGCCGGCGTCATCCGCACTTTAAGCTACGGCCTCTTTAAAGTCATCGGGTTTCTAAAACAGGTCATCGCCGACGCCATCGGCCATTAGCCCCTAAATGTCAAAAACCACACCGCCGCGATAATTATTCTGTACCCGGCAAATCCCTCCCAGCTTCTCTTTTGTAAATTGGCGATCAGCCACTTCACTGATAGCCACGCCACGACAAATGCGATTGCAAACGCCAGGATGAGCAGCCCCCACTCTCCCCCGGTAAATTTCCAGCTGCTTTTGACTACATCCAGTCCCGTCGCCGCCACCATCGTCGGCACCGCCAGCCAGAATGACATCTCCACCGCCGCTTTGCGCGATAGTCCCAACCCCATGCCTCCATATACTGTCGCCGCCGACCGGGACACTCCGGGAATCATTGCTAGGGCCTGGGCCACTCCGATTCCCGCCGCCTGCACCAGGCTTAGATCGTCTACTTCTTTTGTCCCTATCGGGCCTTTCTTCTCCCACCACAGCATCACTAACCCTCCGACCACCAGCGCCACCATGGCTATATGCGCGTTTCCCAGCAGATAATTCTTCACAATCTTATAAAAAATCAGCCCCAGTATTCCCGTCGGTACAAACCCAGCAATTAATATCCCCCACAACTTCTTGTCCCTCCCCACTCTCACAGCGTACATCCCCACCACCGCCAGCATTGCCCCCAGTTGAATAATAATTTCAAAGCTTTTTACAAATTCCGTCTGCAATACTCCCATCCACCCTGAAACCATTACCAAATGCGCCGTCGAGGAAATCGGCAAAAACTCCGTAAACCCCTCCACTACGGCCAAAATCATCGCCTGAAAATAATTCATTCCCCCTTATAATAGCCTTATGTCCCGCCAATTTCCAGTCATTTATCTGACCCTCTCCGCCTTTCTTTTGGTGCTTATCTTTTATCCCCGCCCCTCTCTCCGGCCCGCCTCTCCCGCCCCTTCCCTCCCCTCGCCCACCCCGGTGCCTTTCCCCACCGTCACTTCCACTCCTACCCCGAAGCCCCTGACTTTTGCCCAGCGTAATGCCTTGTCTGGTCCATGTGCCTATCTCCCCGTCCTTTTCTACCACCATATCCAAACCCCCGCGGCAGCCGCTGCCAGCCACCAATCCTCGCTTACCGTTTATACCGACGTCTTTGCCGGCCAAATGCAGTATTTGGCCGACCGGGGCTATACCCCAATTACCCCCGGCCGGCTCGACGATTTTTTTGATCACTCCGTCCCCCTCCCCTCCAAAGCCGTCCTCTTAACCTTCGATGACGGCTATGTCGATTTTTATACCGATGCCGCCCCGATCCTGAAGGCTCATAATTTTCCCGCCGTCATGTTCCTGCCGACAGGCCTGGTCCAAAATCCCGATTACCTCACTTGGGACCAGGTTTCCCGTCTTTCCTCATCAGTTTATTTTGCCAACCACACCTGGTCTCACGCCAGCCTCTATACAAATCTGGCCGTTCTCTCCCGTGAAGTTGACACCGCCCAAACCCAGCTGGCCGACCACGGCCTCAACCCCCTGAAGGTTTTTGCCTATCCTTACGGCACCGCTCCCCCGCCCGCCGTCAATTATCTTGCCCGGCACGGCTATTCCCTGGCTTTCACTACCCAGTATGGCCTCTATCAATGCGCCCGCCTCCGCCTGACTCTGCCCCGCATCCGCGTCGCCAACGTCCCCCTCTCCCGCTATGGCCTCTGACCTTCACCCATCCCAAATCCACCATGACTTCAGTCCCCAAATTTAGTATAGTAAAACTACCTGCCATGACTTCTGTCCGCCCCCCCCTCACCGTGGCCTATTTCTCCATGGAAATGATGCTGGAGACGGATATTCCCACTTATGCCGGTGGCCTGGGTGTCCTGGCCGGCGACCTCCTCCGTTCTTGTGCTGACTTATCCGTCCCCGCCGTCGGTATCACCTTGGTCTATAGCGGCAATACTTTTTCTCAAACCATCCATCCCGACGGCACCCAGTCCTTCACCGAAACCGACTGGCAGAAAATGGACCAGCTCATCAAACTTCCCGACCAAATCACCCTGACCATCGCCGGCACCCCGGTTAAGGTCGGCTGCTGGCGCTACGATATCGTCGGCATTTCCGGCTTTGTCGTCCCGGTCTACCTGTTGGACACCGACTTTCCCGAAAATCCCCCTTGGGTGCAAAACATCACCCGCAATCTTTACGGCGGGGGCGGTGACATTCGCCTGGGCCAGGAAATAGTCCTCGGTTTCGGCGGCGTCGCCATGCTCCGGGAATTAGGTTACAAAGATATTTCCACTTATCACCTCAATGAAGGTCACTGTGCTTTCGTCCCCCTGGCCCTGATGCCGGAACACGCCTACCGCGACGCTGAAGTTCGGCAGTTGTGTGTCTTTACCACTCACACCCCGGTCCCTGAAGGCCACGACAAGTTTGCCTACGACTTGGCTTACCGCATGTGCGGCAGCCTCCTCCCCTGGCACATTAAAAAATTGGCCACCGAACCGTCCTTAAGTATGACCCACCTCGCTCTCAATCTCAGCCGTGTTGCCTTCGCCGTTTCCCAAAAGCACCAGGCCGTTTCCGAGCACCTCTTCCCCGGCTACAAATTCTCCCATATTACCAACGGCGTCCATCACCGAAGCTGGACCTGGCCCCATTTGCAAAACCTGTATACCCAATTTTTCCCCGGTTGGGACAACGATCCCTCCCTGTTAAAATTTGCCCCCAAAGTCATTACCGACGACGCCCTCTGGTCTGCTCACATGGCCGCCAAAAAAGACCTTATCAGCTATGTTAATTCTCACTTCAAAAATCCCGCCCCCGATCTCATGTTCGATAACGACACTCTGACCGTCTCCCTCGCCCGCCGTCCCGTCGCTTACAAACGCCCCCTGCTCCTATATCATGATTTGGAAAGGTTTATTAGAATCGGTGTCGGCAATCTCCAGATTATCCAGTGCGGCAAATCCCACCCCGACGACAACGTTTCCCAGGACTTCGTCAAACAAATTGTCTCTATCTCTCAAAAACTGCGTGGCATTCTCAAAATTACCTACTTGGAAAATTATTCCCCCAAAATCGCCCGCCTGTTGGTCGCCGGCTCCGATCTTTGGCTCAATACTCCCCGCCGTCCCCTGGAGGCTTCCGGTACCAGCGGCATGAAAGCCGCCCTAAACGGCGTCTTGAATCTCTCTGTTCTCGATGGCTGGTGGCTCGAAGGTTTTGCCCTAGCTCCCCAGGCCGGCTTCCCCATCGGCCCTTCCGATCCCTCCCCCACAGCGGGCAGCAACGACGACGTCGACGCCGACGACCTCTACAACCAGCTGCAAAATCACATTATTCCCCTATATTACCAGCACCGCTCCTACTGGATCGCCCGCATGAAACAAGCCATTGCCCTGGGCGGACACTTCAACACTCACCGCGCCGTTCAGGAATACCTCAAGCTCGCTTGGCAACCGAATCTATCCTGACTCCCGACAGCCGCAGGGCGTTCAGAATCGGGAAAAAGTCGGTCAGAAAATTGTACGCCGCCGCCCACGACGGACCCATCACCCCTGAGAGGACCAATCCCAATCCCACCGCATTCGTCACTCCCCAGATCACAAACTCCTGCCTTACGATCCCCAGGGCTTTCTTACCCAGGGTCATGGCTTGCGGGATCCTCACCAGGCTGTCCTTGATCAAGGCTACATCGGCCGCTTCTATCGCCGCGTCCGACCCGATCACCCCCATGGCCATACTTACATCCGCGAGGGCCAGGGCCGCCGCGTCATTCACTCCGTCCCCGATCATTCCCACCATTCCCGGATTTTCTTTCTTAATTCTGTCAATCCAGGCGATTTTCTGTTCCGGCAGCAGATTTGCGTGGTACTCGTCTATCCCCACTTCCCGGGCTACCTGCGCCGCCACCCGCTCGTTATCCCCGGTCAGCATCCACCACTTGGCTACCCCCAGTCTCCGGGTTTCCTCGATCACTTTTTTAGCATGCGGTCTCACCGCGTCTTCCAATTCCACCAGCCCCCGCAGCTTTTTCCCTTCACCCAGTGCCGACAGACCGTAGCCTTTGTCTCTCGCTTCCGCCACCGCCTTTTCCTGCTCTGCATTTAACTTAATTCCCTTCTTTGTTAAATAATCAATTTTTCCCAGCCACCAGGTCTTTCCCTCTCCCTTCACTTCGATTCCCTCGCCCGCCGCCTCCTGGAACTCCTGCGGCGCCAGTATTTCCTCACCTTGCTTCTGCACATACTCTGTAATCGCCCGGGATACCGGATGGTGTGAGCTCCCCGCCGCCATCCCCAATATCCGCCAAAATTCCTTCTTGCTGCCTTTCTCCCAATCCCGCACTTCTACCACCCTGGGCTTGCCCATAGTCAGCGTCCCCGTCTTGTCCGTCACCACAAATTTCAATTTGGACATTTTCTCAATCACTTCTGATCCTTTAAGAATCATCCCCATCCTCGCGCCCCGGGCGATCGCCACGGTAAAAGTGAGCGGTACCGCTACCGCGATATCATCCGCGCACACCACCAGCAAAATCGCCAATACCATCTGGCGGTTGCTCATAAATACGTACCCCGCCAGGGCAAATACCAGCATCGAGATCACGTACCACTCGGAAAACTTATCCGCCACCCTCTCCCCCCTGGCCTTTCTCCGACTGGCTTCCTCTACCAATGCCGCCATCTTGACCAGCCGGCTGTCGCTCCCCACTTTCTCCGCTTTCACATATAGTGATCCCCCTTCATTCAGTGTCGAACTGTAAACCATATCTCCCTCTTTCTTAATCACCAGCTCGCTTTCCCCCGTCAGATTGGCTTCATTAATGCTGGCCTGCCCGGACACCACCGTCCCGTCTACCGGAATCCGGTCTCCCGCTTCCACCACCACCAAATCTCCCTCCCGCACCGCTGAGAGAGGAATCTCCGCCACATCTTCACCCTTCTTGATTTTTACTTTCTCGGGCAGATATTTCATCATCTGCGACAGGATTCTTTTTACCCTCTCCTCCGTCCACGCGTCAAACAACCGGGCAAACGCCAGCATCAGGTTGATAAATACCGCGCTGTACCATTCTCCGGCTATGAAAGCAAACCCCAGCGCCACGCTCGCCAGCAAATCAATCGTGACTTTTCTCTTGACCAGGGCCCTGACTGCGCTGATTGCCACAGGTATGACCCCCAAAAACGACAGCACTATAAATACTTCCGTATTCCAGGCCGCTTTGGCATACCACGGAATCGTCAGGCTGATACCGAGGGCCGCAATCAAAGAACTCTCCCAGACTATCTTTCTTCTCATTTTCCTTATTCTACCGTAAACTGGGCTCATGCGCGCCTGGCTCTTTCCCTTTTCCATCCTCATTATTGTCCTCATCTCCCTGGCCGCCATCTACTTTCACCCCGAATTTTTCGGCTCTTCTCCTCCCCTTATCACCCCTCTGGCCGCCCTCCCTCCTCCTTCCCTTCCGCCTCTCCCCTCACCCACATCCCTTCCCCCCTCCGGTGTCACCGCCATTACTCTTTCCGCCGCCGATATTTCCACCTCTTCTGCCCGGCTTCTCTGGACGCTGGACGGCTACCCCAATTCCGGCTTTGCCGTTTTGGTCTCCACCGCTTCCGCCCCTCTCTATCCTCCCCGTCCCGGTGATTCCGTTTTTACTCTTCCCGACCCTACCACCCGCACCTACACTCTCCACCGGCCTGCTGTCCCCTTTTATATCCGCATTTGTGTCCTCCTCTCCTCCGCCACCTGCGATACTTACAGCAACCAAATTTCCCTTCCTTAAGCCAAAAGTTCCCCCATCCGCTCCTCTGTTCTTTCCGCCGTTTTCCGGTCCTCCTCAAAAATCACATAGGCTAGCCTGCCCAACTTTAATGTCCTCTCCTCCATAATTACTACTCCTTTATTTTTCTGTTTGTCCCACCTCACCGGTTCCAGTCTTGAAATTACCTCCCCCCAACTCATCACTCTTCCCATCTCCCTCCAGTTATTCGACACCACAAAAATCTTCTTTTGAAAATCCCTGCCGTACAGTTTTTGCGCCAGTATAAATACATGTGTCCCTCCCGTCCGTCTCACATTTGATTCTGTCACATACAATTTTCCCGATTTCCCCGCCACAAAATCCACGTCAAAATATCCCCGGTAGCCTTTTGCCGCATATTTTTTTCCTAACCACCTGACCGTTTCTTCAATTTTTTTCTCGACCTCTCCCGGCAGTACTCCCGCCCCGATTTCCATCCCCGCAAACTCGCCTTTCCTCGTCACCCGCATTCCGCAACTGTACAAAAATTCCGTCTCCCCCGTCTTTCTCACTACCATCTCCCCGCTGGGGAATCCTCCGCCTATTTTCTCCTCTGCCTCGATCCACTCCTCCACCACCAGGGGAAATAATTTCCAGTAGTCATTTTTTGCCAGCTCTTCGGCGATCTTTTTTTCCGCGCCTTCCGCTTCTTCTTTTCTCACTATCAGCACCCCCATCCCCGAATGTGCCTTGTTCGTCTTTATCACCACCCCTTTTCCTGCCCGCAATTTTTCCTTGGCCGCTTTTATAGCCGTATTTACACTCCGGCAAACCACTCCCGGGGCCATCTCTACCCCCCATTGGCGAATCCCCGATTTGCTGCCGAAATTATCCACTACCCATCCGTCTTTCTCTTCCGGGGCCTCCGGCGTAGCCACTTCCACTCCCTCACTGCGCAACGCCCTCACCAGATTATAAAACCCTTTCGATACGCAATAACTGACCAGATTTATCCCCCCGTGTTTTCTTCCCAAAAACCCCAGTCTTTCCCGAAATCTTTCATCACCTATTATACTCTGGCATATCAATCCGTTTCTCACCTCCGGCACCCATACCTGTACCCGATCTCCCCGGATTTCCTCCGCGTATTTTATAAATTCTGCCGCTACCGGCCGGGGGCAGATTGCCACCGCTTCCCCCTCCCGCAGACACCAAATTTCCCGATCCCCCAGACTCGCATTCTCATCGATTTCTCTTTCCCGTACTCCCTCATCCGAAATCGCCTGAATAAACGGCCACACGTCTTCCGACATGTTAAAAATATCAACTGTCACCATTCATTTAATATACAGCATTCGGCCGGCATTTCATTTATTGATTTCTTGACAACTTTTCTTCCGGGCCTTAATGTCAACTCAGTCTCGTTGTTAATTCGACTTTTAGCCACAAGTTGAAACGTTTCATCCTGGTCTCGTTATCGTTAGCCTCTCGTAGTTAACCAAACGCCGCATTTTCTGCGATGTTTTTTTGACCGAAAGGAGGTGAACAAATTTGAAACGTATCCTATTAGGGTTGCTCGTTACCGGAACGGTCGCCGGCGTCGCCACTCTGGCCACCAACGCCTTCTTTACCGACACCGCCACTTCCACAGGTGACACCCTTCAGGCCGGTAATCTGAAGTTGCAGGTCAAAAGCGACTGTAGCTACGACGGTATCGCCAGCGCCTCAGGCTGCGGAACTTTTGACTACACCAATGGCGTCTTGGACAAGTTCTTCAATTTCCAGGACGTTAAACCCGGAGATTATGGTGAGAACACCATTTCTTTCGAGGTCCTCAACAATCCCGCCTGGATGTGCGCCAATCTCGCCTTTAGTCCTGTCGGGGACATTGCCAATTACCTGCAGGTTTTCTGGTGGGTAGACAGCGACGGGGATAACGTCTACCAGAACTCAGAGAGCATTCTCTACCCCACGGGGGATATACTTTCAGAACTCTCCATGACTGGTTAGCTCTGGGGGCCAAGTTCCCCACACCGCCAACGGCAAACTCACCCCCTCTGACCTTTGCCGACTCGTCCTGGAATTGGGTTAGTGGTAAATCTTTTGAACCTATCCCCGCCGGCACCGAGCAACATCTGGGAGTCGGTTGGTGCTTTGGAAAAATCACCTTGGACTCTACTAAACCGGCGGGGTTTTCCTGCGACGGATCCGGCGACCAGAACAGTGCTCAGGGAACAAGCGTGGTCGGTGATTTATCTTTCAACATTTCCCAGTCCAAAAATCAACCCACTTTCCTTTGTCCCGAAAGCCAGTTGATCAATCGTCCGCCGTTGACGCCAACACCCTAAGCTTTTTTCACCCTCTGCCCGGGTGAAGGACAGCTCACTGGCCCTGTAGGAATTCGGGGCTAGTCAGCTGTATGAGTAAAGTTGTCAAAATCATCTCCGACGTTTTGTTCATCACCGGCCTTCTCATCGCCGGATTAATTCTTGTCAGCCGCTTTACTTCCTTCCATCCCCTCCGGATTTTCGTCGTCTCCTCCGGCTCCATGACCCCCGCCATTCCGACAGGTAGTATCGTGGTCACCGTTCCCCAAACGCACTACCGAGTCGGCGATGTGGTCACTTTTTATACCGGCAACGATAACAAAACTACCACTACCCACCGCCTGGTCGCCCTCGGTGACGGCGTCATCAGAACTGCTGGTGACGCCAACTCCCAGCCCGACCCCGCCCTCACCCCCGCTTCCCAAATCATCGGCCGGGTTTACTCCTCCCTGCCTTTTGTCGGCTATCTCGCCGGTTTCGCCCAAACCCCCCGGGGTTTTATCCTCCTGGTTATCGTCCCCGCCACCATTATCGTTTACGAAGAACTCAGGGGCATGTTTGCGGAATTTAAAAAGCATTTAAAAAATCTCCCCTCTCCGAAATTTTGGAGAGAGGCCGGAGGTGAGGCGGCAAACCCCGCCATTATCCTCCCCGTCATTTTCGGAGGCCTTATTTTCTTTACCTTCTCTGGTTCCTTCTTTACCGACACCGCCACCAGTACCGGCAATTCCTTTACTGCCTGGATCCCCACCCCCCCACCCCTTCTTCATCTGGTCATCAACGAAGTTTCCCCCACCGGAAGAGATAAAAACGAGTGGGTTGAACTTTTTAATCCGACTAATTCATCCATAAATATTAGTGGTTGGAAAATTGCCGACGCCTTAACAGACGACACTTTTCCTGCAACCACTTCAGCCATTCCCGCTAATGGGTTCGCTGTCCTCATCGGCAATAATAGTAATGTCTCGGGTATTCCCCCGTCTGCCCTAAAAATCACTCTCACCAACGCCACAATCGGCAGCGGCCTAAACGATAGCGGTGATACCGTAACCCTCAAAAATCCCGCAGATTCAGTTATTGATCAAATGAGCTATGGCAATGCTTCACCTTCGGCCTTCCCCTCACCTCCTGCAGCCCCCAATTCGGGAAAAACTGTCTCCCGGCATCCTAACGGGGTGGATACCGACACCTCTTCCAACTGGCTGACTAATACAAGTCCCACCCTGGGCACCGCCAATCCATGACTCAAAAAATCATCACCGTCTTTCTTGTCATTACTGGTGTAGTTTTGATCGGCATCGCCCGGGCCGGTATCTCTCCCGTTGATTTCACCACTTCCGCCAAATCCGTCGGCGATCTCACCGTCACCTGGCAAACCTCTCCCTTGTTTTACGTCGTCAATCTACTCCCCGGCGATACCACCCCGTCAAAAACCATCACCATCTCCAATGGCAGCCCCTCCCCCATCCCCTTGGGCCTCCGGGGCATAATTACCACCCCGCCGACTGATCCCGCCTTTACCGACCAGTTGATTTTAACCGTTACCCAAAATTCCGCTCCTGTCTGGTCCGGCTCTCTCACCCAATTTTTCCATACCCCCGGATTTGTTAATTTTGGCCTTCTCCCCAGCCGCGCCACCGCCACCTATCAATTTCAGGTCCGCTTCAGTTCCGCTGCCGATAGTCGTTACCAAAACGACCTGGTCGTCTTTTCCCTCTCCGTGGGTTACGGCGTGAATATCCCCGAACTCTGCCGCCGCATCGCCGCCCGGCCGGACGTCGAATACATTTTCGTTACCGGTAAAAATGCCAATATCACCGGTACCAACCACCCGGATATTATCTTTGGTCTCGACGGTAACTACAAGATCGAAGGCGGCAACGCTGACGACTGCATCGTCGTCGGCAACGGCAACAACCGTATTCATGGCAACAACGGTAATGACATCATCATTGCCGGCAACAATGATATCTACGGTAACAATGGCAATGATTACATTTCCGTCAGCACAGGGACCAATCGCATCGATGGCGGCAATGGTACCAACACCTGCCTCTCTGCCGCCCCCTCACGTACCACCTTCCTCCACTGCTCTCCCAAGAAATAAGGAAACCCACCACGTGACCATTAAAAAATCCCCTCTCGGGGATCTTCATCCTGAGCTTTTCGAAGGATTACCTGGTTACTGAGATATTCGGATCCAACTCCCCCGCCGGAGCCGCTACTGTGATCCTGCTGTTGGCAGCACTTCTCACGATGGTGTAATTCGTATCCCATGCTGCAGCAGAACAGGAAGCAACGGGCAAACCATTATTGGTAAGAGGATCCACCGGCAACGCCGCCAAGTAGTCTGACACCAAACTCGTACACAGATTCGGCATATTTGTACTGTTAATATCGGTCACTGTCGTCGTAATCTCCCCCCCGCCTGGCAACAAACCTTTGTGATCTGCCGCATACTGGTGGACCGCATTCAATAAAGCGTTTACGTCACTCCGCCTCTTGGTGTCGTTTGCCTGGGAAAACTGTCTCGCCGGGTTAATAGCAATCAGCACGATCGTCAGTAACACTGCCAACACTCCAATAACCACCAGCAGCTCGATCAAGGTAAAGCCTCTTTTCATCCGGGCAGGATAATTCATTAGTACTAGCGTAAACCATATCCTAAGTCCTTGTCAAGGGGTTACTTTCCCACAACCAGCACAATATCAAAACCCGATGAGGCACTTTCCGTTGCATTTACCGTGCTCCACGTTTTTTTCAGCTCATCAGTCATCACCTTCCTGAATGTTTCCGGTACTTTAGCTGAAAATGTCACCGCCGCCCCGACGGTCGCCGGCCCGTTCCCGGTCGTGATGTTGGCTATCCCCCACGCCCGCAGTTTGGCCTCCCACGACGCCGCCATCCCGTGCACCGCCGTTCCGTTTAACACCTGCGCCGACAGCGCCTGCACCTGGGCAGCCGAATAAGTCGCCGCCTCCGGCGTCGGACTGGCTATCATTTCCACCATTACCGTCGGCACCGGCCCCAGATTTATCACTCTGGGCCTCGGCTTCTTCCTGGTCAATGTCATAATGGCCACCGCAATACATCCCGCTACTACCGCCAGGACCAAAATTACCACCATTATTTTATGCTTCTCCAGCCACGCCTCCTCTTTATTAGAAAACGACTCATCCTCCGCTCCCCCGCCCGAAAAACTGCTCTCCGTCACCACATCCAGTTTTCGGTAAATTACCCTGCACGATTCCCCAGAAAATTGCGGCGGCGCATTAATCGTCGTCAGCACAAACCCCGGCACCACCGACATCAGGGGAAACTGCAGCTTCTCAAATACCTGCTGCAATGTTTCATACAAATCCCGGTTTATCGCCACCAGTTTAAATCCGTTCCCTACCCGGAATAGTTTTGAAGATACTGCCGAAAACGGCACCGTATCTATAAATTTCTGCACTTCTTCCATTGGCGGCTGCTCCGGCCCGGGGTACGTCTTTTCAAAACATACCGACTCCTCCAGGATAATTACCAAAGGCGTCGGTTTAATCTTATTTTGCACCACGAAATCCTGCAGTTTCGTTCTCAATACCTCTTTATTAATCACCTCCAGGTCAGAAATCATCTCCGGGGTGAATGCAAACACCACCGGCTCCAGATTAGACTTTGTGCATAAAGACAACCTCTCCCTGGACACGTCTACTACGATCGGAACTGTTTTGACTGATTTTGTTTTTACGGCCATATTTCCTGCCACGAACTTACCCCCAACACTCCCTGGTTATAAGTCGTGGTCACTTGCACTTCCCGGGTAAAATTCCCCACCGTCCCGGTGGATGTGATAACAGGATTCGACCCGGCTACAGTAATTGTGGCGGTCCCCGACCCCACTGTCAATGTCCCCCCGGTATATGCCGGGTTTCGGAGGAGCAATAATAGCGCATTCTCCGCCCCGGATTCAGCCACAGCCAGTGCCGTCTCCCCCTGCTCCCACTTTGACGCCATTTGCGAATTGGCAATGATCACCACTACCGCCGCCGAGGTAATCATGATCGCCATTGCCATAAAAATCAGCAGTAGTACCAGCGTTTGACCTTTTTTCATCGTAGTGTCAGTACCTCCTCATAGTCTTTAACTTCACTTTTCTGCTCCAGACTGGTCGTCGTACTGGTCAGGGTAAAACTTACATCCACGCTTGGCCTTACCCCCACCGCCCCCGCTACCTCCGTCACCGTAAAATTACTGACCGCCGATCCGAAACTGGTCAGGTTTTGAGCTATGCCTCCCGCCGTCAGCTGCAGGTTACTTCCGCTGACGCCGTAGGTGTAGTAATTTACCCCCCCGATAGTCAGCTCCAGAGTATTTCCTGCCTGTCCCGGCGTCGCCGGCACCACTATGGCCGACGCCCTTCTCACGTCATACCCTATTCTGGCCAGGATATATTCCCCGTCCTGCTGCACATCCGAGGAGGCTTGTCCTCTAAGTTGTATCTCCAATACCGCAAATAGTATTTGTCCCATCAGCACCAACAAAATGGACATCAATCCCATATACAGGAGCAGTTCCACAATAGAAAACCCCTTCCTTATCATGGCGAATAGTTAATCGTAAAATCATCTAATATCGGCGCCACCGAAGGGGCGTTGCTGCTGAATATGGCCCTGTATTCAAAGCACTGGCCCGGATTGGTGTAATTTCCGTTAGTCGCCAGCGGTACCACCCCTTGCAGCACCAGCGGCCCGGTTCCTGCCACGGTAAAGTACTGCCCGGGATCGGCGTTCGGCCCCACAAAAGTGTAACTGGCATTGGCACAGCTCCCGCCCACAGCCGCCGCTACCGCCACTTGAATCCCCAGTGACGTATTTTGCGGCTGGTCAATATTTGCCTGGAATCTATTCCACGCCGTAGACCCTCCGGCATTTTTATACGTCGACGTGTAAGTTCCCGAATTGACATATGTTCCCCCGTTCCCCCCCAAAATCATTTTCAGTTCCGCATGTGTATCCCCGGTCACAATATATGAGTAGGCATACCCGTCCGGCTGCAGCACCGCCGCCACCGCAAATGCCCCGCCGGAAATCGCCAATCCCGCCGTTACCCCGTTATGAGTACACGCCGTCGGGCTCGCCGGGTTTGTCACATCCATGACCTGGTACTGATAAGTCCCTCCCGTTCCCACCACTACCGCCCGGTTTCCCGTCAACCAGGCCACCCCCATGGGACTCATGCCGTTAGTACTCGCACCCCCTTCCGGAGTTAATGTCCCGGACGGTGTCGCGATATTCACGCTGAAAAAATCGTTCAGCGACCCGGACGCATAGCTGGTCACCACATACGCCGTCGACCCGTTCACCGATACGTCCGTCCCCGGCTGCCCGTTGCCCAGGTTTGATGAAGCCACAATCACCGGCGTAGTTGGGTCCGTGACATCAATAACTTGCAGCTGCGTCGTCGCGGAATTCACCGCTACATATGCGTAAGTCTTCCCGTTGGCGCTCACCACTGTGACTTTACTGCCGGTCCCGGCCAGGGTCGGCACAAAAGTCGTGTTCAGCTGCGGCCGCGATCCGCTGTGCCCCGCCAGATCTCCGCTTCCCAGACCAAAGGTATAAAACTGGTTCCCGTCGGTCATGTACCCCACGTTATTCAGTACGTACACGCTGTTTCCCTGACCTTGCCCCGGCGCATCAAACCATCCGATCTCGGAAAATGTCGGCGGACTCCCCGATACCGAACCCATATCCAGTATCTGTATCTCCTGCGAATGGTTTGTCGTCGCAATGTAGCCGTAGTTATTTTCCGTAAACACCCCGTTGGACTTGGAATTATCAAATTGCCCGGAGACTGTAGCCACCGGCGGGTTGTTCCCCGCCACGTTTATTTCCGCAAACGTCGGCCCGGAAGCGTTTCCCCCCGTCCCGGTCACGACCGTCCCCGGATACGCCGCAATGGCCGTCGGCACCCCCTGCCCCGACAAATCGACCGAAGTTACGGACAAACTGGGGTCGCACCAATTTCCCCCTCCCCCTCCCGCCCCCAGCGTTACCTCACCCCCGTTGTTATTCGTTACCGCCGTCCCTGAATTTACCCCCGCATTAAAATCCGCCTGCGTCGTCTGTATCCACGACAGGTTGTCAAAATACCGTGTCACATACATCGGCAAATCCAGGGTGTAGTTTGTCGGCGAATTCCAGGACACTATCGCATCCACCTTTTTTGTCGACGGGTCCGGCGTTCCCGACAGCCCGATCGCCCCGGTTGCGTCCCGGTACACATCGCTCACCACCACTGATCTCGTGAACCCGTTCACCGTCTCCGCCCCGGTCGGCATCGGCATCACCCATGCCCCCGACCCGCTTGCCAGATGGTAAGTTCCGTCCACGGCAAAACTTGTCCACCCGGAATCTATAATTACCCGCACCGCTTCCAGTGCTCCCCGGGCCCAGGCCACGGCGTCCTCCCGCTGCAATTGCTGCGCCTTGCCTTCGGTGGAAGACACCACTCCCGTAAGTAAAGCCGGCAACAGCACCGCCGCCAGCCCCATGGCCAGCACCAGCTCCACCAGCGCCTGACCTTTCTTAATTAATCGCCACCGGTACCCCATATTGATTTATAGTAATAGTTTTTGTTGTCCCGTTATCAGGATCGGTTAAGGCAAAGCTGTCCGTGGCACTGCTCCACCCCGCCACCTCTCCGCTGCCGTCGCTGAACACCACCACCCCCCCGGGAAAGTTCACATTGGCAAAACTGATTGTGGAATCCAGATTCACCACAAAATTCGCCGCATCTCCGGCCGCATAGCTGTTTCCCCGGAAAAGCGTATACGCGTCCGTCCCGAAATAAATTCCGTAGCTGGAAATCGTCCCCGTCCCTTCAGTATCCCCCGTCATCGCCCTGATGCGTTGCTCCCGCAGATCGGACACCACCTGGACGACCGCCGCGTCCATCCCCGACTGCCGCTGTGATCCTACCAGATTCATCGTCCCCAATACCGCCAGGGAACTGATAATCGCCGCCACAATTATTAATTCCACTAATGTAAACCCCCGTCGCATATTACATGGACCCTACCTGACCGATCATGCCGTAGATAGGGGCAATAATTGCCATCATCATTCCCCCCACGCACACCGCCACCAGAATGAGCATCACCGGTTCCATAATTGCCGTCGCCATTTTCAGGGAGTTGGCCACCTGGTAGTCCAGATGGGTCGAAATATCGGACATAGCCTTATCGAGCGACCCACTTCTCTCCCCCGCCTCCACCAGCTTAATTACAATTGAGGGAATTATCCCCTTTCCGGTTCGCAGTCCCTCCGACAGTTTTTTCCCTCCCATCACCATCTCCCGGCTTTTGCCGATCAATTGGGCCGTCTGCTTCCGAAATACTACTTCCCGTGACAGCTCCAGCGCTGACGTAATCGGCACCCCGGAGGACAGCAGCAAAAACATACTCCGGGAAAACTTGGACAGGTCTATCTCTTTCATCAGTTTGGACACCACCGGCATCCGGTAAAACAGTTCCAGTAAACCGGCCTTGTTTCTTTTGTACAAAAACGCAAACAGCCCGCCTATGATCAGAATTCCCCCGACGAGATACAGCGTGTGTTTCAACAGCAGATCAGACATGAATATCATGATCTTGGTCGGCAGCGGCAGTGTCACCCGCAGCCGCGAAAACACCGTGGAAATCTTCGGCACCACAAACACCAGCATTACCGCCATCACGCCCGCAAACACCACCAAAATGAGAGCCGGGTACATCATGGCAAATTTAATACTGTCCGCAAACTCCATATCCTTCTGGATATGTTCCTCCAGATCCCGCAGTGTAATTTCTAAAGTTCCCGCCTGCTCCGCCGCTTTGATGAGATTAACCGTCACTTTGTCAAAACACCTGGGATAACTGGCCAGGGACGTGGAAATCTGCTTTCCCTGCATCAGATCCGCCTTAATCGTTTCCAGGATTTTTTTCTGGTTCCCCTTGGTATCCTCAGCAATCGAATTCACGGCTTCCAGTATGGGAATCCCGGCCGTGAGCATCGTTGTCAGGTTACCGATCAGCTCGATTTTCTCTCCCCCGGACAGGGATATTTTAGATGTTGTAGCCATAATTTAACTCATAAACTCGGCTTTGGTTGCCCGCAGCACTTCTTCAATTGTCGTCACTCCCCGGTTTATTTTGTCCAGCCCGTCCTGCAGCATGGTCCGCATCCCCTCCTCTATTGCCTTCTTTGCAATCAGCTCCGAATCCGCTTTCTCGGTAATCAACTTTCTGATTTCTTTAGTTATTTCCAGCACCTCAAATAGTCCCACCCGCCCGGAATATCCCGTATTCCGGCACACCCGGCAGCCCTTCCCGGCGTAGGCGCTCACCTTGTGGTTAGACCCGAATACCACCCGCAGCGATTCCTGGGGAAAATTCTTGGTAAATTCTTCCCATTCCACGGCAATTTCCTGTTTGCATTGTTGGCAAATCCGTCTCACCAGCCGTTGTGCCACTATTATATTCACGGTCGACGCCACCAAAAACGGCTCCACTTTCATGTCTGATAGCCGCGGGATAGCCGTCGCTGCGTCATTCGTGTGCAGCGTGGACAGTACCAAATGCCCCGTTAGGGCAGCGTTTACGGCAATCCCCGCCGTCTCGTTATCCCGGATTTCCCCCACAAAGATCACGTTGGGGTCCTGCCGTAAAATAGACCTTAGCCCGTTGGCAAACGTCAGATTAGTCTTCACATTTACCTGGATTTGATTGGCCCCCTTAATCCGGTACTCCACCGGGTCCTCAATCGTGGTGATGTTCTTTTCCCGTGTATTCAGTACCTTGAGCACGGAATAAATTGATGTCGTTTTTCCCGATCCCGTCGGCCCGGTGGACAGCACCATCCCGTAGGACTTGGTATAAGCTCCTTCCACTTTTTTCAAATCCGCCTCGTTCATCCCCAAATCCCCGAACGAATAATCCCTAAAGCGTGAAGACAGCAGCCGCAGCACCGCCTTCTCCCCCGCTACGATGGGCACAATCGACACCCGAATGTCCAGAATTTCTTCCTGCAGCTGCATCCGCATTTTCCCGTCCTGCGCCGACAAATGCTCGTCCGTCCGCAGGCTCGACAGCACTTTAATCCGGGTAATGATCCGCTCATGCAGGTACTTCGGCGCCGTCACCACGTCGTGCAGTATCCCGTCGATCCGAAATCTGATCAGTGAATCCGTTTCCTCCGGTTCAATATGGATGTCCGACGCCCGCTCCTGGTACGCCGTATCAATCAGTAAGTCCACGATTTTGGCGACCGGCGGGTCTTCAAGGACACTTCTGGCACTCCATACGTCTTCCTTCAATAGGTCATCCACCGACTTCTGTAAGTCCTTTTCGTACGTCCTCAGTACGTTAAAAATGTCCTGCTGTGTCGCCAGGTGCACCAGAATTTTTGACCCCGTCTTTTTGGCCAGCATCTCTACCACCTCCGTCTTTGCCGGATCCGCCACCGCCACCCTTATCCCTGCTCCGTCTCTGGCAAAGGCAATTATTTTTTGCCTTCGTGCCAGCCGCTCGGGCACGATTTCAAATACCTGTTCCGGAATCTGGATCTTGGACAAGGCCACAAACGGCACTTTCAGGTACCCGGCCATTATTTGTCCCAGTTTTTCGTCCGTCACCAGTCCCCGGTCCATCAGTACGTCATCAAACGACCGTCCGGTCGTCACCGCATAAGCCTCCAGCTCCGGCAGGTCTTTTTCCGCCACCACCCCGGCCTTGACCACCACTTCCTTAAATTTATCCTCGGGCAGGATCATACTTAGATTCCATTATATATACCTTTGCCCTAATTTAATATCCAAATTGAAACATTTAACACGGCGGCAAAACTTACCCAAGCCAGATATGGCCCCATCAGCCAAACAACTGCCTTATCCTTCCTGTAAAAGTCGCGCATCGCCAAAACTATTGCTGCCGTCAAAAACAGTATCTCCCCCACCGCTGCCTTCGGCTGTTTCAGTCCGAAAAAAATTACCGACCACACCACATTTAATCCCAACTGCACCCAAAACCATTTCAAATTTACTTTCTTGCTCCATCCCCTGGCCAGCGCAATTCCCATCAGTAAAAACAACGTCGTCCACACCGGAGCAAACACCCAATTCGGCGGATTAAACGGCGGTTTAACCAGCCCCGCATACCAGGTCCCGATATTCGGCGTCGTAAATACCGACCCCAAAATCCCCGCCCCTTCGCAAATCACAATCGCCGCCGCCAGCCGCCTTATTGTCATCTCTTCTATAATAATCCCACCGCCATGAAAGACTATCCTTTAACCCCGGCCGAAAAAGCCGTTATTGAAGATGCCCGCACCGAAACGCCTTTTTCCGGTGAGTACGATGATTTCTTTATCCCCGGCACCTACATCTGCTGCCGCTGCCACACCCCCCTTTACAAATCTGAAAACAAATTTGATGCCCGCTGCGGTTGGCCGGCTTTTGACAACGAGATTCCCGGCACCATCAAACTTCTTCCCGACCCGGACGGCCAGAGAACCGAAATCCGCTGTGCCGCCTGCGACGCCCATTTGGGCCACGTTTTTACGGGTGAACACTTCACCCCGACCGATACCCGCCACTGCGTCAACTCCCTGTCCTTAAAATTCATTCCCGCCAGGCCTTAGGGTATAATCTCCCCATGCCTGAAACCCCACCCACCTCGGAAACCCAGGGTCGAAAAATTTCGCTTTCATCGCTATCAATGGGCTCGTAGATATACCAGAAGCCGCAATTGAAATGGCCACCAAACATTTTGGCACCATCGGCTTTAAATCCAATTGGGGCAGCACGGAAACCATTGACGAAAAAGCCGACCGGCTTGACGAATTGGTTTCCAGCCTCAAAGCTCAAGATTTAGAAGTTGTCCTTGTAGGTATGAGCGCCGGTGGCGGCTTTTCCGAATACTATGAATTAACACATCCCGGTAAAATTAACCACATTTACTCTCTCGATGGCACTCTCGATACCAAAGTTCCCGGCCAGAAATTAGAAGAGTTGGCCAAGAAGTATCCTTCATTTCAAGAAATGATGACCTTCAATAATGCCAACCTCACCCCCGAAAATATTGAGAAATATCAATTAGACGAAAAAACCACTGCTTATTACTCCAAAACCGATAGCATCGTGCCCAAATCAGTCGCTGCCCCATCCTGGGTGAAAGGTGGCCGCATCAGTGCGATGAACTTTCCCGCAATGACTCATGTCGCTGCCATCGGTACCAGGTTTGTGAACGAAATCGCCACTATCATTTCTGAAGCCAAGGAAAAAGGCCAGCTTCCTTCCCGAGCCCCCGGACAATGGATAAACCAAAACTCGAAATAGCCGTTTTTGGTGGTGGTTGCTTCTGGTGTACCGAAGCCATTTTTCAGCGCCTTAGAGGAGTCATCTCTGTCTCTCCTGGATACTCCGGAGGCACGGTTCCAAATCCTACCTACGAACAAGTCTGCACTGGTACAACTGGTCACGCCGAAGTCGCCCGCATCGAATTCGATCCCCAAATCATTTCTTATTCCGATCTATTAGAAGTCTTCTTCACCACTCACGACCCCACTACCAAAAATCAGCAAGGCGCCGACGTCGGTCCCCAATACCGCTCGGTGATTTTTTATACTTCAGCTGCTCAAAAAACCGCTGCCAAGACCATTCTCCCCCCACATGCCGTCACCGAAATCTTGCCCTTAGACCAATTTTATCCCGCCGAAAATTATCACCAGAATTATTTCAACAGCCACAAAGACGCCCCCTACTGCCAATTAGTCATCGCCCCTAAAATCCGAAAGCTTCTTGACCATTACGGCCGTCTCATTACCTGACCACCCACCGCAACCCCTCCAGTCCTGCCCAAACCACCAGCCCGATCCAGTAATCCGTAGGCAGCCCCAGCCATCTTTTCGCATGCCAGGGAATCTCCACCGTCAGAAATTTTTTCATTCCCCACAGCGGATTAATTACAAACCACCACACACTCTCTATCCACCAAAATCCCCACCATAGCTCCACTATCTGTAACCAGTTGCCCCACGACAACACCAGCCCGAACAAAAACGGCAGGTGAAACAAAAACAATGTCAGCGTCCACACCGCCAGGTGATAGCCGGTAATATACGGCCATCCGATCACCGGATATAGCGGGTTTTTCATTCTCCCCGTCGCCGTCTTGGCGCTCCACCCGTACCCTCCCTCAATCTCCACTTCCACCACCGCCATCCACGCCGCGCACCCGATCACAAACAGCCACTGGGCCCACATTCTTCTATCATACACAAAATCTTTACTTCCCCAAATCCTTCAGCCCGGTCCCGACTCTCCAGCCCCACTTTTCATATACCATATTCCCGGGATTCCGCATTTTCATCGGCAAAATTACCATCCCCTCTTTTGTCTCCAGCCAAAACCCGTATTTATTGTTCGGCCCAAAAGCCAGCCCCGGCAGCAGTTCCTTCGCGATCTGCTGTACCTGTGGTAATCCGATCTCCCCGATTTCATATTTTTGCTCCATGGTAGCCAGTAGACTCACCACCGTCTGCATCTCATTTTGGTTAATTTCCTGCTGACAGCTCATCTGCTGTGCCACCGCCTGTCTTTGCACCTGGCCCGCTTTTAACCTATATCCGGCGGCCCCCCCGAGCCCCAACGCTACCACCCCCGTCACCACTACCGCCAGTGGCACCCGCCATTTTTTCATCCCCCTAAGTATACCCGATTCGCTTTTCGCTTTCCCGGGCCAAAACCGCCACCTTTTCCAGTACCTGCGCCGACAGCCTTCGCACCCGCTCCCGGTCTTCCGCCTCTCCCGTTATGTATAAAGCCTTTCCCACCGTCATCGCATACGGCCCGGACAGGTACCACGTTCCCAACTCCCGCGTCCCCTTCACCACCGAATATACCCGCTTGACTCTCTCTTTTCTCACTCCGATCCCCACCGGCACAACCGGCGCTTTTGCCGTCAGTGCCAGCCTCACCGCTCCCGTCTTCGGCTTTCCCATCCCTCCCTCCGCCGGGCTGATATCTCCCTCCATAAATACGATTATCGTCTTGCCTCTTCTCAAAAGCCCCGCCGCCGCTTCAAACGCCTTGTGTCCTTCTCCCGGTTTTACCGGAATGTGCCGGCACCATTTCAGATACACTCCGAAAACCGGAATTTTAAATAATACCTCCTTTATCAGAATTATCGCGTGCTCCCGGGACAAGGCCGTGATCAAAAACGGGTCGGATGTGGTGGGATGGTTGGCTACAATTACTTTCGCCCCCCGGGGCATCGGCGCCTGTCTCACGATATCCATTGAAAGCCCCACCTCCATGTATAGCCTGACCAGCTTCCTGCCCGCAAAGTACATCAGCCTGTCGCCAAAAAACCTGACCATGATCCCAATATTATTACTTTAGTTCCCTCAATTCACCCTGGAAATATATTCACCGGTAGTTGTGTCCAATATGATCATTTCTCCCTCTTTGATAAACAGCGGCACCTGGACCTCGATTCCGGTCTCCAGCTTCACCAGTTTCTTGGGCGCATTTACCCGGTTTCCCGCCACCGAATCCGGCGCTTCCACCACTTTGAGGTTTACGTGCGGCGGCAAAATTACCCCGATCGGCTTCTCCCCCCACCATGTTACATAGCACTTCATGTCCGCGATCAAAAATCCCACCTGGTCCTCTACCAGTGATACCGGCACGCTCACCTGCTCAAATGTCCGCGGATCCATAAACACCACATCCTCCCCGTCCCGGTACAAAAACTGCATCTCTTTCTTTTCTACATCCGCTTCCTCCACCGACTCATTGGTCTTGTAGGTAAAATCCTGCACCGACCCTGTCTGCACGTTCTTAAACTTCACCCGCATAATGGGCGATCCCTTGCCGGGGGCCATAAAATCCGCCTTCATCACCTGCTGCGGCACGTCCTTAAACATCAAATACATGCCCTTAGCTATATTTCCCGCATTAATATTTCCCATATATCGCCAATTTTACCCCCCACTCCTCAATTACTCAATCTCTACGACTTAACCTCTGCTGTTTTCTCACCTTGATTCCCGGCCGCGGCTTTAAACGCCTTCACCAATTCCTCCATCCTCCTCACCTTCCAATTCACCGTTCCGCCCGGGACTTCTTGACTCGTCAACCTGCCTACCTCATCTTTACCCAATAACACATCGGACTCAAGTGCATTCTCACCCAGCCTCACCCCTAATAGCCCTGCCTTACTATCAAAAGACATCTCTTTCACACCCTTCTCATCCTTAATACCACGGTAGCTCCGAGTTATGTCGGGCGTCCACCTCACCGTAATGAAATTCTCATCGCCCGTCACAGGATATATCTGTCCCAAATCCTTTCCCCCCATGGCATACCTCAATATAGGCTTGCTCGGACCTAATTCCACTACCACCACTGGGTGGGCAAACTTGCCCTCATCGATCAAAATTCCATCTGCAAACACCTTCGCCCCCACGGGCAGACCTAAAGCCCCCAAGTTTGCCTTCACCGTATCCTGTGCCCTCTGCATATACCCTGCGGTTTCCTGTTTCAAGCCATTCACCCTCCGGCTCAATTCTACTTCCCCTTCACCCACGGCGTCCGGTGCTGGTGCCATACATCCAAAGTCTAGCGGGCATTTAAGTCATTGTCAAGCCCAAACATCTCCCCTGCCGGGAAAAACAGCGTGTCGGCGATAGTCGGCACGTCCGCCGCCAGCATGATGACGCGGTCCATCCCCACGGCCATCCCCGCGCACTCCGGCAACCCCGCCTTGAGCGCCTCGATAAAGTCCTCATCCATCCCGAAATCTCTACCCTGTAACTCATTTTTAAACCTGGCTTCTTGTTCCGCCGCATCCGTCAGTTCCGAAAACGCATTTCCCAGTTCCACCCCCGCCAGAAATACTTCGAATCTTTCCGCAAATCTGGGGTCGTCCTTCTTTTTCCGGGACAAACTCGCTTGTTCTGCTGGATAATCATATACAAAGGCTGGCTTTCTGCTCTCCCGCAACCGGGGCTCAATCTCGTTATAAAACTTGAGGTTAAATTCCGGCTCAGGAAGCCCCATCAGCCCCAATTCCTCGCAGCTGTACCTGGGCCACGGCCGACTCAGATCATATTCTTCACCCTGGTATTTCATTTTTTCCGCCCCGATAATTTTGACGAACAAATTCTCAAAATCCCCCATAATCTTTCTATAGTCAGCCTCCTTCCGGTACCATTCCAAAATCGTAAATTCCGGACTGTGCCAGGCCGACACCTCTTCCCCGTTACGAAACGCCCGCGTAATCTCAAATACATTTCCCATCCCCGCCGCCAGTAACTTTTTCAAACTGAACTCCGGACTCATGATCAAATACCCTGCCCGCTTTATTCTCCGGCCCGTAACAAGTTGTGTTTCAAACGGCTCCAGATTCGGTTCCGCCGACGGCACCGGCACCAGAACCGGCGTCTGCACCTCGGCAAACCCCTGTTCCTTAAACCAGTTTCTCATCCCGTCGATTACCTTCTCCCGTACCAGATATTTTTCCCTCAGCCTGGGGTCGTTTCGTATTTTCTGCCACGTTTTCATGGCCCCATTATAACTTTATCCCAGATCCTTCTTCATTTCCTCGAACTCTTTCTTAGAAATCTCTCCTTTGGCATACCTTTCTTTCAATATCTTCAGCGCGTCATCTTCCCTCTCTTCATGCTTATGAAACAACATCACCACTAGGTAAATCAACGCTACCCAAAACAGTAGCTGAAACACTAGTCCCACAACTCCCCAGCCCATGCCCACGCCCCAGCCTCCGCCCGCATACATATATGGCGTCCTTTCCCACATCATGGCCCTATTGTACTCCCGCCTTCTGATAATTTCCTGAAATATCCTTCATTACTTCGGACACCTGCATCCAAAATAGCGACCATCCCCATACCAAAACTGATTGCCCCAATGAAATCCTTCCCGGCATCAGCCATCCCAAAAGCGCCAGGCTGGTAGCCAAGACTTGGGTCAGCGAGGTCGCCCAGATCACCTGCCGGCTGGGCAGCCATCTCCACCACCGTTGCTTGGTGTGCGCCACGTAGATGAGCATGTGTCCGGATACCGTCAGCTTTAGAAAATACATTGTCTGGATTACCGGCCAGCTGAAATGCCACACCGTCGTCATCAGCCAAAACAAGATGAGGCTGTTGGCCACCCCCGTTATGCCGAACATCGAACTCAGGATAAATCTCTTCTTCACTTCAATTTTCGCTGGCCGGTTGGCCACTCTCACCCGGTCAAACGCCAGCGAGATGATGGGAATATCATTCAAAAGGGCGATGAGAATAATCTGCAGCGCCGTCATCGGATACGCCTTGTACACAATCCCCAAAACTGCAATCGTCACAATCAGCCGCAGGCTCTCCGATATCCGATACAGAGAATAGGTGTAAACCCGTTCAAATATTTTCCGGCTCTCCCAAATCGCATCCTTGATCACTGCTATTCCTTCAGACAGCAGGACTATGTCCGCCGCCGCTTTCAGCGCCGTCACAGCGTTTTTTACCGCCATGCCCACGTTGGCCGCCTTCACCGGCGGCAGGTCGTTTACCCCGTCCCCATTGGCCGACACCACAAAAAATTCCTTCGCTTTTTGTACCAGCCGGAATTTATCCTCCGGCAGGATTTCGGCAAACGCGCTCGTGGACAGGAAAAAATTGCTCCCCATTTTATCCCAGTCCATCCGGTCCAGCTCTTCCTTCGCCACAATCTGTCGCTGCTCCATATTTAGTTGCCGCGAAATCTGCGCCGCGATCGCCCGGTTGTCCCCCGTGACCATGGTCACTCCGATGCCGTTGTCCTCCAAATACTTCACTACCGCCGGAGCTTCTTCCCGCAGTGTATCCGACAGCGCCAGTATCCCCACCAGCTGCATCCGCTTTTCCTCGCCGCCCTCCGCTATCGCGACCGTCAGTGTCCTAAACCCCGATTGGGCCAACGCTTCCACCTCCCGGTCATACTTTTCCTGCACCTTTTTATCCATCGCGCACAGCCCGCCGACTATCTGCGGCGCTCCTACCGCCACTGCCGTCTTTTTTCCGCCTTTTTCCAGCACCAGTGTGCTCCGTTTCCTCACCGAATCCGCCGGCACGAAGTCTACCTTCTCAAACCCCGGCATTTCCGTTTGCGACGTTTTTACTTTATCCAGAATTGCCGCGTCTATCGCGTTGTCTGCCTCAACCGAGGCCACCGTTCCCGCCCACATCAGCACGTCGTCATGCGTAAATCCCCCGTAGGCGTAAATATCCTGTACCGCAATCTTGTTCTGGGTCAGTGTCCCCGTCTTATCCGTCAGCAAAAAATTGACGTTGGCCAGGTCTTCCAGCGCCGACAAACGTCTGACTATGACGTCCTTTTTAGCCAAATCCAGCACTCCAAATTCAATGATCAGTGTCATTACCGTCGGCAGGCTGATCGGAATCCCGGCGATGATGATGGACAAATCCAGCGTTAAAAGTTCCCAGATCGAGACTTTTTCTGCCAAAAACACCCCGGTCAGAATGACTACCGCTACCAGACTTAATACCGTCAAAAACTTGGAGATATTGATCATGTCCTTTTCCAGCAGGCTCTTTTTTCTCACCCGCTCCACCGAAAACAGGGTTTTTCCGAAGCTGGTATTTCCCCCCGTCGCCGTAATCTGCACGATGGCTATACCCGTCTCCATAAACGCCCCGGAAAAAACTGTTTCCCCGGCCTTTTTTTCCTTAGGCAGCGACTCCCCCGTGAGGGCCGCTTCGTTCACCGTCACCCGGTTCGCGTCCACCAGCTTGCCATCCGCCGGGATAACTTCTCCCGAGGCCAGCTGCACCACATCTCCCGGCACCAGGATTCTTGACCCTACATACTGCCACTTGCCGTCCCGCCAAACTTTTATACTTTGTTCCAGATGTTCATTTAGTTTGGCAATTGCATTGTCTGCCTTGCTTTCCTGCCACAGCGTTATCGCGATGTTAAGACCCAAAAGTACCACAATAAAATACCCGTCGAATGTCTTTCCCAATCCGAATGACAATCCCGACGCCAGCACCAGCATCAGGCCGATCGGGGAAAATACATTTTTCAGTATCTTCCTCCCCAGGCCGGCCTTTTTTTCCGGAATTTCATTCCCCCCGACTTCTTTTATTAGTTGTTCTGCCTCTGCCGAAGTCAGCCCTAAATTTACGAAGTCTCCTTTTTCCACTCTTTATTTATACCTCATTTGACAACGCTCAAACAAAGTGATTTACTTATCAATCAGTCTATGCAGTCTATGAAAAATACGTACCTGGTCATCGGCGCGGTCATCATAGTCATCCTCGGCATCGTCGGCTATACCAACAAACACCAAATCAAGCTCCTTCTCATGGGCCAGCCCTCTCCTACTCCGGAAGCCATAACCGGAACTTCTCCCGCAAACCCCAACGGCAGCACCATAACGGGTGATGTTGTTACCACCCAAACCAGTTCCGTCAAAGGCCCCTATGTCGCCGATTCCAAAGGCCGGACTCTTTACATTTATGACAAAGACCAGCCCAACGTCAGCAATTGCTCCGGCGCCTGCGCCTCCATCTGGCCTCCCTATACTACTCCCTCGGCTCCGGCTACCCTCCCCGCCCACGTTACCACTTTCACCCGCACCGACGGCACCATCCAATTTGCTTACAATAGCCAGCCGCTCTACTACTACAACCTGGACAAAAAAATCGGTGACGTCAACGGTGACGGCGTCGGCAAAGTCTGGCATCTGGTCAAACCCTAATTCCCCTTGCCTCTCCTGGTATCATTAAAGTGTGAATAACGTTCGTCTTTATTTTCCTCCCACCAGCCAGTTTACCCACCTTTCCTACTGGACTCCCACCACTTTCATTGCCGCCTTCGTCAACCTTATTCTCGTCGCTTCCGCCGTTTCCTCCTTTTTTATGCTCCTGATCGGCGGCCTGCGTTTTATTATCGCCGGCGGTGACCGGGACGCCACCACAGCCGCCGGCCGCACCATCGCCAATGCCCTGATCGGCTTGGTCATTGTCTTTTCCGTCTACGGCCTGATGAACCTTCTCAGTGATTTCTTCGGCGTCCGCCTGCTGCAGTACACTATCATTAGTATCTGACCCTCAGTATCCCGAAAACTCTTCGGCTTTGATCTTCTCCGGTCTCACCTTCTCCTGCTCCAACAGCTCCCGCATCGCCCCCACCATCCCGGCCGGCCCTGACAGGTAGTAAATCGGTTCCGTCAAATCTTTGACATACCGGCCCAGCATCTCCCGGTTAATGTGCCCCTTTTCCCCGTTCCAACTCTGTTCTCCCGCCGCCGTCATCACCGGCACAAAGGTAAATTTCGGATTTCCTTCCGCCAGCGCCTGCAGGTCTCCCAAAAACACTCCCTCCTGCGGCGTTCTGTTGGCATATATCAATATTATTTTCCCCGCCCGTTTTTCCTGCATTGCCTGGGCAATCATGCTCCGCACCGGCGTGATCCCGATTCCCCCGGTCAGAAACACCGCCGGCGCTGTCCCCTCATGCAGCCCAAAACTTCCGTACGGGCCGCTCATTTTTATTTGGCCTCCCACCGGCAAACTTTTCAGCCCCCGTTTAAACGCCGTATCCCGCATCCTGGTGGCAATTACCAACTCCTTTTCGTACGGGGCATGCGCCAACGAAAAAATCCTCTCCTTCCCCTCTTTGTCCGTCTCGATCGGATCCGCCAGCTCAAATTTTGCGAACTGTCCGGCTTTAAATTCAAATCCCTCCGGCTTTTTGAAGTGAAATGCCATTGTCCCGCTGGCCACCTCCTCTTTTTCCGCCAGCGTCACCATATACTCGGCCACAAAATCATTTTAACTCATTTCTGCCGTTTTTTTGACAGCCGGGCAAAATATGCTTAATCTTATCCTGTGGCTGCCGATCTCTCCTCCTTTCTCACCCCCCGTTCCGTCACCGTCATCGGTGCCTCCCGCTCCCCCGAAAAAGTCGGCGCCATCGTCCTTAAAAATCTACTGGACTTCCACTTTCCCGGCCATATCTACCCCGTCAACCCCCAAACCGACTCCCTCCAAAACCTGCCTTGTTTCAAATCCGTCGCAAATCTCCCCGAAGTTCCCGATTTAGCCATCGTGGCCTTGCCCGCCGCCGCCGTCATTGACACTCTCACCCAAATCGGCACCAAAGGTATTTCCAACGTCGTCGTTTTTTCTGCCGGCTTTAAGGAGATCGGCCCCGACGGCGCCCGGTTGGAGCAGCAATTGACAGATATTGCCGCCAGGTATCACCTGCGCCTTTTGGGTCCCAATTGTCTGGGCTTTATCAACGAGTCCGCCTCTCTTAACGCCACCTTCGCCCTCTCCGCCCATCAGTCCGGCAACCTGCGCTTTATTTCTCAATCCGGAGCCATCGCCGCCGCCCTGTTTGACTGGTGTCAGTCCGTCGGCCTGGGCTTTTCTCAGTTTATTACCCTGGGCAACAAACCCGTCCTCAACGAAAACGATTTTCTAACTGCCTTCGCTGCCGCTTCACTGCCCCCTCCCGCTCCCGGCCTCTCTTCCGTTTCCCCCATTGGCCTTTATCTGGAATCCATTTCCGACGGCCCGGAATTTGTCCGCCTGACCACCCAAATCAGCCGCACTCAGCCCATTTTCATCATTAAGCCCGGCAAAACTCCCGCCGCCGCCGCCGCCATGCAGTCCCACACCGGAGCCATAGCCGGAGCCGACGATATCCTTGACACTGCCCTGGCTCAGGCCCACGTCGAAAGGTGCGCTACTCTGGAGGATTTCTTCGATCTCTCCCGCGCCCTGGCCTGGGAAAATGCTCCCGCCGGTCCCCGCGTCGCCGTCATCAGTAACGCCGGCGGCCCCGCCGTCTTAACCGCTGACGCCATCGCCTCCTCCGGACTCAAATTGGCCGAGCTGGACGCCGCCACTAAGGAAAAGCTGCAGTCTGTTCTTCCCCGCAGTGCCAGTATCAGAAATCCCATTGATGTTTTGGGCGACGCCCTGGCTGACCGCTACGCCGCCGCCGCCGACACCGTTCTAGCTACCGGCCAAGCCGACGCTTTATTGGTCATTCTCACCCCCCAGGTTATGACCCAGGTTGACCGCACCGCCCAGCTGATCAGCGACCTCTCCCGCAAATACCCCCAGCCCATTTTCTGCTCTTTCATCGGCGGCCGGCTGGTCCATGAAGGCGAACGTATCCTGAATCAAAATCTTATCCCTTCTTTCCGCTTCCCCGAGCGGGCCGTCGCCGCTATTTCCGCCATGTGGCATTGGCAATCCACCCGCACCGCCCCGGCTGCAATTTCCGGCTCCGGTCCGGCATCGCCGGCCGAAGCCGAGGGCGCAAGTCCAGACTCCACCCGCATCCACCAGATTGTCACCGCCGCCGAGGACAGCCACCATCCCGCCCTGGATAATCTCGAAACCAATGAAATCATGTCCCTTCTGGGCTTGCCCACCCCTCCCACCGCTGCCGTCCCCACCCTGGAATCTGCTCACCAGTTCGCCACTCAAACCGGCTGGCCCGTAGTTCTCAAACTCTCTTCCCCGGGTCTTTTACACAAAGCCCATATGGGCGGCGTCATCACCGGTATCAATAACGCCTCCCAGCTCGAACTGGCTTGGGATCGCCTCAATCATGCCGCCGCCCAACTTCCTCCTGCCGCCCACGATCACCTTCGTTACCAAATCCAGAAAGAGGCTACTTCCGGTATTGAAGTCATCGTCGGCCTGCGTGTCGATCCGACTTTTGGCCCGGTTCTCCTCTTTGGCGCCGGCGGTCAGTTGGCCGAACTGGTGGCCGATAAAAACCTGAAAATCCTCCCCGTCTCCCGCGACCAGGTCAAAGATTTAGTAAGTAAATCCAAGGTTTTCCGTCTGCTCCAACCCCAGCCAGGCGAGCCGGAATATGCCCTCGATCAACTCTACGACCTCATCGTCAATCTTACCCGCCTCATTCCCCTGCTCCCCCAGGCTTCGGATATTGAAGTCAATCCCGTCATTGTTACCCACAATCACGTCTGGGCCGTTGACGCCAAGATTCTTTTAACCGGCATCGCCTCCCGCCCCGCCGTCTCTCCCCAATTCCACACCGCTGTTCTCACCGACCACACCCCCCTGGCCGGTAAATTCCATTACTTTGAATTCACTACTCCGGAGCCCTTCGTCTCCCGCCCCGGTCAATACGTCAGCGTCAAAGTCGCCCCCGATCGCATCAACAGCTACTCTATTGCCGACCGTCCCGCAGACAATAAGTTTACCCTGCTCGTGGACACCGCTCCCGGGGGCCCCGGTTCCAAATTCTTTGACAATTTACAGCCTCAGGACAAAGTGGCCTTCCTCGGTCCGTTCGGCGTCTTTACCCTCCAGCCCGACGACGGCGCGCAGCGGATTCTTTTCTTAGGTACCGGCTCCGGCTGCAGCCCCTTAAGATCCATTCTGGAAGCCGCCCTCAAACACCCCGACCTTAAAGTCCCCATCGACTTTTACTTTGGCCTCCGGCATACTGATGATGTTTTCTGGCAGGATTATTTCCAAAAATTATCCGTTGATCACCCCAACTTCCATTTCAATTTTGTCCTTTCCCAACCCGACGCCGCTTGGCACGGCCAGGCCGGCCATATTACCGAGCTTTTGGAAAAGGAGGTCCCCGATGCCACTCACTGCAGCGCTTATCTTTGCGGCAACCCTAAAATGATCGACGAAGCCACCCAAATTTTACTTTCCAGAAACTGTCCGGAGGGCCGGATCTACACCGAAAAATTCTAACCATGTCTGCCCCAATTTATTCTCTCAAAATCGGCGGCCAGGCCGGCCAGGGTATCAAATCATCGGGCCAGCTGATAGCCAAAGTCGCCTCCCGTTCCGGCTATCATATCCATACCTATACCGAGTTCCCCTCCTTAATCCGCGGCGGTCACAACATCACTCAGGTCCTCTTCTCTCCCGATGAAATTGCCGCCCCCCTCCGTCAGACCGACCTGCTCATTGCTCTCAATCAGGATACTATTACCCGCCACCTCGCCGAACTGGTCTCCGGTTCCGGTCTGTTGTTTGATGCCGACAAAAAATTCCGCACCGCCGGCGCCGCCCCCGGCGTCCGTCTTCTCCCTGTGCCTTTGGCCAAACTATCAGGCGGTCAGGAATTATTGATCAACACCGTCGCCGTCGGCGCCGCCCTGGCTCTCCTCGGCGGCCGGCTGGATACCCTTAACGACCTCCTGCGGGCCGAGTTTGCCGACAAAGGCGATGCCGTCATCCGTCCCAACCTCGAAGCCGCCGCCGCCGGTTTCGATTTTGCCGCCCGGAATTTTGCCGCCCAAGTAGAGCCCCGTCTCACCCCCCTGCCCGACCGCCCGCGTCAGATGATTGTCAACGGAGCCGAGGCCGTGGCTCTGGGAGCCATCGCCGGCGGTCTGCAGTTTGCCGCCATCTATCCCATGTCTCCCATCTCCGGCATTCTCCGGGTCTTAGCGCAGTACCAGGCGGAATATGGCTATATCTACAAACAGCCCGAGGATGAAATTTCTGCCGTCAACATGGCCGTCGGCGCCGGCTTTGCTGGAGCGAGGGCCATGACCGCCACCAGTGGCGGCGGTTTTTGCCTCATGACCGAGGGCTATGGCCTGGCCGGCATGACCGAAACTCCGGTGGTCATTGTCGAAGGCATGCGTCCCGGTCCCGCTACCGGCCTGCCCACCTGGTCTGCCCAGAGCGATCTGCAGTTTATTCTTCATGCCCACCAGGGTGATTTCCCCCGCATTGTTCTGGCCGCTTCCGACATCCGCGACGCCTTCTATCTCACCCGCCAGGCCTTCAACCTGGCCGCCAAATATCAGACCCCCGTAGTCGTCATCATCGACAAAGACCTTTGCGACGACGATCACAGCTATCCCGTATTCGACAATTCCGACTTTAAGCTAGACCGCGGCAAATTCACTTCCGACTTCAACCCCGGCTTCGCCCGCTACTACATCGAATCCGACGGTATCTCTACTAGAAGCGCCCCCGGTACCGGCAACTTCTTCATCGCCAATTCCGACGAGCATAACCAGCAGGGTTTCAGTTCGGAAGACATCTCCGACGTCGTCTCCCAGCAGGCCAAGCGCCTGCGCAAGTTGGATACCTGTGCCCAAACCGACATGCCTGCTCCCCAGCTCATCGGCCCCCCAGACGCTCCCCTGACTTTAGTCTCCTGGGGCAGTAACCGTGGCGCCGTCCTCCACGCCCTCCGGGATTTTCCGGATGTGAATTACCTTCATCTCACCTGGATGAGTCCTTTCCCCACCACCGCCGTCACCTCACAGCTTTCCCGCGCCCGTCATATTATTGATATCGAATCCAACGCCACCGCCCAGCTGGCCCAGCTGATTGCCGCCCAAACCGGTATCACGATCACCGACCACCTGCTCAAATTCGACGGCCGCCCCTTTTTCCCCGATGAAATCTCCGCCAAAATTAATTCTGTTCTCCATCCCGCCTGACTATGCAGCTCTCCGACTTAGCCACCGTCTGCTCCCCCAATTGGTGCCCCGGCTGCGGCGACCTGGCCATTTGGGGCGCCTTTAAAAGTGCTTGTGTCAGCGAGGGTTGGGACAGTACCAATACCGCCCTGGTTGCCGGTATCGGCTGTCATGGCCACCTTTTAAACTTCACCAAACTCGTCTCCTTCGAGGGTTTGCACGGCCGGGCCATCCCCCTGGCCTTCGGCCTCAAAATGTCCAATCACCGCCTCAATGTCTTTGTCTTTACCGGTGACGGAGACTGTCTGTCCGAAGGCGGCAATCACTTTATTCACGCCTGCCGCCGCAATCCCAATCTCAAGATCTTTATCCACGACAACGCCATTTATGGCTTAACTACCGGCCAAACCTCTCCTACCTCTCCCTTGGGTTTCAAATCCAAATCCACCCCCGAAGGCAACGCCGATTTTCCCCTCAATCCTCTGGCCCTGGCCATTGCCTCCGGCGCCACTTTCGTCGCCCGCGGCTACGCCGGCGATATTCCCGGCCTTTCTGCCCTCATGATCAAAGCGCAGCAGCATCAGGGCCTGGCCGTTGTGGACATCCTCCAACCCTGCGTCACCTTCAACAAGGAATACACTCATACTTTTTATCGCGAAAACACCTATCAGTTAGACGGGTCATACCAGCCTACCGACAAAATCGCGGCTTTCCAAAAAGCCCAGGAATGGGGTCTCAAAAGTATTCCCCTGGGTATTTTCTACGCCGTCGATTCCCCCACTTATGAATCCCGTTTTCCCCAAATTGCCGCCACTCCCCTGGTCGATCATTCCCCGGACAGGCCGGATCTTTCCGGATTGTTCCGCAAATTCGTCTAACTTTGTTTTTCTCTCACTCCGTACTTTTCCCAAAATACCATCTCTCCGATCGGCTTTCTGTTTTCTTCATTATGCGGTACCGGACTTCCCCGGATATGTCCCAGTGCCAGACTCCCGATCACCACCTGTTCCCGCGGGATTTCCAGCGTCAAATATGTCGTCTCTCTATCCATCGTCACCCAGCACGCCCCGATCCCCAGGCTCCACGCCGCCAGCCACATGTCTTGTAACGCTGCCGCCGCCGCGTATTCATACTGGTTATGTTCAGCTAGCCAAACGATCAGCTCTTTTCGTTCCTGGTTTTGCACCTCCTGCTCCGTCATTACCTGTTTTTCCGTGCTCACCACAATGCATACTTTGGCAGATCGCATGAAGCCTCCCTCTTTCGCCGTCTGCGCGAGCGTCTGTATGGTTTCCGGCTTTTTTACCACCACCAGGTGCCAAGGTTGGGAATCCAGCGGGCTGGGTGACCACCGCCCCGCCTCCAGAATTTGTGCCAACATTTCATCACCCACTTCCTCTTCCGTCCACGCCCGTACCGACCGCCGGGATTTTATGGCCTCGATTACTTCCATCGTCCCATTATAATTTAGTTATTGATCAACCGGAAGATAAACTTTATACTCCTTATCACTTATGGCTGATGCTAATCCTTCCCCCGCTCCTCAGATGGACACCGACAAAGAAGTCATCGTCGGCAAATACAAAATCAAGGTTCTGCGTAGCGCCTGTATCGGCGCCGCTTCGTGTGTCGCCGTTTCCCCGGGCACTTTTTCCCTCGATCCCCAAAATAAAGCCGTCGTCAATTCCGGTTCCACCGACGTTCCCGAGAATATTCTCATGGCCGCCCAATCCTGTCCCACCAAAGCCATAGTCATCATCGATACCGAGACCGGACAACAGGTTTGGCCCGCTTAATTTATGTCTAAAGGTTACCTTCTCGCCGCCGCCGCCGCCCTCATTTCCGGCGTTTCCATTTTTCTCAACAAATACGCTGTTACCGCCATTGTCCAGCCCTTAGTCTTTACCGCCGTCAAAAACTCCCTCGTCGCCCTCCTCATCCTGGCTCTGATCTTCGCCTCCGGTAAATGGCGCGGGGTTAAACAGCTTAGCCGCCGGCAGCTGCTGCTTCTGCTCGCCATCGGTATTATCGGCGGCTCCCTGCCTTTCTATCTCTTCTTTACCGGCTTGTCCCTCATTCCCGCAGTCACCGGGGCCATTATTCAAAAGACTTTGGTGGTTTGGGTCGCCCTGCTGGCTTTTCCCTGGCTCAAAGAAAAGCTCTCCCCCGCCCACTGGGCCTTGGTCGTGCTCCTCTTTGCCGCCAACATCGCCGTCGGCGGTTTTCCCGGATTTAAACTCTCTATAGGAGAGCTGTTTGTCCTTCTGGCCACTCTCCTCTGGGCCGTAGAAACCATCCTCGCCAAACTCGTCCTCCCCCGTGTCGACCCGGACTTGGTCACTGCCGCCAGAATGGTCCTGGGATCGGCCATTTTATTGACCGTCTCCGCCGTCGCCCAGCCCGCCGCCCTCCTGCATGTGTCCGCTCTGACTCTCACTCAGTGGTCATGGATCATTCTCACCGCCGTTACCTTACTGCTTTATGTCACCACCTGGTATCGCGCCCTGAAATTTGCTCCCGCCACCGCCGTCACTGCCATTCTGGTCGCCTCCACTCTGGTTACCAATGTTCTCTCCGCCGTTTTCGTCACCCATTCTCTCTCCCGCCCCCTCGCCGTCCAGTCCCTGGCTATCGCCGCCGTCGTCGTCGCCTTTAGCCTTCTGCCTCTAGCACGGCCTCGCTCCACCGTTTCAGGTTAGCTTCCTCCCGCTCCGTCAATATTTTCACCGCCTGCTTCCAGTGCACAGCTACCGTCTCCCCTACTTTTACCCCCGGCAACATCTCTTCCCTATATTTATATTTCCCCTCCAAAACAGTCAGCTTTTTTTTACCTTTCATTTTGGCCAAACTGATCAGATTTACCGTTAACCGGGCCCGGCCTACCTCCGTCACTTTTCCCCACCGGATCATGCAGTTGTTGATCGTCTCCATATTAAACGGCACCGACCCGCTGGCCCGCCCCACTCCCACATGCAGCACCTGGAACAAATGACAGGGAATAAATTTTTTGGGTTTATCCCTCTCCAATTCCGCCACCAGCCACTCCGGCACCCCCTGCTTGGCCAAATTCGAAAGTAGTAGCTTGTAATGCTCTCCCTTTGCCTTCTTCAGTTCCTCATTTCCCAGCCAGTACGCCTCTACCCCGGCATAACTCAGCTTATCCTTTCCGGTCACCGCTGTGAGTGTCTCCAGATAGGGGTTTAATACGATAAATTTACCCACTTCCTTCGCAATTCCCTCGCACGCTCCCTTTTCTATACATTCCCGAAACTTGGCAGGTGCCGTTCCCCGCCCGCAGTACCCCAGACTATTCGGCGGCAGTGCGAATCGGGCCGCCAGTTGTAATGCTTTTTTCTCCGCCATTCGCTATATTGTACAGCATGACCGTTTACGTCTTCGGTAACCCCGACGTCCCCCCGGATGATCGCGCCTTCATTGTCACCGCCCGCCTGAAATCCGTCTTTCCCGCTATCGATTTTCAGCCTGTTGCCCCCAATGCCGACCTTCCCTTCGCCGACGTGGATCATGTCCGCCTTATCGACGTCGTCGCCGGCCTTCCCCACGCCGCTTTAATTGACCAAACTGACCTGGGCCGTTTAATCACTTCCCCCTCTGTTACTGCCCACGACTATGATTTGGGGTTTCAGCTCAGGTACTTAAAAAAACTCGGCCGGCTCGGCCGCGTCTCCATTCTCGGTCTCCCACCTCATGGCCGGCTGAATTATTCCCTGATCCAGTCAATCTTCAAAAAATTGGTCGCGCAGGACATGCAGGGGTCGTAAGCCCGGATAATCACTTCCGCCGCGTGATGTAATTCTTCTTCGCTCTGCCCGATATTCTCATTGAAATATTTCTTCAGGTCGTTTTCGATCGTGATCTGGTTTTGGGCCGTCGGCACGATCACTTCATACCCTTCGATCATCCCTTTGTCGTTAACTTTTGCCATATGATACAACACCCCCCGCGGCGCCTCCACCACTCCGACTCCCTCCCCGGCCTGCCACGGCTTTCTCACCGGCTTTTCTTCCGGGTTGATCTGGATGGACTTGAGAATGTCTATGGCGTCGTCCACGCATTGCAGCACTTCCACCGCCTGCGCCAGGTTGTTATGGTAAATGTTCTCTGATGGGAACACCGTTAGGTACTCTCCTGCGTCCGCCGCCGTCCGGGAATTAAGTAAGTCTTTGTTGAAATTCATGCGCGCGAGCGCCCCCACCAGGTAATCCTCGTGTGTCTGTGCCAGTTTATATCCCTCCGCTTGTGAATACGGGATCACTACCTGCTCCAAAAAGTTTTTAAACTCTTTTTCGTAAAACCGCCTCCCGTCGGAAATCCTCAGCTCCCCTTCCAGAAAATCATATTGCCGGTCATTTCTCAGATACATGTAATCGCTGTTGCGCACCAAACTGTCCTTGGCCTCAAAAAAAGTCTTTATCCCCCGCAGCACTTGCGGCCGGATGGCTTCCAGCCGGGTGACCAGCTCCGGAAATTTCGTGGGATCGGGGTTTCTCAGAAACCCTCCCACCGTCGGCCAGGGTGCGTGAATGGCGGCCCCGATAACCACATTGGTAATATCCGTCCCCAGCCTTTTGATATCAAATGAGTCGTGCAGCAGCACGTGCCCGATATCGGCGTCGTCATCCGGAATCTCCAAAATGGAATCCAGCCCCAGAATATCCGGCAGCACAAAAAAATACAGGTGCAATGCGTGATCCCGAATCATCAGTCCGTCATACGCCAGCCGCCGTAGCAATTTGCTCTGCTCTGACAATTCGATCCCCTGCGACCTTTCCACCGCCTCCAGGCTGGCAAATAGGTGCGCCACGGAGCACGTTCCGCAGATTCGCGACAAAAACGCCGGCACGGCGATTATTGGCTTGCCGACTACCGCCTCCGTGTAAAACCGCCGGTAGTCCTGGACGATAAATTTCAAATCCGTCACCGTGTCATTTTCAATCTTCACTGCCAGTCCGGCCGACCCCTCGATTTTGGTTACGTTTTCAATCGTGATATCTCCGCTGTGCATATTTTATGCCGGGACAATGCTAAATAGTTTCAGGTATTTCGTCAGCATCGCCATAAACGTCTCCGCATTCATCGGACACCCGGGCACCGCATCGTCTATCTTGATTACTTCCTCGAGCTTCCGCACTTTCTGGCTGTAATCAAAATTCTTCATATACCATTGGATTCTTTCCGTAATCATCTCGTCTTTAAAATCGTTTCTGGATGCCGACGGCAGCCCCGTGCACGCGCACGCTCCGATCGCCACCACATACTTGGCGTTATCCCGGATTTTTTTTACCTCCGCCTCCTGCTTCGCCGACGAAATCGCCCCTTCCACAAACGCCACATCTAAACCCTCGATGGAATTTTTAGTTTTCAGTTGCCTGACATACTTAAAATCTACCAGTTTCTTCCATTCATCCAGGTGATCGTTCAGAAGCTCCGTAAACAAAATCGTGCTGTCCTCGCAGCAGGTAAATGAGAACCAGCCCACGGCCAATTTTTTCCCGTCCATGCTAATATAATATCATGTGTTTAGCCATCCCGGGCCGGGTCACCGGCATCGACGGCGCCCGGGTCACCGTTCAATATCCGGGGCAGTCCCGCATCGTTCTCTCCGGCGGTGAATCCGTCAAAATCGGCGACCATGTTTTAGTCCAGATGGGTATTATTATTCAGATAATTTCCCCCCGCCGGGCCGCCGCCTCTCTTCGCGCCTGGACCTCATAGACTCTTATTTTATTGCCTCCTGAAGCGTCGCAAATCCCAAAAGCGCGCATTTCCTTCGCGCCGGCGTCAGCGTAATCCCCATTTTTTTTAAAAAAGCCTCCGACGTCATTTTTTTTATTTTTACCACCGGCTGACCCTCCGTCTCTCCCGTCAGTATCGATGCCGCCGCTCTGGCTATCGCGCACCCCTCCCCTTCCCATGCTATCTCGGCGATTTTTTTATTGACGATTCTGGCACTGATGTGGATTTTGTCCCCGCACAACTCATTCACCGAAGTTTTCTCCGCATTGGCGTTTTTTACTACCCCGTAATTTTGCGGGTGCTCAAAATTCTCCAGAATTATTTCCCTGTACAACGGATCATTCATACTCTGAATATCTTTTTTACCTCGGCTATTCCTTCTGCCAGCCGGTCTATATCCTCTTTGGTGTTATACAGATATATCGACGCCCGCACCGTGCTTTCCACCCCCAGCCTGGCCAGAAGCGGCATGGCACAGTGATGTCCGGTGCGCACGCAAATCTGTTTCCTGTTGAGAATCTCTCCGACGTCATGCGCATGAACTCCCGCCACATTGAACGCCACCACTCCCAGTCGGTTTTTTCCGCTTTTGCTCCCGTAGATCTCCACCCTGGGAATTTTTATCAGTGTTTCCAGCAGATATTCCGTCAGTTCTTTCTCGTATCCGGCGATTTTTTCCCTTCCCGCCTTCTGCAGGTAATCGACAGCCGCCCCCAGGCCCGCCGCCCCCTCCAGCCGTCCCGTCCCCGTCTCGAACTTTTCCGGCACCCGGTTCCAGCTTGCCCCCTCCTCCGTCACCTCATTGATCATATGGCTTCCCGACAGCATCGGGTCCATCGCCTCCAGCAATTCCCGCCTGGCCCACAGTCCCCCGATCCCCGACGGCCCCAGCATTTTATGTCCCGACCACGCCAGAAAATCACACCCCAGTTTACCGACGTCGATCTTCATATGCGGTATGGACTGCGCCGCATCCACCACCAGCTTCGCTTTTATTTTTCGCCGCTTTAAATAATCGGCAATTTCGGCAATCGGGTTAACTGTCCCCAGCACGTTTGACGCCTGGGTCAAAGCCACCAGTTTTATCTTCTCTTTTTTTATCTTCGCTTTATCCAAAATCCGATAATCAATCGTAAAATCAGGTAAAAGCGGCAGCATGAATATCCTGATTCCGATTTCCTTCCGCAGCCGCAGCCAGGGCACAAAATTTGAGTGGTGCTCTGCCGCAGAGATTACCACTATATCCCCGCTGGTCAGAAACTTTTTCCCGTACCCCAGCGCCACCAGGTTTAAGGCCTCCGAGGCGTTCCCCGTAAATACTATTTCCCTCTCATCCCTGGCTCCCACAAACCTCGCCATCTTACCCCTTGCCCCCTCAAATATGTCGGTCGCCTCCTGGCTCAAATCATAAATTCCCCGGTGTACGTTGGCGTTGTGTTTTTCCAAAAACTCCGTCATCGCCGCTATCACCTGCCGGGGTTTCTGGCTGGTCGCCGCACTGTCCAGATATACCATCTCCGGCCGGTTGCCAAAAATCGGGAAATCTTTTCTGAGGTTCATATACTTAAATTCCTCATGGCCAGCTTCCTCATTTTCTCCGGAAATTTACGCAGCATGCTCTGGGCGAATCCGGACACCACCAGCCGATAAGCCTGCTCCCGGTCTACCCCCCGGCTCATTAAATAAAACATTTGTTCTTCGTCCACCCGGCCGACGGTAGCCGCATGCCCGGCCTTGACGTCATTCTCCCCTATCTCCAGGTTCGGCACTGCCCGCCCCGCCGCCTGCCCGGACAAAAGCAGCAGGTGCGCTCCCAGCCAGGCATCGGACCCGGCCGCCCCCGGCAAAATCTTCACCCACCCGTCAAAATCCACCCTGGCCCGCTCCCCCAGGGCCCCCTTGACCAAAAGTTGGCTTTTAGTCTGCCGGGCCAGGTGCCGCACTTCCGCTTTAATATTTAGGCTGCTCGTGCCTTTTCCCAACAGTAACAGTAGTATTTCCGTCTCCGCCCCCTCCCCCGCCAGATCCACATTTATATCCATTTCCGTTTCCTCTCCCGTCCACAGTATCGGCAGCGTTTTTTTCTGCCCCGCCTTTACCGTAATTCTGTTCATCCCACCGCCCCCTCCATGGACAGGTTAATTAATTGGTTCAGTTCCACCGCATACTCCAGCGGCAATTCTTTGGCAATCGGTTCAATAAATCCGTTGACCACCAGCGCCGTGGCCGCCGCCTCCGACAACCCCCGGCTCATCAGGTAAAACAGTTGTTCCTCCCCCACTTTAGACACACTGGCTTCATGCCCCAGAGTCACCTCCCGTTCATTTACAATATTAACTGGATACGTGTCCGACCGCGATTTTTTATCCAGTATTAAGGCATCGCACCGCACAAACGATTTACTCCCCCGTGCTCCCGGGACGATTTTCACCATTCCCCGGTAGCTGGACCGCCCGCCCCCCAGGCTCACCGACTTGGACGTAATTATGCTGGTGGTGTTGGACGCCAAATGGATAGCTTTCCCCCCCGCGTCCAGATGCTGTCCCGCTCCCGCAAATGCCAGTGATAGTATTTCCCCCCGCGCCCCCGGTTCATTCAAAATCACTGACGGGTACTTCATGGTAATCTTGCTCCCCAGATTTCCGTCAATCCACTCTCCCACCGCGTCTTCCCCCACCAGCATCCGCTTGGTCACCAAATTGTAAACATTGGTGCTCCAGTTCTGGATCGTCGTGTACCTCACCCGGGCCCCCTTTTTAACAATGATTTCCACAACGGCCGCATGCAGCGAATCCGTCGAATAAATCGGCGCCGTGCAACCCTCGACATAATGTACGAAGCTGCCTTCTTCAGCGATTATCAGCGTCCGCTCAAATTGCCCCATATTGGCGGCGTTTATCCTGAAGTATGCCTGCAGTGGTATTTCTACCCGTACTCCCGCCGGCACATACACAAAACTTCCTCCGCTCCATACCGCCGAATTCAAGGCCGCAAACTTATTGTCCGACGGCGGGATCACCGTCCCGAAATATTGCCGGAAAAGTTCCGGGTATTTCTGTAATGCCGCATCCGTTCCCAAAAATATCACCCCTTGTTTCTCCCATTGCGACTTCAGATTGTGGTACACCATTTCCGAATCGTATTGCGCACCCACCCCCGCCAGCCATTTTTTTTCTGCCTCCGGAATTCCGATTTTGTTATATGTATCTTTAATTTCCGCCGGCACTTCATCCCAGCTGCGGAATTTCTTCGCCGAGGGCACCACGTAGTAATACATATCCTCAAAATTAATCCCCGACAAATCCGCCCCCCACGTCGGTACCATCTTCTGCTCAAAAGTTCTCAGGGCTAAGAGCCTGAACTCCCGCATCCATTCCGGCTCTTTTTTATAATACGAAATCGCCTCGATTACCTCCTTCCGTAATCCCTTGGGCGTCTTGAATACCGAGATCTCCGGCTTGTGGAATCCGTATTGGTATTTATTTTTGGAATTTTTCATACCCTTTTTTTTCAATTGCTTCCGCCAGTTCCGCCCCCCCTGATTCAACAATCTTACCTTTAATCAGGACGTGCACGAAATCAGGTCTTAAATGCTGCAGTATCCGCTGGTAATGCGTCACCAGCACCATCCCCGTATCCTTCCCCAATCCCGCTATGTTTTCGGCGATATATCGTAGGGCGTCTACATCCAGTCCCGAATCCGGTTCGTCCAGAATCACTATCGCGGGCTTCAGTATCAGCATCTGTAATATCTCCGATTTCTTTTTTTCTCCCCCCGAAAACCCCTCATTCAGCGCCCTGGTCGTCATGTCAGCCCCCATGGCCAGTTTTTTCGCCGTCTCCGCCAGTTCTTTCCGCAAAGCCAGAGGCGATATGTTTCCCTGTCCCTTGGCATTTACCGCCAGCCGCAAAAAACTGGCAAAATTCACTCCCGGCACCTCCACCGGATACTGAAATCCCAAAAACAACCCCAGCTTCGCTCTCTCATTTGCCGGCAGCCGGGTTATATCCGTGTTTCCCAGTTTTATTTTTCCCGCCGTGACTTTGTATCCCGGGTGGCCTAAAAGGACCATGGCCAAAGTCGACTTGCCGCCGCCGTTCGGCCCCATAATCACATGCTTTTCCCCGGGTTTGACCACCAGGTTCACTCCCCGCAAAATCTCCTTCCCCTCCGCCGTCTCCACTGCCAGGCCTGTTATCGCCAGTGTCTTATTCATCCCCGCCCTCTTTGGCCAGTTCCATATTAATCTCCTCCACCATCTGGGCAATCTCTCCCTCGCTCATCCCATGCAGAGCCGCCCCCGCCTCCACCGTGTCAAATTGATTCAAAAAACAGTTCGCGCACGCCAACCCGTAATCCGTCAGCATTTCGATGGCCCGCGGGCACTCCTTCGCCACTTCGGAAATCTTCGCCCCTTTGACCAGCACAAACCTCATAAGTTGTCCTATTGTATCACTCTAAAATCCCAATTTTTCCTTCACCAAAACCATCCGGACTTTCCTTCCCGAATACGCCGGCTCCCCTTTAAAAATCACCACCTTGTTCGCCTTGGTTCCCTTTCCCCCTTTATCCCTCATTCTTTTGTCTTCCAGAGGGATCACGTATTTTTCCAGCCTTTTCATCGCCTCGGCTAAAGTCGGAACAATTTTTTGTGTCCCCGCCACCAAAATTAAATTTGGGGATGTAAATACAATATGCGGCAGCTGGTTGCCGCTGCCTGACGCCACCACAAATTGCCCGTCCTCGGTCAAAGCGTGCACGCTGCCCAGATAAAAATCGGCTGTTATGGCTTGTTTTCGCAGTCCCGCCCGTCTGACCGGATCCACTTCCGTCGTGATTGCCGCATGCAGGTCCTTAAACTTTATCTCCCCGGACTTCACGTACTCCGTATATCCGATTTCCTGCAGTGTCGTCGACGATCCGTTCATCACCGTCGCCCCTTCCGGGATTAATTCTTTTATTTTAGCCAAGGCGGCCGCTTTGTCATCTACCACTATAGCCTCGATTCCCCTCTCCGCCAGCCCCGCCACGGTTTTTTGCACGCTCTCCTCACTGGCCAAAGTTTGGTAATCCATTGCCGGGGTATCTTACACTATTCTCTTAGGGTCGCACAACCGACCCCGAACCCCACCCTCTCTTCTTTAGCTCCCGGTCAATCACCGGAATTGCCGCCGCCCTTATCTCACATTTGCTCCGCTTCATCCCCGATCTCAGACCCAACAAGGCCCACGTTGGCCACCCGTTTTGGTCCTCGATCGCAGACTCAAGTTTTTCCTGACTCAGATTGTCATTCGCTAAAACAATGCACTCCCGCTCCGCCTTACACCTCAATCCCACCACCATCGCTGGACACTTTACCATAACCTATAATCTATTATACCCCTCCTGGCTACTTGACCATATAAACCACCAGCACATTACCCGACTCAAACCTTCGATCCGACCTCAGCTCCAGTTTCAACTGCCCATCCCATCCCTGAAACAACCGTTTTCCCTGCCCCAGCACCACCGGGTTTATCATTATCCGCAGTTCATCAAGTAGGCCCTGGCGTAGCAGCCCCACAGCCAAATCCGAGCTCCCGAACACAGCTATTTCCTTTCCCGATTCTTTCTTCAATCTTCTCACTTCTCCCGCCATGTCCCCGCTCACCAGCTTCGTATTTTCCCAACCCGCTTGTTTCAATGTCTTGGAAAATACCGTTTTCGGCAGGGTATTCATAAGTTCCGCTACCACCGGGTCCTCCTCTTTTGCCTGTCCACTGGGCCAAAATTTGCTCATCATTTCATATGTCACCCGCCCAAACAAAATTTCCCCCGTCTCCCGCAGCTGCGCAGTCGCAAACTCATCAAACTCCGCGTCCACATTGTGCCAGTCCAGTTCGTGGTTCGGCCCCTCAAAAAACCCGTCCAGGCTTATCATCATAAACAAATACGCTTTTCTCATTTGCCGGAAGAAAGTATACCACGTCCCTGCCGGCTGCCGGATTATTCAAAACTTATATACCCTTTCGCATTATTGATTTTTTTCAGCCAGTCAAACAGTCCCAAAAAAAAACCCGCCCACCGGCAGATACACGATGTAGTTTTTCTTCAGTTGCCGCACTATCAGGTGCAGTGCCGACAGCTGGTCGCTCTCTTTTATCTCATTTGCCCCCCACATCACCCCGGCCTCCCTGGCCTCGGTAAAACTCAGTCCGGAAACACCGCTCATCTCTTTCCAGTTTACCAAACCCCCCGGATCCCTTTGTGATCAGATGGGTACTTCGCCCCACCGTAATCTATATATTCGGCTTTTTTTACCTTCGTCATTTCTTTTACAAACACATAATCCAGTTTTTTATTCACATTCAGGGAACTTCTTCCCATCCCGGCCGTGACATCCTCAAATCCTTGCCTTACCAGCCGGTAATTTTCCGACCCCGGCACAAAATTAAAATCCCCGGCCATTATCACCTGCCCCACCAGCCCCTGCACGTAGCTCAACAGCTGGTCAAGTTGTCCTCTTTGGCTCTTGTCATGGGCTCTCTGCCTGAAATATGTCGACACCAGATGCGTGTTAATCACCCGGGTTCCGTCTTCCAGGACTACATCCCAAAATCCCTTGCTTGCCATTCTGTCTACCAGCTGTCGGCTCACCCACCGGCCCTGAGATCTATACCTCACATATGCCCGGGCTGTCACTCTCCGATCCTTCCTCACAAGCGTCACCAGTCCGCCTTTAACCATCATCCGGGGCGCCTCATAAATCGCCTCATATCCCCCGGGGATCACCCACTTCAGCTGCCGCCGCCAAAATACTTCCTGCAGGCACACTACTTCCGGCCGCGCCTTCTCTACAAATTCCCTGATCCTCTTAAATCTCCTTCTCGAATGAACTACTGCCACTCCGAAACAATTTTGGGTCACGATTTCCATCGCTGCTCCTTTCACCCCCGGCTCCACAGCGGAAACTCACTCTCATTTTTGTCCAGTGCCTCCAGTTTCGCCATGTCCGCTTCTTCCAACTCAAAATCCCACACCTCGGCGTTGCTCTCCACATGCTCCCGCTTCTCTGACTTGGGAATCATAATTATTCCCCGTTGCAGTCCCCACCTGATCATTATCTGAGCCGGCGTCTTTTTGTACTTTTTTGCCGTCTGCTCAATCGTCGCATCATGCAGTCTTTTCCCGTGCGTCAGCGGGCTGTACGCCTCCACCACTATCTCCCGCTCCCGGCAGTATTCTCGCAATTCTCTTCTTTGTAAAAACGGGCTGATTTCCACTTGATCTACCGCCGGCATTACCCGCGCGAACTTTTCCATTTCTTCGAGGTGCCCCCTGTCAAAATTGCTCACCCCGATCGCCCTGGCCCGCCCGCTTTTGTAAATTCGCTCCAGCCCCTTCCACGCTTCCTTCCATCCCCACATCGGCCAGTGGACCAGGTACAAGTCCACATAGTCCATCCCCAATCTGGCCAGGCTTTGCCAAAACGCCTCTTCCGCCCGACGGATATCCCCCACCCCCAATTTTGTCGTCACCCAGATGTCCTTCCGGTCAACTCCGCTCTCCGCAATTCCCCTGCCCACCCCCTCCTCATTTCCGTATACCCTGGCCGTATCGATCTGCCGGTACCCGGACGCCAGGGCCCACTTCACCACTTCCGCTGTCTTTTCATTTTTTACCTGCCATACCCCCAGCCCCAGCCGCGGCATTCTCAGGCCGTTATTCAGTCTGGCTGTCCGGCTCTCTCGGCTCATCTGTTTATGATATCAGTAAATTCCCCCCAGATTAAAGTCTACCTGCAAAGGGTTCCCTTCCTCTATCATCGTCCGCACCGCCGCCACATCCGCCGCTCCCGGCTCCAGGGCCGCCGCCCGGTTAATGGCCGCCCTCGCCTCTCCGGTCGCTTGATCTTGTTCCTCCCGCATAGCCAATATCATCCACAGCTTGGCATCATCGGGAAATTTGGTCAGCGCCAGTCTGACAAAGTTGGCGTCAATCCCCGTATCCGCCCCCCGCACCAGGCTCAAAGCTGCCATATCCTCATATACCAAATAATAATCCCCCCACTTCAGTGCCTGCTCATATGCCGCTTTTGCCTGGTTATCCTCTCCCAGGCCGAAATAAACTAGCCCCAGCACATTGTAATTAGTCACGTACGGGAATAAAGCTACCGACTTCTTCGCGTGGACCAGAGCCGCTTGCAATTGTCCCCGCGAGAGCAGCTGGTACGCCACTTCATTTTCCAGGTCATACGCCTCCGGCGCCGCCTTAAGATCGTGCGTCGCCAGGGTATACCCGTCCCGCCAGTCCCCCGTCCTCATTATCGTCCTTACCCCCAGCGCCGCCACCGTCACCGCCGCCAGCACCACCCCCCATTTTCCCGCCCGTTTACCCATTCCCCCCGCCCATAACGCCCCCGCCATTCCCAAAAATCCCGCCATCGGCACATATCCCCACTGCTCCGCCACCGTCATGTCCAGCGGCACAATTTGCAGATGTATGATCATCCCCGTCGCCAGTAATATGGCGAAAAAACCGTACACATCTTCGTACTTCTGCCGCCTCCGGCTCAGCCAAATCCCGGCCCCCGCCGCCGTCATCCCGGCCAGGTCGCCCGCCAGCGGCAGCCAAAAATTCCCCGCCGTTACCCTCGTCACCGTCCATCTGTGCACTACTGCCAAATTAAGAGGCCACAGAAATGTCTTTATATAAAACCATATGATCGCCGGTCCGTTCAAAAGCCTCCCGCCCAAATCTAATTTATCAATCGGCGAACTCACCGGTTGCACCCACCACCCGACCGCCCCCGCCCTCAGCCACACATATCCGGCTATCGCCGTCAGGACTGCCCCGGTTATTTCCCCCCGCTCCCGCCGCCTGAACCCCCATTCGTAAGCCATCACTGCCGCCGCAAACACTATTCCGCTTTCTTTAGCTAGCATAGACAATAATATGCACCCCCCGATTACCGCCGGGCGTGTCCGCCGCTTGCGTACCACCAGCCCCAACCCCAGCATTCCCCAGAAAAAAAACAGCGTTTCCTGCACCGCCGAGATATACACCGCCGCTTCGCTGTTCATCGGGTGTACCAGAAAAATCGCAGCCAGCCCCAGCGCTAACGGCTTCCGGAAAAACTGAGTAAAAAGCCAAAACACCAGTCCCGCATTGGCTATAAAAAGTCCCGTCTGCACCAGGTGAAATATCACCGGATTCGGCCCGGCCGCCGCATATACCAGATCAAAATAAGTTGTCATCAGCGGCCGGTAATAAATTCCCGCGAGCTGCTGTCTATCGCCGTTATAAAACGTGCTCCCGCCGAAAAAACTCGGAATATTAGCTACCGTTCTGATCGGTATACTGTTCACTACCTGGGTTACATCATCGCCCACGAAGCCGTTCACCAGTCCGTTGCCATAGACGGCCATCCCCACTAAAATCAGCACCCCCAGTCCTCGCTTCACGGTTAATCTCACCAGGCCCATGCTACCCCAAACCTTCTTTCCCGTCCAACCGAACCCCCTCACTCAGTGCTCACTGCCCCCGGAATTTCTTCCCAATCCCTGACCTTTCTGATTTCCAGGTTCTCTCTCCACACCGCTTCTACCACTTCCATCTTCACTCCCAACTCCCGGGCCAGCCCCAGCAGGGCCACCGTATCCTTGGGCAGGCATTTTTTCCCGAATCCCCTCTCCGTGGTTACGTCCAGGTGTGAATCATGAATTCTCTTGTCCGCCACCACCATCTCTTTTACCTCTTCATATTTGATCCCCAACTTTTCGCACAGATTGTACATCTCGTTGCCAAACATCACTTTCGTCGCCAAAAACACGTTGGCCATGTATTTCACCATCTCCGCCGTCGTGGTATCCGTCGTAAATATCTTGGTCTGCAAAAAACTGTCTCTGTACAATTCCACCAGCCTTTGCCGGTCCTTGTCCCGTCTGCCCCCGATGACAATCCGGTCGCTCTTCACAAAATCCTCCAGATAATTGGCCTCGGTCAAAAACTCCGGATTAAATACTATGGCCGGCCATTTATATTTTTTGCCCAATCTCTCCGTCGTCCCCGGAATCACCGTCGACTTAATCACCACCAGCACCTCCCGCCCCCGGCTTTTTGCCGTTGCTATTACCTCGGCCGTCACTTCTTCCACTATCGACAGATCAATATGGCTGTAATTTTTGTCCATCGGCGTCGGCACGCATATAAAAACAAACTCGGCTTCCCCCACCACCTTTTCCAAAGGCAGTAACTTTAAATATTTGTCATACACCAGCACCTCGTTTTTATCCTTAAAGCCGTACTCCACCGCTCGGCCTACGTATCCGTACCCCACCACGCCTATCTTCGCCATGGCTAATATTATATACTCTGCCATACAGTGGGCAGCTCATCTCACAGGCAGGCCGTCGTTGCCGGCGGAGCCGGTTTCATCGGCAGTCATCTCTGCGATCTTCTCATCCGAAAGGGTCTGCAGGTCATCTGCGTCGATAACCTCATTACCGGCTCCCGTCAAAATATTGCCGGCCTTTTCGGCCGCCCCGGCTTCCGTTTCCTCAACCTGGACATTTCCCGTGATATTATTCCCGAATCATCAGTCGATTACATTTTCCATTTTGCTTCTCCCGCCTCTCCCCTTGATTATCAAAATTATCCCGAAGAAACAGCCCTGGCCAATTCCCTGGGCACCCTCCGTCTTTTGCAGCTGGCCCGCGCTACCGGGGCCCGGTTTTTACTTGCTTCCACCTCAGAGGCCTACGGAGATCCCCTGCAAAGCCCCCAGGCGGAAACCTATTGGGGCAATGTCAACAGTTTCGGCCCCCGCTCCTGTTATGATGAGAGTAAACGCTTCGCCGAAACTCTGTCCTACATCTACCTCCATAAATACGACCTGGATATCCGCATTATTAGGATTTTCAATACCTACGGCCCCCGCATGCGGGCCAGCGACGGCCGGGTAGTTTCCAATTTCATCAATCAGGCCCTTACCGGAGCTCCGCTCACCGTTTACGGCCGGGGCAGCCAAACCCGCTCCTTATGCTACATTTCCGATCTGGTCGCCGGCGTTGACCGGGCCATGTTTACCCCAGGTCTTCGGGGAGAAATCTTCAATCTGGGCAATCCCGAAGAGACTGCCGTCCTTGACCTGGCCAAAAAAATCAAGGGTCTAACCGGAAGCGAAAGCCCGCTTGTTTTCAAACCGCCGCTGCCCGACGATCCCCACCAGAGACGGCCGGACATTTCCAAAGCCCGGCGGCTGCTGCACTGGCAGCCTCAAATTCCGGCCGCCGTCGGTTTGCCCCGCACCATCGCCCATTACCGCAATCTGGCTAAATCCCGCTGACGGTACTAAGATCAAGCCATGGGCAATTCCATCAACATGGCCCTCTCCGGGACCAGCCAGTTTAATAGCCTCTCTTCCTGGACTCCTACCCGGCTCGTCGGTGCCGTCATCAACCTCATCCTGGTCGTCACCGGTTTAATTTTCTTTTTTCTGCTCCTCTTCGGCGGCCTGCAATTTATTCTTGCCGGCGGCGGCAGCGACAAACAAGGCTCACAGCGGGCCCAAAAAGCCGTCACCGGCGCCCTCATCGGCTTGCTCATTGTTTTCGGTGTCTACGCCGTCATTGTCCTGGCCGGCAACTTCCTGGGCGTCAACCTTCTGGTCCTCAATATCGTCAATGTCTGATCCCCGCTCAGTATGCTAAACTAAACCGGATATGAAATTTCTCCGCCCTCTTCTTTTTCTGGTCGTCGGTTTTATTATTATGATTCTTCTCCTGTTGAATCTGACTCCCGGTCATTTCCAGCAGGATGGTTGCTGCAGCGACCACATTGCCTACGTTACCGATCAGCAGGCCCAACTTGACGCCGCCAATTGCGGTTCGCTCGTTTGCTCGGGCGCCCCCCCCGGCCCCCTTCAGACCCTGCTGCTCTACTCTTCTATCATCGACTACGATAAATAGCCGCCTCTCAATTTGACAACCCCTTCCGTCTTGGTCTATCGTCATTGCATGGCCGATTTCTTTCATCGCCGTTCTATCTTCCTCGCCCTCTTGCTTTTTGCCGCTTCCGTGTTTATCTCTACCCGGGTCGTTCTTGCCGTCGGACGCCCCGCCGGTGTCGGTCCGGACCACCCGGGTTTTGCCCCCCAAAAACACTCTGACCGCCCGGACCAGCCCGACAGCAGTTCCAGCGGCGAGTTCCGGCCCGCCTCGCCCTCCGCTTTCGCCCGGCTTCATCTCGCGGGTCATCAGTTGCAATCCTGCCAGAGCGTTGAGCGCGCCCTGACCACCCGCTCCCAACATCTTACCCAGTTAGTCATTCAGATGGAAAAGACTTTCACTTCCATTGCCCAGGGAGTAGAACAGTATTACCTCAATCGCGTGGTTCCCGCCGGAGCCTCTCTCCCCGACTACGATATTCTCGTTGCGAATATCACCACCGCCCAAAATACTCTCACTCCCTTGGTCACCGCCGCCCAAACTGACGTCACCGATTTTAGTTGTACCGGAAATAATCCCGTCGCCTCCATGACCCAGTATCGCACCGACATGCAGGCCGTCATCAAAGGGCTTCAGGTCTACCGCACCTCCATCAAAAACCTCATCGTCGCCGTCCGCACCCTTCCCAGTATCACTCCCACTTCCACCCTTATTCCCTCGGTTACTCCCCCGGCCACCCCCAGCGCCACCCCCGCTATTTCCCCTACTGCCACTCCTTTTGCCACCCCGACTCCCACCACTATAATTACTCCCAGCCTCACTCCCTGATACTATGAACCCCTCCTCCTCCGCCCCTATTCCCGAACACAGCCACCACACTTTGTATTCCGCTCTGGTCATCTCTCTCTGTACCACCGCCGTCCTTTTGGCCGTCGTCGTCGTCCTCATCTATCACCCCCTTCCCTCGCTAACCTCGCCGGTTCTTTCCTCACCGCCCTCCCAAACTTCCCCTCCACCCGTCTCCTCCGTTCAGTCCCAGGTTCAGCAGGTCACTCCCCAGCCTATTAACTCCCGGCAAAATCTTGATCAGGCCGCCCAAACTCTGGACGCTACTGACCTGAGCCAGATTTCTACGGGCCTCAACCAAAACAGCCAGAATACCTCCACCTTCTCCCCCTAAATCAGTGTCGCCGAATAACTGGCGCAGTCCTTATTATGGTTCTCCGTGATCTGTTTTAAACTAAACGACCCCGGCTTCATAAACTGTGCCACCGCCTCCACGTACGCCGCCGGCACAATGCTGTTCTCTCCCGTTTTCTGGTAACAGGCCGATACAACCAGTATTACCCGTTTGTCCTCCGCGCATACTTGCCCGTAATTCCAGTGCCCGCCGGCCGCCGTCTTTTCCGAAATTGCCAACTGGTCATTTCCCGCTTTCAGACAATCAGAGAGCTTAGGCACTCCGGACAGGATTACAAACCACACCAGCCCCAAAATCACTACTACCACCGCCGCCAGTGCGCTCACCAGCCTCATAATTTATGATATCACACCCGCCTCTTCTGCCTCCGAAAATACCCATCAATTCCCGGAAGTACTAAAACCGTGAGGGCAGTTTTCGGAAAATGCAGCTGTCTTACCGTCAATAGTTTCGTCCGCTTTAAAGACCCTACCCATTCGCGCATTAGTCATACTCATCCGGCAGGCCGCCGCTCCGATTAATGTGTATAAAAATCGACAGCCCGCACAATTTTTTACTTCCTCTTCTCCCAAAAACAGCGGTGCGTAATCTTTCATGGCCCGATAATATCTGACCGGTTGTCCGATTGCCAATCCGCCCCACCGATTCCGATTCTCAAATTCGACTCCCCCGGGTGAACTCACCACCCGGAAGGGACTTCGCCGGAAACTTATGCCTTTTTGCCAAAAATTTCTCCAATTTATCAAACTGCTGCCGCCATCCCTGTTCCATTCCGA
>DAHWUD010000030.1 GCA_027331445.1 Candidatus Amesbacteria bacterium
GTGGTTTAGAAAGACGAAATGGAGCAGTAAGTGTTGTTGTTACCACCACCACTGACACGATCAAAAAACGAACGATTGACTGAAAAAAGGCGAACATAGAATATAGGCAATTAGGACTTCAGTGAGTACCTGCAACATACCACTTAGACCAACGAAATGCTAGTTATCGTCTGTAGAGCTATAGACATCATTCAGATACGCTTTGCGTATCATGGAAGCAACAAAAACAAGATTCAGGTTAGGCAGAAATATGAGAGAACTTAGGCAGAAAATGAATGTATCTCAGGAAGAATTAGGCTTTAGAGCTAGTTTGCACCGAACCTACATAGGTTCAATTGAGAGAGGGGAGCAAAATGTTTCAGTTGATAACATTCATAAGATCGCTAAGGCGCTAAAAGTACGGATTGTCAAGTATATGGTTTGGTAGACACCCTTTCTACATCCGCTGATTGTAAATGTGCTTAAATTGGACAGGGGACATTTTGAGTTTGGTATGGATCCGGGTTTGGTTGTAGTACGTGATGGTTTGGTGGATAGCTTCGATGAATCCACCCAGAGAATCAAGGCGGTCAAACTCCAGTCCCGGATCTGTCTTGAAGTTGTCGTAGAAGGATTCCTGATAACCGTTCTCCCACGGGCTGCGCTTCCGGCTCAGGGATACCCGGATGCCCAAGCTTCTGCAGGAGCCGGATATACTCTCCTCCGGTGTACTCGGCTCCCCGGTCAGTGTGGGCGACTGGGGAAGTCCTCCCCAAGGTTTTGATACTGCCGAATAGAGCATTGATCACCAAGTCCTGGGTCTGCCGGGTGGATACACTCCAACCCACAATCTCCCGGGTAAACA
>DAHWUD010000031.1 GCA_027331445.1 Candidatus Amesbacteria bacterium
GAAATTTCATCGATTTTAAGGGTGTGATAGGTGTGAATTTTTACAGTTAAGGTTTTCATGGTTCCTCAAGGTTCATCAGATGTTACGGTAAAATTAGAGATATACCATTGTATCCCCGCTGGGCTACCGTTGATCTGATATTCTAGTTTTGCGCTGCTTAAATAAGGTGGTAGCTGTGAAAATGCCTGTGGACTCTGGGACGATATATCTATAGATAGATTATTGAGGTATAGATTTTTATATGTGTTATTAATAATATCAATAGTGTATTTAAAGGTTGCAGAATAAATCTGTGAATTAATAAAGTAGTTACCGACTACTACATAGTTGCCTAGATTATTTATAACAGATATATTCCCCGTAGATAAATCTAGTACTGCTCCATATACATAACTATATGCCCCTGTAAATACTGTTAGCAATTGTGAGAAAGTGCATGTACTACTAATAGGTATATAGCCAAGCCAATTATCACATGATATACCCAAGGTTGTGTAATTTAATAACGGTAATATGTGCTGAATTCTTGATATACCTGATACCGTAGTTAATTGTATCCCCATAGGCGAGTAAATAGGTAGTGCGTGAATAGCTACACTCCAAGGCGAGAGAGATATACCGCGATCCATAAAAATTACACGCCCTGATCGAAATGACGCATTAACCGCGCCTAGTCTGGCAGCAAGCTCTGTATTATCTATATCCGGCTGCGCCTGATTAGTCCCTACGTTCCCATAATCCGGGTAGGTAGCCAGTCCGCTTGTGGGTGTCATGGTTCTAGCTGTTCGCTCTTGCTAGGGTCTCCCCGTAGTTGTTGGGGCTGCGTGTGGGTCGAGACGT
>DAHWUD010000032.1 GCA_027331445.1 Candidatus Amesbacteria bacterium
CTAAATTCAAACTCCGGTATTACCAGAAACTTCAGGCCCGTTTAGAGAAACCGGTCTAAGAAAAGGGATACTTGACAGAATTAATTAACATCGACAATTATTTAAACCCACTCCGTAAAAAACCAAATCTTAGAATTGAATTTAACCTTGGAGGCATTGATTCCTTAAAAAATACATGCAGAGTAAAGTGGACCCCATTGTCTAGACAATAAACCGGGTAAATTAAGGTATGTTTTTCACCTCCTTTCAAGGTATACAGTTTCCGGAGTTTGGTAATTAAGCGAACTATGCAACCTCCGGCGGTTGTAAAAGTCGAAATACTTAGAGATGCCATCTCCGGCTTCAAATACTGAGGAGTAGTGTTTTGGGTACACTTCCTCGTACTTCAGGCTTCTCCACAGCCTTTCTACCATAATATTGTCCATGCACCTGCCTCTGCCGTCCATGCTGATTTGGACCTGGTTTCGGTGCATCAAGTTTAACCAATCTTCACTGGTAAACTGGACTCCCTGGTCAGTATTGGAAATATCAGGGATAGCTTTGGATAATGCTTCGGCAGCAGCTTCCACACAAAACCCGGTATCCAGGGTATTTGATAACCTCCAGGCCAGAACATATCTGGAATACCAATCCAGAATGGCTACCAAATATAAAAAACCCTGGGATAGGCGGATATAGGTAATATCCGTTCCCCAAACTTGGTTGGGCTTAGAAATATCCAGCCCTTTCAGCAGGTATGGATATGCCGGGTGCGGCTTCTCATTTTATCTGTCAACCCCGTTTGCCCATCCCATCTCCATGTTGTCAGATCCTGCCTGGTTATTAATTCATCATC
>DAHWUD010000033.1:0-236 GCA_027331445.1 Candidatus Amesbacteria bacterium
TCTCCGGTATTACAGTCAGCATATTCGATCCGAGCGATTCAATCTTCGACTGTACCGATTGCTGGGTCGCCTGGCCCAAAGAAACCAGAGCAATGACGCTGCCGATACCGATCACAATTCCCAAAATCGCTAAACCCGTCCGAGTTTTATTTAAAGTCAATGTTGTTAGTCCTTCCAAAAATATTTGTATATAATCCATAGATTATTAAACCGCTCTCTTTATCCGACGTTGCTTG
>DAHWUD010000033.1:246-804 GCA_027331445.1 Candidatus Amesbacteria bacterium
TACATGATCCTTTTAGCATGTTCGGCAATATCCAGCTCGTGGGTAATCATGACAATTGTATGTCCTTCTTCGTTTAACTGATGAAAAATCGCCATTACTTCTTCCGCTTGAGTGGTCGCAATATTGCCGGTCGGCTCATCGGCTAAAAGAATGGCCGGATTCATGACGAGGGCCCGGGCAATGGCTACACGCTGCTGCTGACCGCCGGATAATTGATTGGATGTATGCTCCATCCGGTCACCCAAACCGACCATTTGCAAATATTTTTTCGCTTTTTCCTCTCTTTCTTCAAGCGGTATACCGGCATACATCATCGGCAACATGACGTTTTTCATCGCCGTCGTCCGCGGTAAAAGATTGTATGCCTGGAAAACAAAACCGATTTTGCGGTTGCGAATGCTGGCTAATTCGTCATCGTCCAGCTGGCCGACATTTTCGCCGTCAAGAATATAGGTGCCGCTTGTTGGTAGATCCAAGGCGCCAAAAATATGCATCAAAGTTGATTTACCCGATCCGGAAGGACCCATGATTGCCACAAATTCACCTTTATCGATCCAG
>DAHWUD010000034.1 GCA_027331445.1 Candidatus Amesbacteria bacterium
TATCCAGACTATTGGGATCATCTTTTAGGGCACCTGCCCGGGCGGCAGGCAGGGTCTCTGCAGCAACAGTTACTTCGCCCCTTTGCTGCAAAAATGCCCAGAAATTGGGAGCGACCTTTTCCGGTTTAAAATCTACTAATTTAATTCTTTCCAACATAACGATATTTTACCATAATGCGCCTTGTTACAGCCTAAATTCAAAACCCGGTCACAAGGACCGGCTTGAATTTGCAGCCCTGGATGGAACGCATTCGAACTTTTTGTGCTTAAAATCAGCTTTATTTGACAGAAACAGGGGGTTTGGAGTAAACTACTAACAATTGAATAAAATCTTCGATCCGGAGGGTTGGAACCGGGGAGATGCGCAAAAATATGCGCCGGAGGCGAAACCGTAAAAAGGCAAGCAACGAGTGTCGAATTTCGGAGCTCGTCATGAACAAGGTTAGCTTGTTCCTTTGACTTGTATCCCCGCGATGGGGATTTTTTAATGGAATAAACTAACGAAGCAAGGTGGTACCGCCGTCTTACCGGCCCTTGCAGATTTCTCACTCGTGTTGTGGGAAGTTTGCAAGGGCTTTTTTTGTTGGGTAGATCGTTTAATGGCAGGACTTGCGCCTCCAGAGCGCAATGTGTCAGTTCGATTCTGGCTCTACCCACCTATGAAAAATAAGCACCAGGTTAATATTGTCAAAAACCTTTTCCCAGAAGGGTTAGTTTGTAGTGTATT
>DAHWUD010000035.1 GCA_027331445.1 Candidatus Amesbacteria bacterium
GTGCTTTGCCGAATTTACCTGTGACCCAGTCGTTATTCGTCCAGGATCCTGCCATAGTTCCATTGTTGTTATTACCAGATCTGTCTGTTACGGCTGTTGTTCCGCTTCCGTCATCAAATGAATAATAAACCACCGGTCCCGGGGCCCAGTTGTAAAGCTGCCGGACTTCGGCAGGGGAAAGGGCGCGGTTATAGACACGGATGTCATCAAGCTTACCTTTAAAATGCCCAATATAATTATCAGACCCGATATAAAATGGATAATCACTTTCGGCTCCGATTGTTTTAGTTGGTTTAAAGGAAGATGTAAGTATTCCGTTTTGATAAATATTAAATGTTGAGTTGTCCATTGTAATAGTAAAATGTTGCCACGAATTCTGTGGTACATCGGCCCCGGTAGGAGTGTCCGTACTCCAATCTGTATAACGGATACGAGCCCGAAGTTTATTTTGGTCATCAATATATATGGAAACCCATTTATCGGCGAACCCCATAACACCTGTATAAACATTATTAGCTGAATAATATAACCAGCCAGACCACGTAAAATTATCACGCATTAAATAAGGTGTTGTATTGGGAACATTTATATAATCATCCACTCCGTTAAAATTACCTCCGTTGCCGAATTTACCGGCTGTCTGGTGCACGGTGCCGGAACCATACCAGGTACCGGTATTGCTGTTTCCTGAAGAATCGAGGGTCGCCGAACCGGTGGCC
>DAHWUD010000036.1 GCA_027331445.1 Candidatus Amesbacteria bacterium
CGGCCCTGGTTGATGATGATGGCGCGCCGGCACAGGTCTTCGATGTCTTCCATATAATGGCTGGTCAGGATGATGGTGGCGCGCTGCACCTGGTTGTAATATTTCAGGAATTCCCGTATCTTACGCTGTGACAGGATGTCCAACCCGATGGTTGGCTCGTCCAAGAAAATCAGCCGGGGCTTGTGGATCAGGGCCGCGATCAGTTCCATCTTCATCCGTTCGCCCAATGAAAGGCGGCGCACCTGGACGTTGAGCAGGTCTTTGACGTCGAGCAGCTCGGTCAATTCGGCCAGGTTCGCCTGGTAGGTAGGGTCGTCAATTTCGTAGATGCACTTGTTGAGATAGAGGGACTCGTTGGCGGGCAGATCCCACCAGAGCTGGTTCTTCTGGCCCATCACGATGGCAAATTGCATCTTGAATGCTTTTTTTCGCTCCCAGGGGGTATATCCCATCACCGATGCGGTGCCCGCCGTGGGGTGCAGGATGCCTGAGAGCATCTTGAGGGTGGTGGTCTTGCCGGCTCCATTAGGCCCCAGGAAACCGACCATTTCCCCTTCGCCAATCTCAAAGGTAATATCGCGGACGGCTTCTTTGGTCAGTTTTTCCCGGAAAAACAGGTTGCGGATTGAGTTTTTCAACCCGAGCTCTTTTTTATAATATTCAAAGGATTTGGATAGATGTTCGATG
>DAHWUD010000037.1 GCA_027331445.1 Candidatus Amesbacteria bacterium
TCTTTACCGTCCTTGTCTCTCTTTTCCAGCACTTCCAGCGCCCGCATGCTGGTATCGATCCTCTGCATCGTCTTCTCGTACCTCTTAAGGCTATCAAAAGTGAAATCCACCTTTGTCCTGTAATGGCTGTCGAGGACCATGAGCCTGAATGCGAGTGGATCGAACCCTCTTTCTTCCAAATCCCTCAGGGTGAAGAAGTTCCCCAAAGACTTCGACATCTTCTTCCCGTTGACGAGGACATGCTCCCCGTGCAACCAATAGTTCACAAACCTCTTGCCTGTGTACGCTTCTGATTGCGCTATCTCATTCTCGTGGTGCGGAAAAATAAGATCTACTCCGCCAGCATGCAGGTCTATCGTCTCCCCGAGGTACTTTATGGACATCGCAGAACATTCGATGTGCCACCCCGGCCTGCCCTTTTTCAGCTTGTCCTCCCAGTAGACTTCTCCATCGTCCTCCGTCCAGTACTTCCATAACGCGAAATCCGCAGCATTCTCCTTGTCGTACTCATCCTTCGCTATCCTCGACCTGCTATTGTCCTGCTTTATCCCGGACAGTTTCCCGTAGTCCCCAAAAGCGGAGACCTTGTAGTATATCCCGTCGTCGGCTTCGTAGGCGTATCCTTTCTTTATCAGGTCTAAGATAATGCCTTGCATCTCCTTTATGTTCCCGGT
>DAHWUD010000038.1 GCA_027331445.1 Candidatus Amesbacteria bacterium
TGCGTCAGAGCGGTGAATGGTACACAAAATTAGGCCATCACCTATAAATCTTTTTGCGGCATCTCTTGCCTGAGGAGCCAGGGTGGTGTAATGGTAGCCACGAGGGACTTAAAATCCCTTGAGTTTAAAACTCGTGCGGGTTCAAGTCCCGCCCCTGGCACTGAAAAATTTGGTCGCAAATTTTCAGTGTAAATCTCACTGTGCGGCCGCCTTTTCCCCTTTCGGAGCTTAATCATCAAGTTGCCAAAATCAGGGCGAGCAAAGTTCGGCACGGCTCTACCGGCTAAACGGGGTGTAGTTCACCGGAAGAACGCTCGGTTTGGGACCGAGAAGTACCGGGTCCAATTCCCGGCACCCCGACCCACATTCGGTCTGCATCATACGCGGTACGGGACCGACAAGGTACAGTGTAACCTCTCCCCGCTTAATCGAGATCCCCGATTGCCGGACGTATGGTATATTGGTAATATGCCCAAACCGATCACGGCAGCCATCGTTATCTTTTCCTCTCTCACTCTGGCGGCCTGCTCTGCCGAATTCCCCTGGGTTGGCTCGAAAAAGATGACCGTCGGCGACACCACAATTGCAGTGGAAATTGCCGACACACCAGCAAAACGAACTCAAGGGCTTTCCGGCCGCGATAACTTATCGGCTGACCAGGGAATGCTTTTTTT
>DAHWUD010000039.1 GCA_027331445.1 Candidatus Amesbacteria bacterium
GGCGTGACACACTTGCCGAGCGTCATCGTTGCCCACACCGTGAAGGGCAAGGGGGTCTCGTTCATGGAGGGCCGCTGGTTCTGGCACTCGCGCGTGCCCACCGCCGAGGAGTTCGCCCAGGCGATGACGGAGCTGGGAGAAGGCGCGTGACGCAGCCCGCCGTCCCGGCTCCTCCGACCCTCGGGCTTGCCCCACGCGAGGCCTTCGGCCACGCCGTCGCCGAGCTCGCGGCACGCGACTGGCGCGTGCTCATGCTCGATGGGGAGGTGGGCAACTCAACGCGGGCCGACATCGTGTCGGACGCCTGTCCCGCGCAGTACCTGCCCATGGGAATCGCGGAGCAGAACATGATGGGGGTCGCGGCCGGGCTGGCGGCGACCGGGTTCGTGCCGTTCGCCACCACCTTCGCCGTGTTCGCGGCGGAACGAGCCCTCGACCAGATCCGCGTGCTCATCGCCCAGCCCGGGCTGCCCGTGAAGATCGCGGCGGGCTACTCCGGATTGCTCACGGGCATGGCGGGCAAGACCCATCAGTCGGTCGAGGACGTGGCCATCATGCGCGCCATGCCCGGCATGGTGGTCTTGGACCCGACGGACGACGTGGAGACGCGCGCGGCCGTGCGGGCGGCGGTCGAGCTTCCGGGGCCGGTGTACCTGCGCGTCTACCGC
>DAHWUD010000003.1 GCA_027331445.1 Candidatus Amesbacteria bacterium
AGTCGTGAATAAGTTTACCCAGAGTAATAACTGGGCGCATGCCAAGGCTGACGTTTTCGAAGGCGGAAAGGCCTCCAGCTTGGCCAAGAGAAGGTTTTTGATCGGACGATTCAGTCATAGCTTAGGATCTTTGGAATTCTTCGAGAAGTTCTTTTTGGCGATGGGAGAGGTGGTCGGGGAATTGGATTTGCAGGCGGATGTAGAAATCGCCTTTGGCGCGACCACTGAAAGACTGAAGCTGGGGGGCGCCCTTGCTGCTTAAGCGAACCATGGTGCCGGGGGCAGTGCCGGGGCGAATCTTGAGCTTGAGGCTACCATCCAAGGTAGGGACGGTGGTCTCCCCGCCTAAAATGGCCAGAGTAAAAGGAAGGGGGTGGTCGATATAAATGTCGGCGCCTTCGCGGCGGAAACGGGGATCTTCCTCGACTTCAAAAGTGATGTCAAAATCCTTAAACCTGAGGTGGGTGCCGGTATCGGCGCCGGCGGGGATTTTAATAGCGTGAGTTTGGCCATCGATGGTGACGGATTCAGTGCCGCCTTTGACGGCCGTAAGAAAAGGAATCTTCAGGGAATAATGAGGTTTGGCGGGACCACGCTGTCTACCAAAGGGGTTCTGGCCGCCGAAAAACTGCTCGAATATTTCAAAGGGGTCGGAGAAACCGCCGAAATCGCCGAAGGGGTTTTGGTTACCGCCGACATTACTGTAGTAATAGGTAAAGGGCCCCTGCCCTCCGGTTCTAAAGCCGCCGGCGAAAGGATTGCCACCGGCAGGTCCGCCCTGCTCGAAAGCGGCGTGGCCAAACTGGTCGTAGGAAGCTTTCTTCTTGGCATCCGAAAGAACCTGGTAGGCTTCGTTGATTTCCTTGAACCGGCCTTCAGCTTCGGGGGACTTGTTGCGGTCGGGATGCCACTCCAGGGCCAGTTTGCGGTAGGCGGATTTGATCTCGGCCTCGGAAGCGGTTTTGGAAACCCCGAGGACATCATAATAATCACGTTTGGTGGCCATAAATCTCCCCTTTCGTCCCCTCTTTAAAAAAGAGAGGAAATCGGTGTTAATAGCAATTGTATATCAGGAGTGCTAAAGATTCCAGGTGGTAGGGATTGTGGGGGAATATAAAATTTGGTAAAATCTGGTGGAAGCGAAGGCTTATTTTTTTTCCTTCGACTTCGCCCAGGACAAGTCATGGCTGCGACTGATGTTAAAACCACTAACCGGAATGTGCCGCTCGATCGGGTGCGAAACATTGGGATAATCGCCCATATTGACGCCGGGAAGACGACCACATCGGAACGGATTTTGTATTACACCGGGAAGTCGTACAAGATCGGAGACATTGATGAAGGGACGACGCAAATGGACTGGATGGCCCAGGAGCGGGAAAGAGGCATCACCATTGTGTCGGCAGCCACGACCACTTTCTGGACGGTGAACGATCCCAACTCCCCTGTCCCCCATGATTCATACCGGATCAACCTCATAGACACGCCGGGGCATGTGGACTTTACGGCGGAAGTGGAACGATCTCTGCGGGTCCTGGACGGGGCGGTTACGGTGCTGGATGCGGAAGAAACTGTGCAGTCGCAAACGGAGACAGTGTGGCGGCAAGCAGATAAGTATAAGGTACCGCGGATTATATTTGTGAACAAAAACGACAAATTGGGGGCCAATTTTGAAGGGACGGTGAAAGCCATTATTGAAAGGCTGGGAGCCAACCCGGCAGTGATGGCTTATCCGGTGGGGGCGGAACAGACTTTCCGGGGGGTGGTGCTACTTTTGGAGCGAAAGGCCCTGATCTGGCAAGGAGACGAAACCGGAGCGAAGTTCGTCGAGGAGGAAATTCCGGCAGAGCTGGCCACCACCGCGGAAAAATGGCGCAGCAAGCTGGTGGAGCAAATCTGCGAGACGGACGATACCCTGATCAACAAGTTTTTGGCGGGAGAAGAACCGACGGTAGCGGAATTGAAGACGGCTTTAAGAAAAGCGGTGATTGCATACAAATTGGTACCGGTATACGCCGGAGCGTCTCTCCGAAACAAAGGGGTGCAACCAATGCTGGACGCCATAGTAGAATACCTGCCCTCCCCGGTGGATGTGGGAGAGGTGACAGGGACCAACCCGCATACCGGAGCCGTGGAAGTAAGAAAGACCGTGAACGAACAGCCATTTGCCGGACTGGCGTTTAAGATTCAAACGGACCCGCACGTGGGGAGACTGACGTACGTGAGAATTTACTCCGGGACCCTCAAATCGGGACAGGCAATCTGGAACGCATCCAAGCAAAAGGAGGAAAGAATCTCCCGAATGCTTTTAATGCATGCGAATAAAAGGGAAGAAATCGATCAGGCATTTGCGGGGGAAATTGTGTCCCTAGTAGGCCTGAAAGAGACAACTACGGGGAACACACTATGTGACAAAAGCGCGCCCATACTTTTGGAGTCAATTACCTTCCCGGAACCAGTCATTTCACTGGCGATTGAACCAAAAACCAAAAATGACCAGGAAAAGATGGGGTACGCTTTAAACAAATTGTCGGATGAGGATCCGACGTTCCAAATTAAAACCAACCATGAAACCGGGCAGACCATCGTGTCGGGAATGGGCGAGCTACATCTGGAAATCATCGTGGACCGGATGAAAAGAGAGTTTAACGTGGAAGCCACAACCGGGGCGCCGCAAGTGGCTTATAAAGAGACGGTACGGAAACTGGCCGAGGGGGAAGGAAAATATATCAGGCAATCGGGAGGCCGGGGCCAATACGGACATTGTTTTATAAAGATTGAGCCGCAGGCCAGAGGGGCCGGTTATGAATTTGTAAACGCCATCAAAGGCGGGGCCATTCCCGGAGAGTTTATCCCGGCCATCCAAAAGGGGATCGTGGAAGCCATGGAAAACGGAATCGTGGCGGGATACCCGACGGTGGATGTAAAAATAACCCTATACGACGGGACTTATCACGATGTAGATTCATCAGAAATGGCATTTAAGATTGCCGGGTCAATGGCGTTTCAACACGCCTCCAAAGCGGCGGACCCGGTGATTTTAGAGCCGATCATGAAAGTGGAAGTGTCCACTCCCGATGAGTTTATGGGAGACGTGATCGGGGATTTATCGTCCAAAAGAGCGCAGATTTCCTCCACTAACAAAAGGGGCAACCTGACAATTATCGTGGCCCATGTGCCACTAGCTGAATTGTCGGGATATGCGACCAGGCTCAGGTCGCTGTCCCAGGGACGGGCGTCTTATTATATGGAGCCGTCACATTATGAAGAAGTGCCGAAGAATATTGCCGAAGGGATTATCGCCAAGAGCGGAAAAGCGGTAACCAGCGACTAAATTACCTCTTGCATAATGGCCGGCCGTCATTTAGAATTAATGGAAGTTCGAAGGAGCTGATTTTTTTGCCCTTCGGCAGTTAAAAAACAAAATGGCTGTATACGTCAGATCAAAACCACACGTCAATATCGGGACCATCGGTCACGTGGATCACGGGAAGACGACTTTAACTTCGGCTATCACCATGGTGCTGGCTAAAAAAGGGATGGCTGTAGCCAAAAAGTACGAGGAAATTGACTCGGCCCCGGAGGAAAGAGCCCGGGGAGTGACGATTAACCTGTCACACCAGGAATACGAGACGGAAAAAAGGCATTACGCGCACATTGACGCCCCGGGGCACGCCGATTACATCAAAAACATGATTACGGGTGCTGCTCAAATGGACGGAGCCATACTGGTAGTTTCCGCTCCGGACGGACCAATGCCGCAAACCAGAGAACATATTCTCCTCGCTAAGCAGGTGAACGTGCCGGCGATTGTGGTATTTATGAACAAGTGCGACATGGTGGATGATCCCCAACTTTTAGACTTGGTAGAAATGGAAGTCCGCGAATTACTGACTAAATATGGTTATCCCGGAGACGAGGTCCCAATAATCCGCGGATCGGCGCTGAAAGCCACCGAAGGCGATCCCAAAGCCGAAGAGCAGATCCTGGAGCTGATGAAGAAAGTCGACGAATATATTCCGACGCCGGTGCGGCAGCTGGATAAGCCGTTTTTGATGCCGGTGGAGGATGTGTTTTCGATCAAAGGACGGGGAACAGTAGTTACGGGAAGAATCGAAAGAGGGATCGTCAAAGTAAACGATAATGTAGAAATAATCGGAATCAAGCCCACCCAAACCACGGTGGTCACGGGAGTAGAAATGTTTCGAAAACAGCTGGACGAAGGCCAGGCCGGGGATAATGTGGGGTTGCTTTTGAGAGGGATTGAAAAAGAAAAGGTAGAGCGCGGGCAGGTCATCGCCAAGCCCGGCAGCGTGACACCACACACGGAATTCGAAGCCCAGGTATATATTCTCAAGAAGGAAGAGGGCGGGCGGCACACGTCTTTCTTCACCGGTTACAGACCGCAGTTCTATATCCGGACGACCGATGTGACCGGAGAAATTGCCCTGCCGGAGGGAGTAGAAATGGTGATGCCGGGAGACGACGCCAAAATGAAAGTAAAGCTGATCGTACCTGTGGCCCTGGAAGAAGGTTTGCGGTTTGCTATCCGGGAAGGCGGAAAGACCGTCGGGGCCGGAGTAGTGACCAAAATCATCGCCTAAGTAGCACTTTTCTAATATGGCTAAGGGAAGACTAAGAGTCAAACTAAAGTCTTTTGATCACCGCGTTATTGACGAGGCAGCGAGTAAAATCCTGGAAACCGGGTTATCCACAGGGGCCAAAGTTGTCGGCCCGGTCCCCTTGCCTACCGACAGAAAACTAATTGCCGTTACGACTTCGCCGCACGTAGATAAAAATGCCCGGGATCACTTTGAAATGCTGGTACACAAGCGCCTCATAGATATCATCGACCCCACAGACAAAACCATAGACGCCCTGTCACACCTGGACCTGCCGGCCGGAGTGGATATTGAAGTGAAGATGTAATATTCGGACATGCCGAGATACGAGATAAAAGTGATTTTCTTTGGGAATCCGGAAGAATCAATCAACCTGGCAAGGGTGGAGAGGGATGGTAATAGGTTTTTTGAGTCGGCTGAGATAGAAGATGAGGTATTAACGGTGCGTACGAATGACATAACTTCCGGTGAGAAGGAGGCGATTGTGGCTATGTTCAGGGGCATATCCGGAGTCGAATCTATTGGAATGTATGTTCTTGGACGCAAGGGCGGAGGACGCAAGACAAAGGTCGATATTCCAAGATGCAGTTGTGGGGTTGCCAGATTGAGGCTACCGTGATACAATCAGCTTTGGTTGTGAGCAGAGAAAATTGCCTAGATTAGTGCTTACAATACCGATAGGCTATACCCAAGTTAAGAGTGCCTAGCGGCACTTTTTTTGTTGCCAAAATGATAAACCAGATATTTGCAAAAAAGGTCGGTATGACCAGCAAATTTACTCCATCCGGGGAGTGGGTTGGGGTGACAGCCCTAAGTGTGCTGCCGATGAAAGTCACCGGGCAGAGAACGGCTGAAAAAAACGGATACACGGCGATAAGGTTCAAGATTCAAGATCTAAAGTCCAAGAAGGAGATAGAAAAGGAAGTCAGAACAGATGAAAACATGGAAGTCGGAAGTGAAGTCAAGTGGGAAGAGATTTTCAAAGCGGGCGACGCAGTGGACGTGACGGGAATCAGCAAGGGCAAGGGGTTTGCGGGAGTAGTCAAGCGATATCATTTTAAGGGCGGCCCGAGAACACACGGGCAGTCAGACCGGGAAAGGGCGCCGGGATCGTCCGGATCGACGACCACCCCGGGAAGAGTGTACAGAGGCAAGAGACGGGCCGGACATATGGGCACAGACACGGTAACCATCGGCCGGATGAAGATATTGGCAGTAGAGCCGGAGAAGAAATTGATCATAGTGATAGGCAGCGTTCCCGGAGCAAGAAATTTCCAGTTACTAACCGTTAGAAAGCACGTATGACCACGGAGACAATCACACTGGCCGGAGAAAAAGGGGAAAAAATGACCTTGCCACCGGGGGTATTCGGAGTCAAGGCCGATAAAAGGCTGCTGGCGACGGCAGTAAGAGTGTGGCGGGCAAACCAAAGGAAAGCCAATGCCAAGACAAAAACCCGGGGCGAAGTAGCTAAAACAACGGCCAAGATGTACCGGCAAAAAGGGACGGGCAAAGCCAGGCACGGGTCTTTCTCGGCACCGATATTTGTGGGAGGAGGAATTGCCCACGGCCCGGACGGATGGCAAAACTATAAATTGAAGATGACTACGGCCGTAAAAAGGCTGGCCCTGGCGGAAGCTCTGTCTGATAAGGCCACGGACAAAAATGTAGTGGTAGTAACCGGAGCAGACAAAGCCAGCGGAAAGACAAAACAAATGGCGGCATTAGTAAAAAAGGCAGGATGGAACGGCAAAATTTTGGTAGTGGGAACGGCGGCCCAGACGGCCTGGGTCAGGGGCTGGAAAAACGTCCCCCAAACGACAATCAGGCTGGTGGAGCAAATAAATACTTACCTGGTAGTAGCCAATAAACAATTGGTGGTAACGGCGGAAGCCATTGCTGAAATGGAGAAAAAATATGTTAATTAAACCCATAATTACGGAAAAAGCCGTGGCGGAAATGCCGCATAACCGGTACTATTTCCGGGTGGCGACGGGAGCTAATAAAACGGAGATCAAAAAAGCGGTGGAAAAACTGTTTGCCGTCAACGTGACGGCGGTCCAGACGGCGACCATGCCGGGAAAAAAATACCGCAGCGGCCGCCGGTGGATGATCAGGCAGCGAGCGGATTGGAAAAAAGCCATGGTGACTCTCAAAGAGGGGCAAAAAATTGATTTAATTGAAATTCCGGGAGTACAGCCCGAAAAATAAACATGGCCTTAAAACTTTACAAACCCATTACCGCCGGACTGCGATTCTCCTCAGGAATGGATTACAGCCAACTGGCTGACAAAAGGCCGGAGAGAGGGCTCGTCCGGATTTTGCCCAAGAACTCCGGAAGAAATTCCACCGGAAAAGTGACGACCCGGCATCAGGGGGGAAGGGAAAAAAGATTTTTACGGGAAATTGACTGGAAGAGACTGAAGGAAAATGTGAAGGCCCAGGTGGTAGCACTGGAGTACGATCCGAACCGGACGGCAAATGTGGCCCTGCTGCAGTACGCAGACGGAGAAAAAACCTACATTCTGGCGCCGGACGGACTGGCAGCCGGACAGGCGATTATGAACGGGGAAAGCGCGCCTCTAACCGTGGGAAATTGCCTTCCCTTAGCCAATATTCCGGTGGGGACGCCCATTCACGGAATTGAAATTGTGCCCGGCAAAGGGGCTCAAATGGTGAGAAGCGCCGGGGCGGCGGCGATCATTATGGGTTTTGAAGAAGGCTTTGCTCTGGTAAAATTGCCTTCGGGCGAAATCCGCAGGTTTAATCCGGCCGCCCGGGCCACGATCGGCCAGGTGGGCAATTCCGAATGGAAAAATATTAATTTCGGGAAAGCCGGCCGGAAACGGCACATGGGAATCAGACCCACGGTGCGAGGAACGGCCCAGGATCCCCGATCCCATCCGCACGGAGGCGGCGAAGGCCGGTCCGGCGAAGGGATGCACCCCAAGACGCCATGGGGCAAGTCGGCCAGGGGGAACCGGACCCGGAAAAAGTTCAAGTATTCGCACAAGTTAATTGTCCAGCGAAGAAAGTAGTCATATGGCAAGAAGTGCTAAAAAAGGACCATATATAGATAAAAAACTGTCGGCGAAAGTCGCCAGGGCGGAAAGTGGCGGAAAAAAATCCCCCATTAAAACCTGGGCCAGGGCGTCACAAATCCCGCCGGCATTTGTGGGCTTTACTTTCCAGGTGCACAACGGCAACAAGTTTATTGACGTGTTTGTGTCCGAGGCCATGGTGGGACACCGGTTGGGGGAATTTGCTCCCAGCAGGACCTTCAGAAGCCACGGGGCAATCGTAAAGCGGACAATGGAGAAGACTTAATATGAAAGACGCAAAGCTCAAGATTCAAGGTACAAAAGTAGTTACGGCGAGGGCCAGCTTTGTCAGGACATCACCGCGAAAACTGCGGCTGGTGGCGGATGCAGTCCGCAAGCTGGATCCAAACCGGGCGGTCGAGCAATTAAAGCTGATGCCGAAACAAGCGGCCAGACCGGTGCTGTCGGTATTTGTCCAGGCTCTGGCCAACGCCAAAAACAATTTTCAATTGTCGCCGGCGGACATGAGAATTGCCAATTTACAGGTGCATGAGGGGCCGAGGGGCCCGAAAAAAGCGGACGTGCACGCCCACGGGGCCAGATTTGACCGGGGCGTCCGCAGAAAGAGAATGGCTCATATTACTTTGGAATTGGCAGCTACAGGAGGAGGCAAATAAAATGGGTCATAAAGTAAACCCGGTGGCATACCGATTGCCACTGGCCCAGACCAAGATGTGGAAATCGAGATGGTTTGCCACAAACAAATTCAAATACGCGGCTTATTTGGGAGCTGACGTAAAGCTACGAAAGGCACTGATGAAGAGGCTGGCGCCGGCGGGGGTAACCCGGGTGGAAATTGAAAGATCGCTCCGGAGCATCAAAATCATAATTTATGTGACCAGGCCGGGAGTGGTCATCGGACGGGGCGGGGCGGGGATTGAGGAACTGAAAAAATACATTTATAAGCTGTTGGGGTTTGAAATGGGAGCCAAGATGGCGCCTAAAATAGACCCCCAGATTGAAGAGGTGAAAGAGCCGGACCTGAATGCGTACCTGGTGGCCACCCGAATCGCGGAACAATTGGAGAAGAGGCTGCCGGCCCGGCGAGTGGTAAAAAAGACGATGGAAAGAACCATGCAGGCCCGGGCAAAAGGCATTAAGGTGCTGTTATCCGGCCGGGTGAACGGGGCAGAAATTTCCCGAAGAGAACTGTACCAGTATGCCGGAGGTTCGGTCCCGTTGCAAACACTGCGGGCAGATATTGATTACGCGGCCGTCCCGGCCTTGACCCGATCAGGGTACGTGGGAGTTAAAGTGTGGATATACAGGGGAGAAAGGATAGAATAATATGCTGCAACCTAAAAGACAAAAATACAGGAAACAGTTTCGGGGGCAGATGCCGGGAAATGCCCAGCGGGGAGCGGAAGTAGCTTTCGGAGAGTTCGGACTGAAAGCGATGGGGCGGGGGTGGGTATCGTCCAGACAAATTGAAGCGGCCAGGAAAGCCATTTCCAGGCACGCCCAAAGAGGGGGAAAAGTGTGGATTCGAATCTTCCCGGACAAACCGATTACTAAAAAGGCCCCCGGGACCAGAATGGGATCGGGCAAAGGGGAAATTTTTGAATATGTGGCGGTGGTCCGACCGGGAAGAATCTTGTTTGAAATTGCGGGAGTGGCCCGCGAGACGGCAGAATTAGCGTTTTCCAGGGCGGCAGCCAAGTTACCGCTGAGAGTTAAATTTGTGAGCAAATAACTATGGCAAAAAAAGCAGAAAAACCAGCGACCGCCCCGGAAATTAAACTTAAAGACATGACTGCGGACGAGCTGAAAAACAAGGCCGCGGAGCTGGCTGGGAAAATTGCCCTGGCCCGGCTGGAGAAAGCGGCCGGGAAGGCCAAAAATATGCGCCTGGTGTTTAACCTGAGAAGGGAAAGGGCAAAAGTTCTGACCGTATTAAATATTAAAAAAATGTCGTAAAATCAATATATATGAAAACATTGACCGGAACAGTCGTGTCGACAAAAATGGCCCAAACGGCAGTAGTGGTGGTGAACAGACTGATCAAACACCCGATCTACCACAAACAAATGCGGAGAAGCAAAAAGTTTCACGCCCACAATGAATTAAAACTGGCGGTGGGAGACGTGGTGAAGATCGGAGAAACCAAGCCCAGGTCCAGGACAAAAAACTGGCGAGTTATTGAAGTGGTAAATAAAAATGGTACAGCTTAGAAGTATTATCGTGCCGGCTGATAATTGCGGAGCTAAAAAGCTGCGGGTAATTCACGTGCACGTAGGATCAAAGAGAACCTATGCCTATTTGGGAGACATGGTCACGGCCGTGGTGGATAAAGCCGACCCGAACGGGACGGTAAAGGACTCGGAAATGGTGAAGGCCGTAATCGTGAGAACCCGAAAGGGCCAGAGACGCAAAGACGGCAGCTACATCCGTTTTGACGACAATGCCGGTGTAATTATTGACCCCAAGTCCCGCGAACCGCGGGGGACGCGGATTTTCGGACCGGTGGCCCGGGAAGTCAAAGACGCCGGCTACGCCAAGATCGCGTCACTGGCAACGGAGGTACTTTAAATGACAAAATCCAAAGCTCAAAAAACAAAATTCAAAAAAGGAGATACAGTCATGGTGACGGCGGGAAAAGATAAGGGGAAATCGGGAAAAATCGAGCGGATTTTCCCGGCAGAGGCCCGGGTATTAGTACCCAACATGAACCAGTACAAGAAACACCGCAAACCCCAGGGAGAGGGCCGGCCGGGGGAGATTCTGACTTTATCCCGCCCGCTACCAGTCGGAAATGTGGCTTTAATTTGTCCCCGGTGCAAACAGCCAACCCGCATCGGCTGGCGCTGGGACCAGACCAAAAAAGTGCGCGTCTGCCGTAAATGTGAAGCAGACATAGATTAAACATATGAGCTTATTACAAGACTATAAAGAAAAAGCCGTCCCAGCCTTACAAAAGGAACTGGGGATAACCAATACGATGGCGGTGCCCCGGTTGACACGGGTGGTAGTAAACATGGGGATTAAGGAAGCCGCCCACGACAAAGGGCTATTGGAAAAAATGGCTGAGCAGATGGCGACGATTACCGGGCAAAAAGCCAAGGTGACCAGGGCAAAGAAATCCATAGCCAACTTCAAGCTGAGGGAGGGGGATGTCGTCGGGCTGGCGGCCACGCTAAGGGGCCGGCGGATGGATGATTTTGTGACAAAATTGTTTACCATCGTGCTGCCCCGGGTGAGAGATTTCCACGGCGTGCCGGCGAGGGCTTTTGACGGACGGGGAAATTATACCCTGGGGATGGCGGAACAAATCTCGTTCCCGGAAATCGACTACTCCAAGATAGATAAAATCCGGGGTTTGGAGATTACATTCGTAACAAACGCCGGGGATGATAAAATTGCCAGGCAGTTATTAGCCAAGCTGGGGATGCCCTTCGAAAAATCATAACCTATGGCCAAAAGATCAAAAATTGTCAAACAGACAAAAAATCACCTAAAGTATGCGACCCAGTTTCGGAACCGGTGTCAGCTGTGCGGGCGGCCACGGGCGTATCTGCGGATGTTCGGGCTGTGCCGGATGTGCTTTAGAGAGTTAGCCAACAAGGGAGAATTACCCGGAATAAGAAAGGCCTCATGGTAAACGATCACCTGTCGGACATGATTGCGAGAATTAAAAACGGCTATCGGGCGGCGGCGGTGGCGGTGGAAATACCGAGGACCAAGAGCGTGGCCGAGGTCATTCGGGTACTGGCCGAGGAGGGCTATGTGGGACAGGCGGAAAATAAAGACGGCAAAATCAAAGTGAACCTGAAATACCAGGGGAAACAGCCCGCGATCATGGGAATGCGGCGGGTGAGCAAGCCGGGAGTAAGAATCTATACCAAAAGAGTGAGCATTCCCAAGGTGTGGGGAGGACTGGGAATAAATATCCTGTCGACACCGGAGGGAATAATGAGCGATAAGAAGGCTAAAAAAGTTAAAACCGGCGGAGAAATTATCTGCCAGGTCTGGTAAAAAATTATGTCACGAATAAGCAAAATCCCAATAAATATTCCGGAAAAAGTCAGCGTAAGCGTGAGCGGGAAAACCGTCTCGGTAAGCGGGCCCAAGGGCACGCTTCTTTGGAGCTTTCCAGAAAAGGTGGAGTTGAATATCGGCGAGGGAAAAATCCGGGTCGGTAGCGGGGAGGCAGAAGTGAGCAACCTGCTGGGGCTGACGCACAGTCTGGTCGCCAACATGGTAAAAGGGGTCACTGAAGGCTTTGTAAGGACGCTGGAGCTGAACGGAACCGGTTACAGAGCAAGTGTCGGCGGAAGCGACCTAAACCTGGCACTGGGCTTTTCCCACCCGGTGGTAGTGAAAGCGCCGGCGGGGATAAGTTTTGAAGTGAAGGAAAATAAAATTATGGTCCGGGGAGCAGACAAGGCCATGGTGGGCGAGGTGGCGGCCAAAATCAGGCGGCTGAAGCCGGCTGACGTATATAAATGGAAGGGTTTTAAATATGAAGGTGAAGTATTAATTAAGAAGGCCGGCAAAGCGGCCAAGGCCGGGGCGGCGGCGGGAGCGAAGTAACCTATGAGACAAAGTATTAAAAGATATACCCATAACCGGATCCGGAGGGAAGTGCGGATCAGGGCGGTTGTGCGCAAAAGCGGTCTGCCGAGACTGTCGGTATTCAAATCAAATAAATTTTTGTACGCCCAGGTAATCGATGACCAAAAAGGAATAACCGTGGCCGGGGTACGTGGAAAAACGGCAGCCGAGACGGGAAAAAATATCGCCAAAAAAGCGGTGGCGGCGGGAGTAGTTAAAGTGGTGTTTGACCGGGGAGCTTACAATTACCACGGGCGGGTGAAAACCCTCGCCGAAGCGGCCCGGGAAGGGGGGCTTAAATTCTAAATAATATGGCTTACCACCGCAATTACAACCGAGCCCAATCCGGAGAGCCAAAAGAATTTGAGGAAAAAGTGGTGCAGGTAAACCGGGTGTCTAAAAAGGGCAAGGGGGGGAATAAAATCAGTTTTGCCGCATTGGTGGTAGTGGGCGACCGGAAAGGCCGGGTAGGGGTAGGCCTGGGGAAAGCCGCCGATGTATCTTCCGCCATGCAAAAAGGGGTGACTTACGCCAAGAAGCATTTGATTACCGTGCCCATGAGGGGGACGACTATCCCCCACGAAATGAGGGTAAAACTGGGAGCGGCCAAGCTCCTTTTAAAGCCGGCGCCGCCGGGATCGGGAGTGATCGCCGGAGGGGCAGTGCGGGCAGTGGTGGAAGCGGCGGGGATCAGAGACGTGGTGGGGAAAATTCTGGGAACAGCTAACAAGGCCAGCAACGTACGGGCAGCTTTCCAGGCATTAAGAATGTTTAAACAGACTAATTGATATGGAAATAAATAAATTGCCAAAAATTGTCGAGCGATCCGCCAAGAGGGTGGGCCGGGGGATCGGTTCGGGCAAAGGCGGGCACACCAGCGGAAGAGGGACAAAAGGGCAAAAGGCCAGAGAAACGGTAAAAATCGACTTTGAGGGCACGAAGTTTAAAAAGTCGTTTTTAAAGCGGGTGCCGCTACTGCGGGGTAAGGGAAAATTTAAATCCCGGACGGTGAAGGCGGAGTTGAACGTGGGAGATTTGGAAGGCTGGCCGGCAAAAACCGAAGTAACGGCAGAAAACCTGGTGAAAACGGGGTGGATAGCCGACGGCCGAGTCCGAGTCAAGATATTAGGCGGGGGGGAGATAAAAAAAGCGGTAGTGGTCAAGGTACCGGCGTCCAAGGCAGCAACGGCTAAAATTGAGGCGGCCGGAGGAAAAGTCGAGACTGCGGTATGAACAAACTGATCTCTGCCCTAAACCAAATCTGGTCCTCACGGGATCTACGGCGGAAATTGCTGTTTACGGGAGGAATTTTGATCATTTACCGGCTGCTGGCACATATCCCGGTCGCGGGAATGGACCGGAACGCCCTGCGGCAATTATTCTCGGGGAGCCAGATACTGGGCCTACTTGATATCTTTTCCGGGGGAACTCTCGCCAATTTCAGCCTGGTGGCATTGGGGCTGGGGCCATACATCAACGCCTCGATTATTATGCAGCTATTAGGAGTGGTATTTCCCAAACTGGAAGAATTGCAGAAGGAAGGCGAATACGGGCGGGAGCTAGTAAACCAATACACACGGTTGATAACGGTGCCGATTTCCCTCTTACAGGGATTCGGCATGTACTTTTTGCTGAAAAGCCAGGGGGTATTCGGAAATTTGTCGCCCCTGCAAATGATCGCCCTGTTAGTCACGATTACCACGGGATCAATTCTGGTGGTGTGGCTCGGAGAACTGATTACGGAATACGGAGTGGGAAACGGGGTCAGCCTGCTGATTTTCGCCGGAATTGTGGGGCGGATGCCTATAGCCTTGGGACAAACGGCGGCAACTTTGGAAACATTAAATCTCGGCAACGTGCTGGTATTTGCGGTTTTAAGCCTGGTGGTGATTGCGGCGGTGGTATTTATGAATGAGGCGTCGCGGAATATCGTGGTGCAGTATGCAAAAAGGATGAAGGCGGGAAAGACGTACGGCGGACAGGTGACGCATCTGCCGCTGCGGCTAAACCAGGCCGGAGTCATCCCGATTATTTTTGCGGTGTCGCTGGTATTGATTCCGTCAATGGTGGGGAAATTTGTAGAGCAGGTACCGAACCAGGCGATAGCCAACGCCGCCGCCCAAATAGTGGCGGTGATGACGCCGGGAGGATGGATATACAGCCTCATTTACTTCCTGCTGGTAATCGGATTCACATATTTTTACACGGCCGTGGTATTTAACCCGGAAAAAATCGCCGAAGACTTAAAGAAATACGGCGGATTTATCCCGGGGATCAGGCCGGGGACGGCCACGGCAGAGTACCTGTCGGGGGTACTGAACCGGATTACGCTGGTGGGGGCGATATTTTTGGGCCTGGTAGCGGTGCTGCCGTCGGCGATGCAGGGAGTGTTTAATATCCCGACGCTGTCGATGGGGGGAACGGGGATTCTGATTGTGGTGTCGGTGGTGCTGGAAACGGTAAAATCATTACAATCTCAGCTGCTGGTGCGAAACTATGAAGGATTCTTACCTACCTCGTCAGCCATTTTATGAATATCATGATTTTGGGGCCACAGGGATCGGGAAAGGGCACACAGGCGGAATTGTTGGTAAAACAGTTCGGATTTAATTATGTGGAGATGGGAGAAATCCTTCGAAGCATCGCCAATTCAAACAACCCCAAGGCCGAAGAGATAAAAGGGTATTTGAACAGCGGGAAACTGGTCCCCGACGAGTTTGTGAGAACCGTGGCCTGGGACCATATCAGCAAGAAGGAGAGTTCCCTGCGTGAGAAAAAGAAGGGGTTTATCTTTGACGGATATCCCAGAAGCGTCGCCCAATTTGAGCAACTGGAAGACATGCTGAGGAGATTCGGAAAGAAAATCGACAAATTGATATATATCACCATCCCGGAGGAGGAGTCTATAAAAAGACTGTCGGCAAGAAGAGACTGCACAAAGTGCGGCCGAATCTGGAACCAGATCACCAATCCCCCACCCGGCCCGGAAACGTGCGAGTGCGGAGGAAAACTCACGCAACGGGGAGATGACCAGCCGGAGGCAATCAAAAACAGACTGGGAATTTTCCATGCGAATACGGGGCCGATTTTAAAAAAGGCCAGAGAGGAAGGAATTTTGACGGAGGTCGACGGGGAAAGGCCGATTGAGGCGATCCATGAGGAAATAGTGAAGGAGCTGGGATTATGAAAAGGATAAGCATTAAAAATGAAGAGCAAATGCGGGTGATGGCGGAGGGGGGAGCCAAGCTGGGGCAGATTCGAAAACTAACAGCGGCCGCGGTGAGACCGGGCATGACCACCCGGGAGATTGACCGGATCGCCCAAAAATTAATTGATGAATCCGGGGGGGGCGCTTCATTTAAAAGAGTGGCGGGGTATCACCACGCAACCTGTCTTAACGTGAACGAAGTCGTGGTACACGGAATTCCGGGAGACCGGAAAGTGGAAAAAGGAGACAAATTGGCGATTGATGTAGGCCTGTATTACAAAGGATGGCATACGGATGCGGCGGTAACCATCATCGTGGGGGAAGGGGAAGCGAAATTAAAAAAGTTTTTGGAGACGGGAAGAAGAGCCTTAAAAGCAGCCATCGCCCAGGCCAAGCCGGGAAAGCGCATCTTTGATATATCCGAGGCCATGCAAAAAGTAATTGAGAAGGCGGGATATAGCCCCGTTAAGGCCTTAACCGGCCACGGGGTAGGCCGGGAACTGCATGAGGAGCCGGCTATCCCCTGCTTCGCGGTGGGAAACCGGGAAAACTCGCCCAAGATCGTGCCGGGAATGGTGCTGGCCATCGAAGTCATGTACAACGAGGGCGAATCCGAGGTGGTTTACCAAAATGACGACGGTTGGACAATAGGCACGGCGGATGGTAAAATATCTGGGCTATTTGAAGAGACGGTGGCTATTTATAAAGATGGTCCAAAGGTCTTGACAGAGGCAAAAAATGAATAGCGGGGACAAGTCGGTCTTCATTGTGGAAGGGATGGTGGTAGAAAATCTGCCGAACACCATGTTCCGGGTGAAGGTGGCTGACAGAGCCCCGGAAGAAATCGCCGGCCATGTGATTTTGTGTCATTTAGCCGGAAAAATGCGTCTCCAGTACATTAAACTGCTGCCGGGAGATGCGGTCAGGGTAGAGATAAACAGACTGGATCTCGCCCGCGGCCGAGTGGTGTTTAAACTGAAAAAATAAGCATGAAAGTGCAAGCATCCATAAAAGTCCGCTGCCGGAACTGCAAGGTGATTCGCCGCCGGGGGGTTTTGTATGTTATTTGCAGCAACCCAAAACACAAGCAGAGGCAGGGATAAGGAAAAAATATGCCAAGAGTAGCCGGTATTGATATCCCCGAAAAAAAGAAGCTGGAGTTTTCATTGCGCTATATTTACGGTATCGGGCCGACTAATGTAAAGGAGATATTAATGAAAGCCGGAGTCAGCGGGGACATCAGGGTAAACGCCTTGTCGGCCGAGGATCTGGGGAAGGTGCAAAAAGTGGTGGAGGGAATGAAGGTAGAAGGAGATTTGCGGAAAGAAGTGGCGCAAAATATTTCCAGACTGCGGGAAATCGGGTCTTATAGAGGATCGAGGCATGCTAAAGGGCTGCCGGCCCGGGGACAGCGGACCAGAACCAACGCCAGAACCAAGAGGGGCAAGAGAGTCACCATCGGAGCTTTGAAGAAAGAAGTGATGGCAAAAACTGAAGCGGCAAAAACAGAAAAGGAGGCCAAGTCATGAGTACGGGCAAGGTCTTCGTGACGGCGACTTTTAACAATACCCTGGTGACGATTACCGACGGAGCAGGAAATACGGTGGCGTGGGGATCGGCCGGCGCGGCCGGGTTTAAGGGGGCCCGAAGAGCGACCCCGTTTGCGGCCACGACAGCGGTAGAAGCGGCGGGAAGAAAGGCGATGGCCGCGGGAATTAAAGAAGCAGAAGTATACCTGAAGGGTCCGGGGTCAGGCAGAGATGCGGCTTTGCGGGCGCTGCGGTCAATCGGGCTGAAGATGACACTAATCGCGGATGTGACGCCGATGGCCCATAACGGAGCCAGGCCCAAGAAACGCCGGAGGGTGTAGAAAATTCAAAACTCCAATGACAAATTCACAAATACTGGTTGCAAAGGAGTGGAAAGATTACGAACTAATTGACAGCGGGGAGGGGGAAAAGCTGGAAAGATTTGGGGCGTATATCATGGCCAGGCCAGACCCGCGGGCGATTTGGAATAAGGGAGACGTGACTTTATGGAAGCGGGCGGACGCGGTGTTTGCGGACGAAAAATGGAGTTTTAGAAGCGATCCTCCAACCGACTGGCGGGTAAATTACAAAGACATGAAATTTAAACTGCGGCCGACTGATTTTAAGCATGTGGGGATTTTCCCAGAACAGGCGGTAAATTGGGAGTGGATTGCGGAAAAGCTCAAAGCTCAAAACTCAAACATCAATTCAAATTTAAAATTCAAAATTTTAAATCTCTTTGCGTACACGGGTGGGGCGACGATGGCGGCCGCTTTGGCCGGGGGCATGGTAACACATGTGGACGCGTCACGGCCGGCAATGATGTGGGCGTCGGAAAATGCCTTATTGTCAGGAATCACCAAGGATAAAATCAGATGGATCCAGGATGACGCCATGAAATTTGTGCAACGGGAAATCAGAAGAGGGGTTAAATATGACGCAATTATTATGGATCCGCCCAGATTCGGAAGAGGAACCGCGGGAGAAGTCTGGAAACTGGAAGAGGATCTGCCCAAACTGGTGTGGGCGGTGAAGCAGCTACTGTCCCCGACTCCCCTATTTTGGCTGATTAACGGTTACACAGCGGATTTATCACATATGGCTTTAAAAAATTTACTGGGCGATGCGATGTGCACTGAGGCGGAAAGCGGAGAACTGGGACTAGTTGAAAGCGCCAAAGGGCGGATCATGCCTGCGGGAATATGGGCCAGGTGGGCTAGCAAATAGGGATAACTTGCCCCCGGGTTCGGGTGATCAAATTTTGAGGAGTAATGGAAAAAACGGAGGTGGGGGAGCCGGCGGCGGCCCATACAATAGGGAAATTTTTAAGAATTTCATCAATTAAAGTGGGTAATTTGCGGAGATGACCGAAGGGGGGAACGGAGCCGGCGGGAAAACCGGTGCGGGCGAGGACAAATTCGGGAGAGGCGGTTTTGATTTTCCGGCGTAAATACTCCCCCACTTTGACTTTGTCGACGCGACGAGCGCCGCTGGCAATTATCAATATTGGTTCGTTGGTGGCAACATCGTAAAAGATGAGGGATTTGGCGATTTGAGCGACATCGCAGTCTAATGCAGCGGCCGCATCAGCCGCGGTGTGGGCGGATTGATTAAGCTGAATAGTCTGAGTTTGTAATGATTTTGGCAACACAAATTTCATGCTAGAATTTTACATAAGTTTGACATGGGTTTAAATGTTTGTCTTAATGGAGACACATGGATGAGATACAAACTCCCGTAACAGTCGTCCCAACATCTCTCCCTCCAGCCTCGGCGGTTTCGGAGAAGGGGTCTTTATGGAAAAGGCTTTTTGGTGGAAGAATTAATAGACTAGAATTTATTGTGGGTGTGATGATCACCGTGGGGATTTACGTAGCTTTGTACTCCGCCATATTTCTAATCATCTTCGTGAAAGCCTCCGCAAAATCAAGTGGACCCGCTTTCTCCCCGATCGTAGCGATAATCTCCATTCTTATGTATGTTTTTTTAATGATTTACAATTTCTCATTTTATATAAGGCGGTTACATGATATCGGAAAATCCGGATGGTATTGTCTGTTAGCGTTTATTCCGTTGGTCAATATTTTTATTGGATTATTAGTGTTATTAAAAAGAGGCGACGAATCTGAAAACAAGTACGGCGTTGCACCTATTGGGTTTGATCTAAAAGCGGTCCTAGCAATCTAATTGGCAAGCCCTGAAACCTTGGTATCTGATCCATTCACGTGCCCGACGCTGAATTCCCTGGTGCCCAGCAATTCACCGTCTGCTTCAAGAATTATTTTGTAAGTTCCGGTTTCGGGAAGCGGAAAGTTGCCCAATTCGGAAATGATGTTGGTTTTGCCGTTATTCCCCAGTTTGGCCCGCAATTCCGGAATAATAATTTTTTTGTGGTTGGGGTCTTCGATGCTGAGCTTTACGGTGTGCTCGGTTTCGGGCTCACCCACGATGACGGCGGCGACGGACATTTTCAGGTAATTGGAGGGAATCTGGGCCGCAAAGATCTGGTCAAAAATGCCGATGATATTTAGTTTATTTTCCTGGGAGAGAAAGGCCGAATCGCAGAGGACCAGGAGTTCAGCTTTGAGATTGAGTTTTTTCATTAATTGACCACTTCGCCTTCTTCAGGTTTCTTGTCATCGGGTTTATCTTCAGGCTTGGTGTCTGATGCGGAAGGAGGCTGTTGCTGATACATGGCGCCGCCTAATTGCTGGAGACTGTCCATTAAGTCTTTGGATTTGGCCTCTAAATCCTCTTTGGTGCCGGTTTCTAAAATATCCCTGAGGGTTTTGACTTTGTCCTCGACGGTTTTTTTCAGATCCGCGGGGACTTTGTCGCCGGCGTCCTTGAGAGTTTTTTCGGCGGTAAAGATTAAGGAATCGGCCTGGTTTTTAGCCTCGATCTTGGCCTTTTTCTCGGCGTCTTCGGCGGCATGAACCTGTGCTTCATTACGCATTTTTTCTACTTCCTTGTCGTCTAAGTTGGTGGAATTGGTGATGGTAATATGCTGGGTTTTGCCCGTGGCCTTGTCTTTAGCGGAGACTTTGAGAATACCGGAGGCATCGATATCAAAAGTGACTTCGACCTGGGGGACGCCGCGGGGGGCAGGAGGAATGCCGTCCAGGATAAAGCTGCCCAGGGTTTTGTTGTCGGTGGCCATGGGACGCTCGCCTTGCAGAACATGGATTTCCACAGAAGTCTGACTGTCGGAGGCAGTGGAAAAGACCTGGGATTTGCTGGTAGGGACGGTGGTGTTTCTGTCGATGAGCGGGGTCATGACGCTGCCCAGAGTTTCCAAGCCCAAAGTGAGAGGGGTAACGTCCAGAAGAACCACGTCTTTGACGTCGCCGGTTAAGACACCACCCTGAATAGCGGCGCCGACGGCGACAACTTCATCGGGATTGACACTTCTGTTGGGATCTTTACCGAAAAAGTCTTTGACGGTCGTGACGACTTTGGGCATGCGGGTCATTCCGCCGACCATGACAACTTCGTCAATATCGCCCACCGTCTTTTTGGCGTCTTTGAGACAGGCTTTGACCGGAGCGATGGTTTTTTGGATCAAGTCATCGACCAGGGATTCCAGCTTGGCCCGCGTCAGTTTGAGATTGAGATGGAGAGGCTGACCGTCTTTCTGAGTAATATAGGGCTGATTGATATCTACTTCCATGGTGGAGGAAAGCTCGATCTTGGCCTTTTCGGCGGCGTCACGGACGCGCTGGAGGGCCTGGACGTCTTTTTTGAGGTCGACTCCGTTGTCTTTTTTGAATTCCTCCACAATCCAATCGACAATTTTGGCGTCAAAATCATCGCCGCCCAAGTGGGTATCACCGTTGGTAGCTTTGACTTCAAAAACGCCGTCACCCAATTCCAGAACGGAGATATCAAAAGTACCGCCGCCTAAATCATAAACGGCTACCGTATGGGCATTTTTCTTGTCGAGGCCATAGGCGAGAGCGGCGGCCGTCGGCTCATTGATGATGCGCTCGACTTTGAGACCGGCGATTTCACCGGCCTGTTTGGTAGCCTGGCGCTGGGAATCATCAAAATAGGCAGGGACGGTGATAACGGCGCGGTCGACAGTGCCACCTAAATAGGCTTCAGCGTGAGCTCTCATGGTCTGGAGAATTTTGGCAGAAATTTCCTGAGGAGTATAAACTTTGCCGTCGACTTCGACACAGGCCATGTTGTCCTTGCCGGAGACGACTTTGTAGGGAACCATCTCAATGGTGCGTTTGACTTCGGGATCGGAGAATTTCCTGCCCATCAAGCGCTTGATGCTGTAGATGGTGTTTTTGGGATTGAGGATCATCTGGCGCTTGGCGACATCGCCGACCAGATTTTTGACGGGCTCAACGACGGAGGGAGTGGTATTGCGGCCGGTATCGGCGGCGGGGATAACCTTGGGTTGACCGCCCTCCATGACCGCCACACAGGAATTCGTGGTGCCTAAATCTATACCGATTATTTTTGCCATAGTTTATTTAAAAACTTTAACCTTTGCAGGTTTAATTATAAACGCATCTATTTTATAACCAATTGCCACGACTTCTGCAATAGTGTCGGAGGGGGAACCGGGGAGAGTTTCCAGACATTCATGCAGATGATGATCATACGGATCCCCTACGGCAGGAGAAATAGACTGCAAACCGGCGGCGGTTAAAACGTCGTGGAACTGCCTGACGGCCATATGAATGCCCTGGTCGGCAGAGTGTTTGTCGGCTAGGTCCAAGATATCAAGAGTGGGAATGAGCTGGGAAATAATGTTGGCCGTGGCATAAGTCACGAAGTCTTTTTTGTCGGCCTCGATGCGTTTGGCCAGATTTTGGTAATCAGCCAGGGCCCGTTTCCAGTTCTCGTCCAAAGTGGCGATCTGTTCCTGGAGGGAGGCGACATCAATTTTGGGGGGGGAGGTTTTTTTAGCCATAAGTAAAATTTACCAACTGGCGTTCATGCCGGAAATAAGGCCGTTCATATAGCGCAGGGTGGGAATAACATAAGGGAAGTTTAAACGGCAGGGGCCGATCACAGCCATAGTGCCCCGGCGATCCGAGCCGGCGTTGAAATAAGTAAAAGCCATGCCCACGGGGTCAAAAAACGGCCAGCCCAGGTCGGACCCAAAGATGATATGGATGGGGTCCTCGCCATAGTTGCGCTCGAAAAAGAGCTGACGGACACGGGATTGCTCATCCAGAAAAGAGAGCAGGGTGCGGGTAACATCGATGTCAAAGAATTCCGGCATGTCGAGAATATTGGCCACGCCGGCATAATAAATATCACCCTGGTCAGTGGCGATCACGGAGAGGGCTTTGGTGCGGTCGGCTAAAGCGAGGCTGGCTTGGCGCAGTAATTTATCAAAGCGGAAACGGGAATCCCAGACTTGCTCCTTGGTGGAAACTTCGTCGGCCACAGATAATTGTTTTTCCTGCATCAAGTGGTCGACATAAAAACGCAAACCAACCGGCGTGGGAACGCGGCCGGCGGAGGTATGGGGCTGGTGAAGAAAGCCTTCGTGGGTCAGGGCAGCCATTTCGTTTCTGATGGTGGCGGGAGAAACGCCCAGGGGGTATTTTTTTTCAATTTGCTCGCTGGCTATGGGCTGGGCCGTGGCAATATACTCCTCGACGACGGCTTTTAAAATCTGGGTTTGGCGGGGAGTGAGAGACATGGTCTTAGCAGAAACTTATCATGAGTGCTAACCGTTGTCAAGGGGATAAGGCTGCCGTAGAATCAGCGTATGAAAAATCGGCAGGAAGTGATCTCGATTTTAGGAGTAATAGCCCTGGCGGTGGGACTGCCGATAATCCTGAAGGCGGCGAACAGCCTGATGCGAAGCGGAGTGACGGCTGAGGGCAGACTGGCGGCAATAAACGTGGAGACGGACAGGAGCTTGGGACCGATGCCCAAACCCTGGCTGGCCCTGGCCCAGGGAGGACAGAACCAGGAAACTTTTCTGGTGACCAATGCTTCAGCCGTAGCGCAACTGAAACCGGAATATATCAGAATAGACCATATCTTTGACGGCTTCGGAGTGGTGGGGAGAGACCAGCAGGGGGGGCTAACATTTGACTGGAGCAGATTGGACGCTGTGGTCGGGGAAATGACCAATATGGGGGCCAAGCCGTTTTTGGTACTGTCTTACATGCCACCGGTACTGGCAACGACGGACGAGGTATCCGAGCCGAGAAACTGGAACGACTGGTCTGAGGTTGTACAAAAGACCATAGAACATTACAGCGGGAGCTTGGGCATTGATGGAGTGTATTATGAGGTCTGGAATGAGCCGAACTGGTTCGGAAATTGGACGATGGGAGGAACGAAAGATTACAGAAACCTGTACGCATACGCCGCGGCGGGGGCGCAGGCGGCAAAGAACACCAAGCCGTTTAAAATCGGGGGGCCGGCAACTACGGGGCTGTACAAAAACTGGCTGGACGGGTTTTTGGACTGGGCCCTGGCCAATAAAGTGCGGATGGATTTTTATTCATGGCATAGGTATGACCTGGATATGAGCCAATATCAAGCGGATATTCAGCAAATAGAAGCTTACAAACAAACCCACCCCAACTATGCCGGCCTGGAAACTTTAATCACGGAGACGGGGGCAAACAGTAAAGCTGGCGGGGATAACGACAATGATATCGGGGCGGCGCAGGCCGTGGCAGTAGAAAGAGCCATGATGGCGAAAGTAAATTACGCTTTTAATTTTGCCGTGGCAGGCGATTGGGGTCTGGTGGGCAAACCCCGATATACGGCTTTGGCATTTTTGACGGCGCTGGGCGACGAGAGGCTGCCCGTAACTGGCGAGGGAAGCTGGGTGGAAGCGGTGGCGGCCAGGAAGGGGGAGACAGACCAGGTGGTGGTAACAAACTACGACCCCAAAAATCAACACAGTGAGACGGTGCCCATGACATTTATGAATTTACAAAATCAGAATTTTACTTTAAAAACCACTACCCTCGAAGGAGTCAGCACAACCACGAAAGTGGCAACGACAGCCGCGGTGCTGCAAACGCAAATTCCCATGCCGCCAAACGAGGTGGTGCTGGTGGAACTAACCCCAGGATCCTAGTAAACGCGAAGAAGCGACAAAAAAGCTTCCTGGGGGATGTCGACACGGCCGACGCGTTTCATGCGGGATTTGCCTTTTTTTTGTTTTTTGAGGAGTTTGTCTTTTCTGGTCTGATCGCCGCCGGACATTTTGGCGAGAACATCCTTTCTGAAAGCTTTGATGTCGCTTCGGGCCACGATATGCCCGCCTATTGCGGCCTGGATGGCAATTTCAAACTGCTGACGGGGAATAATACCAGCCAGACGCTGAACCAACTCCTGACCAATGGAGATGGCCTGAGACCGGGGGACGATCTGGGATAAAGAGTCGACCAGGTCGCCGGCAACCAGAACATCCAATTTGACCAGATCGGCGGCGACATAGCCCGTGAGCTCATAATCGAGAGTGGCAAAGCCCTGGGAAACGCCCTTGAGCTGGTCATAAAAACCGCGGATTAACTCGGCCAAGGGCAAGGTATAAGTAAGGTGAATTAGTTTGCCCAGATACTGCATGTCCTGCTTTTTGCCCCGGTGGTCCTGACAAAGCTGCATGACACCACCGACGAAGGATTCGGGGACGAAGAGGGACAAATTGATCACGGGCTCGCGGATGGCCCGAATAAATGAGGGGTCGGGCAGGTCGAGGGCTTTGGAGATGGTATAAGTATCCCCTTTTACCGTGACGATCTGGTAGCTGACTGACGGGGTGGCCGCGATTAAAGACAGATTGAATTCGCGTTCCAGGCGTTCCTGAACCACGTCGGCGTGCAGCAGGCCCAGGAGACCGACGCGAAAGCCGTTGCCCAGGGCGGGAGAAAATTCCGGCGTAAACTCCAGGGAACTATCCTGAAGCCGCAATTTGGACAGGGCGTCACGAAGGGCATTAATCTCGTCTCCGTCGGTGGGGTAAAAACTGACAAAGACGACGGGTTTGATCTGTTTATAACCGGGCAGAGGAGAAGCGACAGGCAGAGCAGAAAGAGTGTCGCCGACAGTGAGAGCGGAAATATCCTTGAGTCCGGTGACGACATAGCCGACCTCTCCGGCGGAAAGGGAATCACGGGTCTGCCGCCCCGGAGCGAAAATGCCGACTTCGATAGCGGCGGTATGGGCATGAGTGGCCAAAAGATAAAATTTGTCGTGACGGCGGACGGCGCCATCGATCAACCTGACCCAAGCCACGACGCCCAGGTGCAGATCAAAATTGGAGTTGAAGACCAAGGCCCGCAGGGGGGCAGCCGGCGAACCGGAAGGAGGAGGAATACGGTCAATGACGGATTGCAGAAGTTCGGGAACCCCAGCGCCGGTTTTGCCGGAGACAAGCAGGATGGAATCCGGGTCAAAGTTTAAGATCTCGTGAAGCTGGCGTTTAGTGCCCTCAATATCGGCGGTGGTGATGTCAATTTTGTTGATGACGGGAATGACGGCCAAATTTAATTTTTGGGCTTCCCGGAAATGAGCCAGGGTTTGGGCCTGGATGCCCTGGGTGGCATCAACCAACAAGATGGCCCCTTCGCAGGCGGCCAAGGAACGGCTGACTTCGTAGGAAAAGTCGACATGGCCCGGGGTATCGATTAAATTCAGAATATGCCCCTGGTACTCCATTCTGACCGGGGCGAGTTTGATGGTAATCCCCCGCTCCCGTTCGATGGGATTACTGTCCAAAAGCTGGGAGCGCATGTCCCGGGCAGCTACGGTGCCGGTCAGTTCCAGCAGGCGGTCGGCCAGGGTGGATTTGCCGTGGTCCACGTGGGCAATAATGGCGAAATTTCGGATATTTTCCATGAGGCTATTTTAACAAATCTTCTCCCTAGCCCCTCCTCTTTAATAAAGAGGGGGGAGATTTCGGTTTCTCTGGCTTTAATTTTTGTCTTCAAATCCTAAATTGTTATTTCAAGTTCATTTCGTGGTCTAACGATTCTTTATTGCGTGTGAGTTCCCGTCGATTTCGACGGCTAATGATAGTTTCGGGCAAGAGAAATCCAAGATAAATTGACCGAGAGGTTTTTGCCCTAAAAACCGATATCTGGTTTTGTCTTTTCTGAGGGCAAGATTCCAAAAAAGAGATTCTGCTTTAGTCTGGTTTGTCCTGTTGGTTCGAGATATCGGCTTAAGTTGTTCAAGATATCTAAATATTCCATTCCTGCCGGCAGGCAGGTCAACCCCTCTTTGAAAAAGAGGGGGAGTCCTTGGATTGTTTTCCCCCTTTCGCAAAGAGGGAATGAAAAGGGAGATTTAAGTAAGAAAGTAGGTCCAGCCGGGCTGCCAGGTCCAGGGAGCAGAAACTGCGTCCGTGACAGAAACTCCTTTGATCCAGTGCTCCAGACTGTACTGGGTAGCCCGATGGCCAATGATCAGGACGCGCCGGCCATCGTATTTGGATTTGAGATCTTTGAGAAATTCACCCATTCTGACAGCCGCTTGCCCGTAACTTTCGCCATGAGGAAAGGGGGTGGTGATATGTAAGGGTTTGGCGGCATCGACCTCGCTGCTGGGATGACAGGTGAGGTCGCCGTAGTCGCACTCCCGCAGACGAGGGTCTTGAATTATGGGAAATTTGTGGCCGAAGGCAATGGCGGCAGTTTTGTAAGAGCGCTGCAAATCGGAACAAAAAACGGCCGTAAATGTTTCTGATCCCCTTCTCGCTCCCAATTCCCCGGACTGTTTGACGCCTAATTCGGATAAAGCAACATCGTTATGTCCTGATGAAATATGGTTTTCGTTATCCAAAGTAGTGGAGTGGGGTTCAAAGATTATTTCGACCATAGGAAGGATTCTAGCAAAATCCAAAGAGTGATGTTATATTCGGGTTAGTTATGGGCGGAAATCGAGAAATAGAAATCAAGGTGCAGATTGAAGACAGTAAGGGGCTGCTGGCGTTTTTGAAGAGAAAAGGGACATATTTGGGAGAGGAACGGCAAATTGACGAGTACTATTCGCCAAGACACAGAGACTTTACCCGGGAAAGGCCAACCCGGGAGTGGTTAAGGTTAAGAAAAGAAGGAGATAAAAGTTCGATAAATTATAAAAATTGGCATTATGACAAAGACGGCAGGAGTTATTTTTGTGATGAATATGAGTCCGGGGTAGACAATGCGGAGAGATTGGAAAAAATATTTTCGGCACTGGATATCAAACCGGTGGTAATCGTAGATAAGATCAGGAAAAAATGGTTGGCGGATAGTTATGAGATTGCAATAGATCGGGTAAAGAATTTGGGGGATTTTGTTGAAGTGGAATATAAAGGCAAGGCGAAAAAGGAGCCCAGAATAATTTCCCGGGAAATGGTGGCCTGGCTAAGGCAATTCAAGCCGGGGAAAATTTGCAGGAATTTGGTGGGGTACCCGTTTCAACTGTTGTTTCCAAAAGAAGTCAAAGTGGAAGAAGTGTAGCTAGTTAGGTAAAATCAGCCCATGTTCGGCAAATAAAGGGCTGCAGGTCCACCCAAGCCTGGTGGCTTATGGTGGTTCTGACGGTGTGGGTAAGGATGAGATCATAAGGAACGTATTCTGAGCGTGCGGAAATAGCTGATTATACACATGCTTGGGGATACGGTCGGGCACTTCCGGCGGTGGAAAGAGCGCTGGGGGAAGGAAAGTTGGTAGTGGTAAAAAAACCACTTAATTTTCTGATGCATGCCATTAGGTTGGGTCCGTCTCACGTAGGCTATTTTGAAAGGCTGATCGCATCCGGCAAGGCGACTAACGAGTTATGGCCGGCGGTCTGGATAGAAATCACGGCCACACCCGAGGATATCGTGGAAAATCTTAAAGACAGAGAGGCGGCGAAATTGAACACTGTCAATGATCCCTTTCCGGCCGTAGAGCATGTGAATGAATACTTAAAGGCGTAAGAGAAGGTCGTGGAGTTTGTTAAACAGGTGCCCGTTAACGGCGAGGCGAAGTTTGTTGAGGTGGCAAATCCCAGAGTGAATTCAAGTGAATTGGACGGAGCATTACGATTGTTGGCAATTCAGGTAATGGCCTGCCTGCCGCTGCAAAAACAGGAAAAGAATTAATTTTTATAACCCTGCCGGAGTTTTTCGAACATGAGACGCTGGCTATGCCAACCAATCGGGGGCAGTTTATCCAAATCAAACCAAGCGACGGCGCTGTTTTCCTGCGGGTCTCCCGGATCCAGGCGGCCGGAAACTTTGATTTTGTACATGAAGGCAAAGTGGCCGAGCGCACGGGGGTCGTCATCAACCTGGATGACATCAAGTAAGCGGGAAGAGACGACCTGATAGCCCGTCTCCTCTTTGATTTCCCGAATTAAAGTGTCGCGGGGATGTTCACCATAGGAAACGAAACCTGCGGGAAACATCCAGGTACCCCGATACGGCTCACGCAGCCGCCTGACCATAAGAACCCGGTGATTCTTGATGGCAATCCCGCAGGCGGAGGTAAAGACATGAGGGTAGTAAGTCCAACGACAAGAATGGCAAAACTTGCGGTCATAGCCCTCTTCCTGCCGGATAGCTAATTCCTGACCGCATAAGGGACAAAATTTATAATCGGGAGGAGAAATATTTAACATGATTAATTCTGGTCCGGGGCGGGAAGGATGACGGGCTCGCTCAAAGTTTCGGTGACGGGAGAGAACAGCTCGTGGAAATGGGAAATTCTTTTGGTGAGAGCGATTAATTCATAAAGCTGGGGGATACGGAAAAGAAAAGATAGAAAGAGATAAGTGATCAGACCAATAAAGGTGGTAACCAGGGTGAGAGCCAAAAGGGGCAGGGTGTGGGTGGTATCGAAGACAAATTGATCCAACAGGTGCATGGGGAGCCACAAACTGATGCCGGTAATGAAACTAATGATGAGCATTTTGGTAAAGGCGGTGATGACCGAGTGTCGGAGTTCTGACGGCAGGTGCAGACGGCGGTGGAGAAGAAAAACCAAGGCCAAGGCCTCGATAATGGTAGTGGAGGAAATGGCAATGGCCAAGCCGGCGACACCCCAGTGAAAGAGAAGGACAGCGCTAATCCCGGCCAGGGTATCAAAAACGGCGGCACCCAAACCGACGAATAAAGGAGTGCGAGTGTCGTGCAGAGAATAAAAACCGCGGACGACCAATTGGGTAATGGCAGAGGCGGAAGCGGAAAGAGCCAGTATGGCCAAAGTTTTCCCGGTTAAGAGGGTGGCGGCCCAGGGAAAGGAACTGGCACCGAAGACGATACGGACGATGGGAATGCGTAAAATAATAAATAGGGTGCTTAAGGGAAGGGCCAAAAAGGCAACCTGCAAAAGGGAGTCGGTAAGAGTCTGTAAAAAACGGCGCTTATCGGCCTGGGAGTATTCCAGGGACAAGGTGGGAAGAGCGGCCTGACCGATAGTGACCCCAAAAAGAGAGGAAGGCAAGGCATAAAGTAGGCGAGCAACGTTGAGAATGGTCAGAGACCCGGAAGCTAAAAGAGAGGCCAGGATAACGGAAACAAACTGTTCAATCTGGTCGATACCCAGAGCGGCGGACCGGGGAGGAATGAGAACGATCATTTCCCGGACGCCGGGATGGGACAGGTCGAGGCGGGGAATAAATCTAAAGCCGAGTCTCAGAGCCAGAGGCAGCTGAATCAGCATGTGAACGGCGGCACCAATGACCACACCCCAAGCCGGGCCAAAAATACCCATGGAGGGAGAGAGAAAAATGATGCCGAAGATGATGCCCAGGTTATAGGCTACGGGGGCCAGGGCGGGAATTAAAAACCGCTGATGGGACTGGATCATGCCGGTAAGAAAGCCGGAAACACAAAAGAAAAGCTGGGCTATCAGCATGACCCGTAAAAGCGAGGTCATGGTAAGAATTTGGGCGGAATTAAAACCCGGAGCAATAAGCCGCGAGAACTGAGGGGCGAAGAGGAAAATCAGGCCCGAGATAACCATAAAAACCATCAAGATTAAATTGAGGGACATGGCGGCTATATACCAGGCTTCGGAGGCTTTTTTGGCCAGAAAGCGGGTAAAAGTGGGGATAAAAGCGGCGGAGAGGGAGCCGATAACCAGAAGCTGAAAAATCGTGTCCGGAATGACAAATGCGGCGTAGTAAACATCCAAGAGCGGGGCTTTCGAGCCGAAAAAAGCGGAGATTAAAAGACGGGTTTTGACCAGACCGATAGCACTGGAGAGGGCGTAAGTAATCATGATGATGAAAGCGGCGGAGAGGATGTGGGTTTGGCGGCGAAGAAGGAAAGAAGAGCTGTTTTTGAGAAGTTCTTTCATGTGTGTTATTATATGGCGGCTATGCCGCAAACTGTAGGGGCAATCAGGAAACAAAGGGCCGATAAACGCAAGGCAATGTTGAACGCTAAAACCAGGCGGGAAGCTGCGGAAGCGGTAGCGGGGTTACGAAGGAAACCGACCAAAAGCGCACTCCAGAAGGCTTATAAAAGTCTGGATAAGGCAGTTAAAAAAGGAGTAATCCATAAAAATAAAGCCGCCAGGCTGAAGTCGCGGCTCACCAAGCTGGTAGCCAAAAAGTAAAGTTGGTATACTGAGGGCATGCCCGCTGCCCAAGAAGAAAGAATCAATTTGCTGGCGCCCTCGGAATTTGAGATGTCGTTTTGGGGAAAGTTTTTGAGATGGGCGGTAACGACAGGCAGATACGTAATAATTGTGACGGAGCTGATTGTAATTGTGGCTTTTCTGTCGAGATTTAAGCTGGATACACAAGTGGCGGGTCTAAAGGATGATATCCAGGGCAAAAAAAACGTGCTGGATGCCCAGGCCACGGTAGAAACCCAGTTTGTGCAGGTACAGAAAAAGCTGGCAGCGGCAGGAACTTTGCTTAATAGTACGCTTAACGCCGGCGATGAGATTGCGGCCGTCGACCGAACAGTACCGCCCGGACTGAGATTTACCGATTTTTCGATCAGCAAGGATAGGGATACGATCGGGGCGGATGTGGTAGACAGCGGAAGTTTGGGTCTGATGTTGGGGCAAATGAGCCGGAGCGGCCGCTGGAAAACCGTAGAGGTTACCGGGCTGGCGGCTGACGCGATAAAAGGAATTACTTTGTCGCTGACACTGACACGCTAATATGGCCTTAGATTACAAAAGCAGCCTGGCAAGATACCGCCGGTATCTACAGGTGATGAGGGAGCAGCCTTTAATTCAGGCCGGGGTATGGACGGCGCTGTCGCTGGGGCTGGTGATCGCGGTGATTGTGCTGGCGCTGAAGCCGACTCTGATGGCAATTGCCGGACTGCTGGGGCAAATCAAAGAAGACAGCACTATTGTGACCAAGCTGGATGACAAAATTGTCAAAATGCAGAAAGCCAGCAGTGAGCTGCAAGCACTTTTACCGAGGGAGGCGGTATTGGATGAGGCACTACCGTCACAGACAAATTGGGACAGTTGGACGGCAAAAATGTTCAGCATCGCCAGCCAGAGCGGGGTCCAAGTTATGCAATTGTCGGTAGGACCGGCGGTGATTTCCGGGACGACGATCCCACCCCGAAAAATCAACAACGGAGTAATTCCGACCACGGATAAAGTGACTTTACCGGAGGGAGTGCAGGGGCTCAACTTTACGATCACCGCCGAGGGGGGTTATGATCAATTAAAGCAGATGGTAAGCTCGATCGAAGAAAACAGAAGATTAAATATCCTGACGGGAGTTGAATTTTCCGCTGTTAAAGATAACGGCGGCGGGGCAAGTTTGTCGGCAAATGTTAGAGGAGTAGCTGCTTTCATGCCATGAGAAGAAAAAGGTGGGATAAAGATCTGGTATTTTTGCTGGTGACGACTTTGATTATGGTAGCGTCGTGGGTGGGGTTAGAAGTTTATCAGGCTTATGTGAATGTAACGCTGCCGCCCGGCCTGGAAAAACACCTCACACCATTTGACCCTATTTTAAAAACCGGAGTTCTTGATAAACTAGAGGGGAGGAGTTTATGAAAAGGAGAGAATTTACCTTACCCACACTGTTAGGGTTGCTGGTGGCAACGGTGGGGTTGTTTACGGGTATATGGCTGGTGCAGCGACAAAGAAATCCGAATGTGGCAGCGAACAGTACGGAGGCGCCGGTGGATATGAAGATAGCGAATGTCAGCGATACAGGATTTAACGTGAGCTGGACGACCGTGACTGCGGTACCGGGGTTTGTGCAGTACGGAGAGAATTCAACAACACCGGATATTGTGGTTTCAGATGAGAGAGACCAAACCCAGGGAAGCGTGGGTAATTACTTCACCCATTTCGTCACGCTCAAAGGGCTGAAGCCGGCGACGATATATGTGTTTAAGATCGGGTCGGGAAAAGGGCTATTTGACAACAATGGACAAAATTACCAGATAACCACGGCGGTGGCGGTGGCTACCCAACCGGCGGCAGATGTGGCTTACGGCCAGGTGGTAACGAAGAGCGGAGATCCGGCCGACGGAGCCTTAATTTATGCGCAGTTGCCGGGGGCGGGATTGTTGGCGGGATTGGTAAAAAGTGGCGGATCATGGGTGATTCCCCTGTCCACAGCCAGGACAGGAAGCGGGAGCGGATTTGCGACTTATGACAAAACCACACCCCTTAGTATTTCGGTCGTAGACGGGTCAATGGGGAGTGCCACGGTGATTACGGCGGCGGGCAAAATCAGTCCGGTACCGCAAATAGCATTGGGAAACAACTACGACTTCACCGTAGCGGAGTCTCCGGCTACGGGAAGCGCCTCGGCGTCAAGGTTTTCCCAGATAAACGCCGCGTTTGAGTCGCAGACCAACAGCCCAACAGAAATAAATGTCACTAGTCCCCAATTGGGGGAACAAATAAATACAACCAAGCCGGTGATTTCAGGGGATGCGCCCCCGGGAACAAAGATCACTGTGGTAATCCACTCCACACAGACAATTACCGCTACTGTCACAGCGGCGAAAGACGGGACATTTACCTATAGCGTGCCGTCGGATCTGGCGCCGGGAGACCACACACTGACCATCTCGGCAGTGATAAACGGCATAACACAAACCATTACCCGGACATTTACGGTGTACGCGGCGGGGGAAAGCAGCCTGCCGGCGTATTCGGCGACGCCCTCGGCGACGATCAAACCCTCACCCTCCCCGACCATGACGCCCACACCAATGCCCACGGCGGCGCCAACACCGGTAGTCAACAGCACGACCCAGGCGGCCCCGACGGCAACACCAAGGCCGACACTAATCCCGACGTTAGTACCGACAGTAGTCCCGACAGCGGCCCCGCCGCCGGCAGCAACAGCAACGATGTCGGCTATCCCGGTGTCTGGAGAGACAGAAGGAACCTGGTTAACTCTGATTTTGGGAACCTTGCTTCTGGCAACCGGAGCCTGGTGGTACAAAAAGACGGCGGCTTAGGATAGAATAGGGCCTTAACATGGCCAAAAGAAAAATCCGGGTGGGTTTAGACTTTGACGGAGTGGTGGCGTACAACCCAGCCAGATTAGTAAGGGCGGGTGTGAAATGGTTTAAAAAGCAGGTGCTGGGAATAAATAAGCTGTCTTTTATGGTGCCGGAGGGAGCGTTGATGAAGTGGCTATGGATAGCAGCGCACGAATCAAGCGTGTTCCCGGCTCACGGAGTGGAACGATTAAAACAGCTGTCGCAAAGCGAGGAAATAGAATTTTATTTAATTACGGGAAGGTTCCCAATTCTGGAAAAACACCTGCTGAATTGGTTGGTCAGGAATAATTTAGAAGATAAGTTTAAGCTGATAACCCTGAACCGCAATTACGATCAACCGCATACGTTTAAATTAAAAACCGTGGAGAAACTGGGGCTGGATTATTTCGTGGAGGATAATTTAGACATCGTCATGTATCTCAAAGGCAAAACCAAAGCCCAGATTTTCTGGATTTATAATTTAATTGATAAAAGACATGTGTATGAATTCATGTTCCCCGATTTAGATGCGGCTTTGAAAAAAATCTCCCCGAAAAAATGAGGATATTGTTCTCACTGACCTACTATTCTCCTTATGTTTCGGGCCTGACGGAATATGTAAAAAACCTGGCGGAAGCCCTGGCCGGAGAAGGCCAACAGGTCAAGGTTATTTGCCTCAGGCATAAGAGGGAATTGGCTGAAAGGGAGAAAATAAACGGGGTAGAAACGGCCAGAGTACGGCCGTGGATAAAAATCAGCAAGGGCTGGCTTTCGGGAGAATGGATAATAAAAGCATGGAAAGAGGTTAAAAAATGCGACGTGGTGATTATTAATCTGCCGCAAGTGGAGGGAGTAATTACGGCGGTGGCAGCTAAATTACTGTCGAAAAAAATAGTGGCAATTTATATCTGTCGAGTAGAAACAAAAAACAAGCTGGCAGCAAAGATTCTGGAATGGAGCAGCGAGGCAGTGCTGTATCTGGCAGATAAGGCCGTGACTTTGACCCGGGATTATGCGGAGGCGGTGCAAGAAGTGGGAAGATATACGGATAAGTTGGAATATATATATCCGATGACGGCAAAGCTGGGCAGAGACAGAAAGTGGGAGGAGGGAGCAAAACGCGAAATCGGACAGGGAAATTTAGTGGTAGGTTTTGCGGGCAGGATGGCCGGGGAAAAAGGGGTAGAGTATTTGCTGGAGGGCTTTTCTGAAGTGAAAAAGAAACTTAGAGGAAAGGCAAAGTTGGTGATGGCAGGGCCGGAAGAAGCGGCGGGCGAGGAAGGATATAAAAAACACATCCGGAGACTGGCGGAGAGGCTGGGAAGCGGCGTGGTGTGGCTGGGGCAGGTGCCGGAGGGAAAGATGGGATCATTTTACAGGTTGTTGGATATGCTGGTGCTGCCGTCGATAAATTCCACGGAGGCATTAGGAATGGTCCAGATAGAGGCGATGCTGTGCGGAGTGCCGGTGGTAGCGACAGACCTGCCGGGAGTAAGAGTACCGATAAAGGAAACGGGGATGGGAATAATCGTGCCGATAAGAGACAGCCAAGCGATAGGTAGGGCGATGGTAGAGGTGGTAAAAACGCAAAAGAGGTTAAGATTTTTGAGAAAGACAGCGGAAAATAAATTTAACAACCTCAAGGTATTACAGAGGTGGATGAATATACTGACTACTTTTGAGCAGAGATTAGATAGCGGAACGCGAAAGGCCGGGAAATAATATTGTTTCCTAATTTAAAGCAGTTGAAATAACAGAGTCGGGGAAAAGAATTAAATAATCTGGTGGGAAATAGGCCATGACCAGATAATTCGATTTGTCTAAAGCCAGATTGGCGAAGAACGGAATAAAGATAGGGCAGGTTGCATTGAAGGATTCCAGATTCAATATGCCAGGGGACATGTTTTAAAAGATAGTGAAAGTACCAGGTAATGTTTAGGGCGTTGGGTTCGGAAAAAACAATCTTTCCTCCCGGAGCCAAGACAAGATAAAGTTGAGGTAGCACCTCTTTGAGATTAACGTGGTGAAGGATATCACTACCGATAATGGCTGAAAATTGTCCGGGGAAAAGATGATCTGAAGTAGTGAGTTTTCCCCAGGACGGTTTTTTAAACTGCCGATAAATACGGGTCAGGTTATTTAGGGACCGATGGGAGATATCCACGGCATGGACATGGTATCCGTGACGAAGAAAGTAAATGGAAGCACGACCTGAGCCACAGCCAAAGTCGATGATGGAGGAGGAAGGGGGCAAACTAAGCGCTTGGCGGATGTGATCCATTTCGAGAGTCTGGAAAAGAAATGGCTGAGTGACTTGGTCTAATGAAAACTGATGAGGAGTAGAGTCAAAATAGGCTGATTGGGAGAGTTTCATGGAGAAGCCTCGGTAATCAGTTGCAGAATCTGAGACTGAGAATAATGGCCGGTGTTTTGGAAGATGATAATTTTGGGGTGGTCGTAGACGGTAAGGGTTTCGTCGGCATAATCGTCGATGAAAGACAGACCCGGAAGGGGGCAGTCTGAGGAGGCGGCAATTTTGCCGTAGGAAAGGAACGGCAAGGCAAAACAGGCGTGAAGGCCGGGCAGGGGTAAATTGGGACGAGAGGTAAATTCGGCAATCTTGGTAAAGCCTAATTTTCCGGCAAACAAGTCCTGATAAAACCTGGTGGTTTGAGGGTAATAGTCTGGGTCGGAGGTGATAGAGGCATAAAGGCGATTGCTGGAAAGGACTAAATAATCGACTTGGGAAAGAGTCGGAATAAATTTGGCCCATTTCTGGGGAGATTCGGCGGCGTAAGGCTCTAATTGGAGAATGTTATACCGGGAACCGGAATAACCCGGGAAAGAGAGGGGCAGGCAATCGTCCCAATATTCACAGGAAAGAGTACTGCCAGGAGGAATATGGGCGTAAATCCAGGCGGAGGCAGTGACCCGGGAATGCGGGCGGGTATAGATAGTTAAGAAACTTGCGGGCCAAATCAGAATGAGTAAAGAAACCAGGAGGGCAAAAAACCATTTAAGACGGGAAAGGGCCAAACCGGCGAAGATGGCCAAAAAGGGATAAAGCGGGTAATAATAGCGCAGGGGTTGGGAAAACTGCAGACTCTGATAAACAAACAGGGAGAGGATAAAAAACAAACTTAGATAAACTCCGGGAAGCCGGAAGCGCGTTTTGAGAGCCAGAATGAGGCCGAGGAATACGGCGACGGCCAAAGGTAGACCCAAGCCGACAAAGACCAGGTTAATAAAAGGGAACCAACCCTTGGCCAGATGGATCCACTGGGTGGAGGGGGGAGCGAAGTGGTTGGGCTGGGATTCAAATTCCAATTCCCTCCAGTTGGCTAAGACTTTAGGATTAAGAGAAACGGTAAAGAAGCGGGGATCGGAAAACAGGTAAGGGAAGTTGATGCGGAGGGAAAGGAAAAAAAAGAAAATCAGGAGGAGGCCGGCAAAAAACAGGGGGAAAAATTTCCGCTGTCTGATTAATAAAACAGCGAAGCCCAAAACTAGAGTGAAGCCGAATATAAGACCAGAGATTTTAGCGCCGGCGGCCAAGCCGAAACTCAATCCGGTGAGGATAATAAAAAGGTGTGATTTGGGCGAAGGAAAGGAGTAATAAAAAAGAAGAAAGAAGAGGAAACTCAGAGTGAGAAAAAAGACCAGGTAGGGATCGACGGCAAAAAAGTGAGAAAGCTGGAGGGGAAGGACAGAAACGGCATAGGCGGCGGCGGACCAGAGGCCGGTTTTGGGGGAGGAAAAAATAAGAGTGGCCAGGAAAAAAACCAGCAGAACTGTTCCGGTATCCAAAATGGCGGAGACGGCCCGACCAAAAAGAGGCAGATGGGAGTAATCAGCCAACTGAAAAGCTCCGGATAAGGCTTTGACCAACAAGACGGGATAAGTGCCATAGACATAGAAGCCAAAATTTTGGTTGTGGGGATTGGCGGGGGAAGTAGCAGTGTTGAAATATTGAGACAGAGAGACGGGCCAGGTAACAGCGGTGCCGACCATGGTGAGAAAACGTTCGTCGGGGTGGAGGTGCTGATCCTGATCCCAATCGAGACCAATAAGGCGAAAGGCCAAAGCAAAAAGTAAAATGAGAAGAAGAAAAAAATAATGGCGGCGGATTATCATAATGCGGAACAGTTTTGGGAAACGGAATAAATTTTAAGACCGGTTTGGGGATTGGTATAGGCGGGAGTAAAGTCAGTCGACCAAAGCTGCCAATTGGGGTGAAGAAAGCCTTCGGGATGGGGGTTTAATTCGACGTAGGAGATATTGGCTGCCTGAAGCAGCCGGCAGGCAATGGGTTTAGTGGGGGCGGAGTACATGGCTTTGGTACTGTCTTCCCGGGCGACCTGGTCATAGCCAAAGGACCAGGTGAAGTAAGAATAGCCGTTATAGATGAAGCGGCCGGCGATGGAGGCAGGATGATAAAACCAAGTACTATTGAGGACAACGGCGTCCGGCGGGGTGTGATGGACAAAGAAGGCGGCGTCGGGGTTGGACTGCCAATCGGCAATCGCGTAGTAGGAATCATTGATAACGGGGAAGAGATCGACAATCCCACCTAAAATGAGAAAGAAAACGATGATCGGAATGACGAAGCGGGCGGGACGATATTTGTCCCAGAGATAGCAAAGGGCCCAAGCGGAATACATGGCGCCAAAAATGAGAAAAAAATTAAAGAGCTTGTGATTATTGATGATATCGGTAGATAGCTGAAAGATATTGGGAATAAAAAACAGGAGGAGTAAAGGAACAATAAAAATGCGGGCTTTTTTGGGAGCCAGAAAGAACCCCAAGGGGATAAGAAATAAATGCAGGCCCAGGTTTAAAAACCAAAAATGAAGAAGGCTCCCAGCGGTGGCGGGCTGGGGTGTAAGAAAGCCTAAATGCAGATTCAGGGGCGGGGGGGTGGGAGTGGCAAACAGGCCGAAATAAAGCCAGGGCAGGCCACCTAAGGCGGAAAACAAAAGCGGAAGACGGGAAGAGCGGTGCAGCAGAAAAAACCAACCGACAAAAATCACAGCAATGGCAAAAACCGCCTGATTGAGCAGGAGAAAAGTGCCGGTAATGAAGCCAACCAGGTAAAGGCCACGGCGACGTTGAGAATAAAGAAGATAGATCAAAACCAGGCATAGGGCATAGGACAAGCCCAGGTGGCGCTGATTGGTGTAAATATTCAGGTTCCAAAATGCGGCAATGGTGCTGCCGTTCCAGGGAGCAAAGGACGGAAAGGCAGACAGGTGAAGCAGGTCAGTCAGTGAATGAGAAGATAAAGGATAAAGGCGCAGGAAGTCCAACCAGGAAAAAGAGCCGTTGAAGAGAAAAAATAAAAGGGACAGCCAGCTGACCCGCTCGTCGGAAAATACGGCCAGAGCGACGATCCAAATCATGACCAGAAGCAGCAAGAAACCGGCGGCGCTTAAGAGGTTGAGGGCAAAATCGATGCGGACGCCGAGTTTTTCCAGGAGGCCGGTGACCATATAAAAGAGAAAGTGGTAGCGGGTGGGAACGCCGGGGTAAAGAGGGTACTGAGGAGGCCAGTTTTTACCCAGAGAAAAGGAGCGAATCTGGGGCAGATAACCGCCGAAATCGCTCCAGAACTTTCCGGAGACCAGTAATTCGTGCTGAACGGGGTTGTAACTGAAGGTGTGCCACATGAGCCAGAGGGAAAAGACGGCCAAAAAGGAAAAAATCAGAAAACGAAAACGCATAGGAAGTGGATAAATTTTAGCACCCCATATAATATATCCGTATGTGGTCGGATGTGGGACTGATTTTAAGGTGGTGGATCGTCTGGCTGGCGGCGGGGGGGGTAGCCTGGCCAATGGTGCGGAGGATATTCGCGCGCTGGGATGACCAGGGCTATGCGATGGCAAAAATATGCGGGGCGGCGGCGATCACCTGGGGGGTGTGGGTGTTGGGAAGCCTAAAAATATTACCATTCACAAACCTGGGTGTGGGGATAGTAGCAGTAATAGTGCTGGCCGGAGGGCTGGTGCTGAACCGGAAAAACCGGGGAAAAGTTCCGGGGAAATTAATCCTGGCGGAGGAAGCGATGTTTCTGGCGGCGCTGGTAATCTGGAGTTATGTTAAAGGACATGCCCCGGATATCAACGGGTTGGAAAAATTCATGGATTTCGGTTTTACCAAGTCGATTTTAACCGGAGCATATTTCCCGCCCAAGGATATGTGGTTTGCGGGAGGATATATAAACTACTACTACTTCGGCCACTTAATGCTGGCGGTGGCGACCAGAGTTTCGGGAATTGATCTCGGAGTGACGTTTAACCTGATGCTGTGCACTATTTTTGCGCTGACATTCACCCAGACCTGGAACCTGGTGCGACGATTGTTGGCCAGCAGCCCGGAAAAATGGAGGATTTTCGGCGGACTCCTCACAGCAATACTGATGGTGCTGGCGGGAAACCTACAGACAATATATGCCTTTACCAAGGGATATACTGGCGACAATCCCCCACCATTTTGGACGATCTGGTCTGACTGGTCCAGCGCGGCCAGCTTTGACGCGGGGTGGAATTCGTATTGGTATCCCAACGCAACCAGGTTTATTCCCTTCACCATCCACGAGTTTCCGGGATATTCATTTGTGGTTTCGGACGTGCACGGGCATGTGCTGGATATTCCCATTGCCTTACTTTGCATCGGATTGATCATAAATATGTTCGGAAGAGAGGAAAAAACAAAAAAGTGGGAACTCGCGGTGTTTGGTTTTGCGGCCGGCTGGGCATTTACAACTAACGCCCTGGACGGAGTGATTTATCTGGGACTATGGGCATGGCTGACGATACTGCGGAAAAACTGGTGGAATAAAGAGACGGTGGTGGCCCTGGCCATAGTGATAGCGGCTTTCGGGGTGAGCGTCATGCCGTTCGTCTCTCATTTCCAATCCTTCGTTTCGGGATTGGGGGTAGACTGCCCCCCGGTGTCGCTGACGAACAAAAAAATCGGACCATTTCTGTTTGAAACACCGGATAAGTGCCAGAAATCCCCCCTGTGGATGTGGCTACTTTTATGGGGATTTTTCTGGTACTGCGGCACGGCACTGGCGCTGAAGGAAAAGGACCCGGATAAGAGAACCCGGGCCATGCTGCTGGGATGGACGGTGTTTTGCCTGGGGTTAACGATTTTCCCGGAGTTTTTCTATTTCAAGGATATTTATCCGCAGCATTTCCGAAGTAATACGATGTTTAAGCTGGGATACCAGGCGTACATGCTGATGATGCTGGTGTCAGGGTATACGATAACCAAAATACTGGCCAGTAAATGGCACTGGAAGAAGGGATTATTTTTGGCCGGACTGGCGCCGCTATTGTATCTGATATCGATTTATCCTTTATTTTCACTGCCGGGGTATTTCGGAAACCTGGCGCCGCAGAATTACAAAGGCTTGTGGGGGCTCACCTGGATCCAACAACGATATCCAGAAGACTGGACGGTGATGCAGTGGCTATCCAAAACAATTAAGTGGCCAAATCAACCGGTAGTGCTGGAGGCAAACGGAGACAGCTATACGGACGCCAACCTGTTTTCGGCATTTACCGGATACCCGACGGTAGCGGGATGGCTGGTGCACGAGTGGTTATGGAGAAGTTATGACCAGATTGCCGCCAGGGACGACGAGGTCAAGCAGGTATATGAGATGCAAAGCCCGGCGGAAGCGGAAGCGGTGCTGAAGAAATACCAGGTGAAATACATTATTGTAGGGAGTATGGAGCTAAAGAAATATCCCGATCTGTCCGAAGAAATGATCGGGAAAGTAGCGCATGAGGTGTTCGCAGCGGGAGCGACTAAGGTGTACCAAGTATTTTAGCGACATAATCGAAGACGATTCGGGGGTCGTCATTTTTGGGCAGCAGGATCCATTGATTATCATAGCGGGGCGAGAGCGGAGGATTGTAGAGCTGGTCGGGTTCGGAAATGGTAAAAGAGGCGGGCTGAACGCGGCGCAGAGACCAGACCAGGCGGGCCAGGGAATAATATTGGGGAGGACGAATGTCCGTGGCCGTGGAAGAGGTAAACAGGCGGAACAGATCCAGATAAAGACGGGGGTGGCGGAGAACGGCCGGGGAGGAAAGTCGGGAAATAAAGGCTTTAATGACTTTTTCCTGGCGGGCGGAACGGCCAAAATCGGTACCTTCAACCGGGTCGGAGGAATAACGGGAGCGAACAAATTCCAGGGCAGTGGTCCCGTCAAAATGGGCCGGGCCGGCGGTAAACTGCACGGTCCGGTAACGGCAGGCATACGTGAGGTCGCCGCCACAGGGATCATTTTCTTTGCCGGTAATGGGATAATGAGAGTCGGTAAACGAGCGGTCGACGGTGACGTTTATGCCCCCCACTAAGTCTATGGCCTGCCGGAAGGTGGTAAAGTCCAACAGAACGGCATAATCTACGGGCTGGTTAATTGTTTCGGAGACGGCGGACTCGGCCAATAGCAGGCCGCCTGCAGTAGCCGCCTTTTGCGAGCCGTAATGATAGGCGGTGTTAATTTTGGCCCGCATGGAACTGACCCAGAGGTCGCGGGGAACGGAAATCAGGGTAAGTTTCTGATGAACAGGATCGGCAGAGACAAAGATGATGGTGTCGGTAAGATCGAAGCCGTCGTGGTTGCCCCCGCCGATACCCAGAAGCAAAAAATTGGTCCGGCCGGAGTGAGTAGCCAGGGCGGAACCGGTAAACTGATTTAAAAAAGCGGAAATTTGAGAGACCGGACCACGAAAGAGGAAAAACAGACCCGCTAGCAGCAGCAGGCTGACCAGGATGCCGGCCAGGCGGACAAAAACAATATGAGAGAGCAGCTGACGGCGCAGGCGGTTTACAAACAGGTGAGTTCTGGTAAGCTGCATACTGTGACAGAAATTTTGAAGGGCCTGAACCCGGCCCAATTTAAAGCTGTAAAAATAGAGAGCGGACCCTTGCTCATTTTAGCAGGAGCGGGAAGCGGGAAGACAAGGGTACTTACCTATAGGGTAGCATATTTGATAAAAGAGGGCGGGGTGGCGGCGGAGAACATCCTACTTCTGACATTTACCAACAAAGCGGCAGAAGAAATGATGCGCCGGGTGACGGTGCTGGTGGGGAAAAATTCCGGGCGGGTCACGGGGGGGACATTCCACAGCTTTTGCGCCAGAATCCTGCGCCGGTTCGCGGCAGAAGCGGGCGAGGACGAGAAGTTTGTGATCTTTGATACGGCGGATCAGCTGGATACGGTAAGGGCGGCCATGAGCCGACTGGGAGTGGACAGCAAATCCGTAAAGCCGGCGGCGGTACTGGCGGCAATTTCAGGCGCTAAAAACGAACTGATAGGGCCGGAGGAATACGCCGGCTTTGCCAGAGGCAACTTTCAGCAGGCAGCAGCCAGGGTCTATATAGCGTACCAACAGATGCTACGACAATACCGAGCGCTGGATTTTGATGATTTACTGGTAAAGGCGGTGAAACTGCTGCAAAACAATCCCGAGGTGTTGGAAAAATTACAGGAACAATTTAAATATATCTTAGTCGACGAATACCAGGATACAAATAAAGCCCAATACCAGATAACTAAATTGCTGGCGGCCAAGTACCGAAACCTGACGGTGGTGGGGGATGCGGCCCAGGCCATCTATTCCTGGAGAGGGGCGGATTACCGGAATTTACTGCTGCTTAAGATGGACTACCCCGATCTGGTGACGATAAATCTGGAACAGAATTACCGGTCGACACAGACAATACTGGATGCGGCATACCGGGTGATTTCCAAAAATAAAAACCATCCCATCCTGAAGTTGTGGACGGAAAGAGGAGGGGGAGAAAAAATCAAGGTGTTTGAAGCGGAGACGGAACTGCAGGAGGCACAGTTTGTGCTGCAGGAAATCAATGAGGGGGTACTGAGGGGAAAGGAGCTAGCGGATTTTGCGGTTTTGTACCGGACAAACGCGCAGTCGCGGGTGCTGGAAGAGGCGTTTTTACACGCCGGAGTACCCTATTCCCTGGTGGGAGGGGTAAGATTTTACGAACGCCGGGAAATCAAAGACGTGCTGGCATATTTGCGGATTCTAATAAATCCTGAGGACGAGATCTCCCGAAAAAGAGCGGAAAAAATGGGAAAAAGAACCCTGGCCAAATTCGACGAGGAATTTAAAGATTACGATTTAAATCGGGAAACTTTGAAAATACTGGACGAAGTGCTGGAAAAAACGGGGTACCTGAAACAGTACAACGAGCTGGTGGAGGAAGACGCCATGCGGCTGGAGAACCTGAAGGAACTGCGCAGTGTGGCGACACAGTTTCCCCGGCTGGTGGATTTTTTGGAAAATATCGCCCTGACTGAACGGGAGAGCAGAAGCCGGTCGGCCAATACGGGACAGGGGGCGGTGACGTTAATGACGATGCATGCAGCTAAGGGACTGGAATTTAAGGCGGTGTTTCTGGTGGGGATGGAAGAAGGACTGTTTCCCCATTCCAGAGCCCTGATGGATCCCACGCAAATGGAGGAGGAAAGACGGCTGTGCTACGTGGGAATTACGCGGGCGATGGACCAACTATATATGACTTATGCCCAAAGGCGGCTGTTTTTCGGGACACGAAGCAGCAATATGGTGTCGAGATTTTTGGCGGATATCCCGGAAACGCTGATTTCCGCGAATACAAAGCAGCTGGTGACAAAAAGGGTGAGCCAAAATTGGGGATTTGACGAGAACGGAGTGTGGCAGTGGAAACCGGACGAGGTGGATTTTTAGCCCAGGTTAGGTCTCTTGCGCAGGGTTTTCTTGATTACGATCTATTAACTTACTACAATCGTCAAGCCTTTTTTATGAGCTCTCTTTTCCAGTATTTTGGCCAGTTTGGAATAGCGTTCCTTATGTTTCCAACCCTTTCTATTCACATCAAATCGCTTTCCATGTGTGGTGCTCATGCTCCAGACATCCATCACTTGTTCTCCCAATCTTCCATCCGGGTTTACTTTGAAGGATTCAGCGTTTACCCCTCGAAAGTCTACGCTGGCTAGAATTGCCAGAGCCGCCTCACCCGTGACTCGCTCATCATAAGGCTTATTTCCAGGGTAAGCCTCCCAAGCTTCATTCGAGGCTGAGGTTATATATACCCTGGTTTTCCCGTCTTTTTCCATGTTGGTCGTATCTTATCACTTCTTCCGAAGAAGTCAACTATAGGACGTTTTGCAAGGCGAATGGGCCCGGAGTTAGTGATAAAAGGCTGGATAGCAGTCTTTGAAACGGGTAATTGGATATAATTAAGCGATGAGTGAGGCGGAAGAGTGGAATAAGGGGGTAAATCATCCCCTGCAATCCTTCGAGTGGGGAGAGTTTCGGACCGGCAGACAGCCGGTGTCCAGGGTGGCGGGGACGCAGATTATGTGGAGCCAGATACCCAAAACACCATGGTATTTCGGGTACGTACCGATGGGAAAGATGCCAAGCGATGAAGAGCTTGAAATCCTGAGAATTGAGGCAAAAAGACAAAAGGCGGTGGGGATAAGATTTGAGCCGCAGGTACCCGGGGAAAAAATTCCGGAAAAATTGAGACCGGGACGAGGGTTATTTAAACAAAAGACATTTATCTGGGATTTGACTAGACCAGAAGAAGAATTACTGAAAAACATGCATCCCAAGGGGCGGTACAATATCAAAGTGGCGCAAAAGCACGGCGTGACGGCGGAGGAAGACGATTCCGACGCGGCGTTTGACAAGTATTTGGAGCTGATGTTTACCGGAACGGCGGCGAGACAAAAGATTTATGCGCACCAAAAAGATTATCATGAGCAATTGTGGGCGGCCCTTAGGGGCAAGATGGCTCATTTATGGGTGGCCAAATATCAAGGAAAAATAATTGCCGCGGATATGATATTTAAATTTAAGGAGAGGATTTATTACGCTTACGGGGCGTCGGCGCTGGAGCACAAAGAGGTGATGGCCCCGACGCTTCTACTGTGGGAGATTGCCAGGTGGGGAATAAGATCGGGCATGAAAGAATTCGACCTGTGGGGAGCGGAGGAAGGAAAGGGGTTTTCCCGATTTAAAGAGCAGTTCGGAGCAAAATTGGTGGAATTGCCGGGAAGTTTTGATTTGATAGTCAATCCGACGGGGTACAAATTATTCCGGATAGCGGAGGAGGTGCGATGGAAAATTCTGAGGCGGTTAAAATAGAGACGGACTTACGGCAGACACCGGAATACGGCAGATTTCTCGAGCGGGTGGGGTGGAAAACGGTGCAGGTGGCGGGCCGGCAAATGTTTCTGCGCAAATTGGGGCCGGTAAAAATAGCCAAAATGCAACGAGTAGATCTGCCTATCCCCGTTGCGGATATGGAAAGAATATTCCGACAGGAAAAAATAATTATGTGCAAACTGGAACCCAGAGAGGGGCAGAGCGAAGAAAAACTGAAGGAGCTAAAAAAACTGGGGTTTGCCCAGGATAAATGGCCGCTTTTGGGAGCGAAAACACTGCGGGTAAACATCAGACCGGCGGCGGAAGCGCTGATGAGTTCATTTAAAAAGGACGCCAGATATTGCTTAAAAAAGGCCCTGGCGGCGGCAGTAGACATAAAATTGAACGATTGGGGGGTGTTTTATGATACCTGGAAAAAAGCGGCCAAAAACAAGGATTTGTGGATTCCGCCTAAAAAGGACGTGCAGGCGCTGCAGGAGGCATTCGGGGAGAAGTGTTTCTGCCTGACGGCGGGGAAGATGGCGGGGGTGGTAGTAATCGTGGTCATGCAGACGGCCTATTACTATTATTCGGCGGCATTGCCGGAAGCCAAAAAATTACAATTACCCTACCGGATGGTGTGGGAAGGGATGCGGGAAGCAAAAAACCGCGGGGCGCTGGTATGGGACTTTGAGGGCATATACGACAAAAGGTGGCCGACAAAGGGGTGGAAGGGATTTACCCATTTTAAAAAGAGCTTCGGGGGAGTGGAAATTGAATTCCCCGGCAGCTTTATAAAATGGCGGTGGCCGTTTTAATGGTAAAAGGTGTAGTCGGGGCGAAGAAAAAGAAAAATTAAGAGAATTTCGGCGACAGTAAAAAGAAGAAAGCCCAGAAAAGCCGACCAGGCGGGAGAATTGTAACTGGTCCAGTAACCACGTTTGGCCTGAGCGGGGGTGAGGTGATATTTGCCGGGGAGAAGCTGAATTCGGGAGCGATGAATCAAGAAAGTGGAGCCGCGGGAGAGATGGCGGAAAAACTGAAGAGACCAAACCGAAAAGAAAACTACGGGAAAGGCAAAAACCAACGTGCGAAACGGGTGGTCGAAGGGAGTAACCTGGGCAAAGGAAACGGTAACGGCGCGGAAGAGCACAGATTCAGTATGGCGGGCTAAATAGTTAACTGTCAACAGCTGCGAAGTCGCAGAGCATTTTGAAATCACAACTTTTGCACAGGGGAGATCCGGAGCACTTGAAGTCGGAGTGGGCTATCGCGTCGGCATAAGAGAGAATCTGCAGTCTGGCCTGGCCCAGCTGAGCGGCCGTGCGGGTGGTGGAAACTTTTTTATGCTCGTCAAAATAATAGAGAGTCAACCTGATGTTCCCGGGCGGCTGATGGAACGGCGGAGTGGGCAAAAGGGTCGCGGCCAAGGCATAAAAAGAGAGCTGAAGATCGGTAGCGGCTTGTTTGGGAGTGAGGCTATGAGCGCCGGTTTTGTAATCAACAATTTCTATGCCGCCGTCAGGCAGGGCGTCCACCCGGTCAATTTTGCCGCCGATTTTTAAGGGACCCAGAGAAACCGTAAACGGCTCCTCCAATTTAAGAGGAAGGCGGCGGGGGTCAAATTCCCGTTTGACATAATCAGAAAGAAAGGCCTGGCCTTTGGCAAAATAATCATCGGCCTGCCGACGGTGAAGATAGCCCTCAGGAATCCAGTTGCGGGCATAGATTTCCAGAATATCCGGCGAGGTGCCACGGCGGACCTGCTCGTAGAACTCCCGCAAAGACAAGTGAATGGTGTTGCCAAAACTCGAAGCGGCGTGCGGAGGAGAGGGCAACTTCAGCAGATATTTGGCTTTGTAGTGCAAAGGGCAGTCCAGAAAGGTCTGAATCTGGGAATAACTTAAATAATCAACTTTGACGGGATGGGGGAGGGCGGGGAGAGAAGATTTCGGAGCCGGTGACTGCCAATCAAGAAGAGAGAGCTGGTCGGAGGAAGAAACGGCAGAGGAGACATTTCCCAGAGCTTCGGTGATAAAAGGAGAGAGAGATTTGGCGCGTTTGCCAACGCCGTAATAATCGGCAGCAGTAAGATAGAGCAGGTCCCGGGCCCGGGTCATACCGACGTAAAAAAGGCGGCGTTCTTCCTGAAGATGAAAGTCGCCCCGGGGCAGGATTTCCTTGATGAGGGCGTCAGGGACGGGCAGGGGTTCGCGGCGCTCCTGGGAAGGGAAACGCAAAGAGACCAGGTTGACCAGAAAGACAACGGGGAACTCTAAACCCTTGGCTGAGTGCAAGGTGAGAATACTGACCGCATCGTTGGCACTCCAATCCACGTCCGAGGCGGCGGGTGACTCCCCAATCTCGGTCGCCAACTCAATCCAGTTAACTACCGCCGGGACGGAGGCATCGGAATTGGCAAATTCGAAGGACTTTAATTTATTAAAGAATTTAACCACATTGGCGGATGAAGTTTCGTTGAATGGCGGGGAGTAGTCGGTGACGGCCCGGAGAAGACCGGAATCCTGTAAAAAGGCAAAGAGGATCTGGCCGGCTGAAGCCTGGGGCAATTGGCCGAGATGACGGTGAACCAGATTGACGATATCAGTCAGGGGAGCTGTAAAACCGGAGGGAAATTCGGGCAGCGGGGCGGTAAAGGGTTTAATGCGGGTAACAATTTCGGCGGCGGTAAAAAGCGGCAGGTGATAACGCCTGGCAAAACTGCCCAGGGTAGCCAGATCACGGGGGGAGAGAGCAAAAAAGGCCGAGGAAAAAACGCGATAGGCCGAAGGGTCATCTTCCAGGTTATTTAAAAGATATAGATAGGCGATAAGATCCTTAACTTCGGGTTGGTGGAAAAGTTCACCGGGACCCAAAAACTGAAAGGGCAGATTGGCGTGAGCCAGGGAACGGGCGAAAGGATCGGCGTGCGCGTTGGCCCGGACTAACACGGCAAAGTCGCGGGGGGCGTAGGGGGAACCGGGTAAGTCGAGGAGGCGGCGGATTTCACGGGCAACGGCATCGGCTTCCTGCTCCCCCCGTTCAAGATGAAAAAATTTGACCGGTTCTCCGGGAAGATGGCGGGCGGAGGTGAGGTGTTTATCAATTTTTTCGGCAACTTCCAGGCGATCTGGGTTGTTGTTTTGGATAAGAGAGTAGGAACGGTCGAGAATTTCCTGGGTGGAACGGAAGTTTTGGGTAAGAACAACCAATTTACAAGCCGGGTAGGTGCGGCGGAATTGGAGAACGTTACTGACGGCGGCGCCGCGCCAGCGATAGATACTCTGATCATCGTCGGCCACAACGGTAAGGTTGGCAGTTTTCCCTGCCAGAAGAAGAAGCAGCTGATTTTGGGCATAATTGGTATCCTGAAATTCATCGACTAAAAGATATTTGAATTTTTGCCGGTAAATTTTAAGGATATTGGGGCGAAGCCGGAAAAGGCGCAGGGTGTAGGCAATGAGATCACCGTAATCCAGAACGCCGGCTTGTTCTTTGATTTCGGTGTAACGGGAATAAAGGTGAGCTAACTCGAGATTTTTCCGGGCGTCAAGCTGCAGGGTAGGATCGGCTGAGGCCAGGTCGGGCTGAGAAGAGGCCCAGGATAAATATTCGGCCGGGGTAATATCTTCGTCCTGAAGACGACTGAAGTGCTGAAGGAGGCTGCCGATGAATTTGGCGGGGTTACCCAGGGGGCGAAAATAATCAGCGGGGAGAGAAAATAAATGCCGGCGCAAGAGGGCGACGGAGTCGGCCTCGGTGAGGAGACGAAAGTTGGAAGACAGACCGATATGTAGACCCTCATCCCGCAGCAGGCGGTCACAAAAGGCATGAAAGGTCATGACCCACATTTGGGTAAATCCCAAAGGCAAGGCCAGGTCGATCCGCTCCTCCATTTCACGGGAGGCTTTTTCGGTGAAAGTCAGAGCCAGAATTTCTTCGGGCAAGGCGAGATGGCGGGAGATCAGCCACCTGACGCGCTCGGTAATGACGGTGGTTTTGCCGGTGCCGGCGCCGGCGATAATAAGGAGGGGGCCGGAACCATGATGAACGGCGGCAAGCTGCTGACGGTTAAGTTTCTTTTCGCCGGACATGGGGTTATTATACGGCCAAGATGAGAATTGCCGGATTGGACGAAGTGGGAAGAGGGGCGCTGGCCGGGCCATTGGTGGCAGCGGGGGTGATATTGAAAAGTTCAAGATTCAAGAATCAGGGTTCTATAACCAGGCTGGACGATTCTAAGAAATTAAAGCATGAGCACAGGGCAAAATTGTATAAGGAGATTATCGGGTCGGGGGCAGAAGTGGTGACTGAGGTAATTTCGGTCCGACAAGTAAACAACCGGGGCATGGGGTGGGCAAATAAAGAAATATTCCGGAGAATTATCAGAAAAATGGAGGCAGATAAATATATTGTGGACGGAAATTTAAGATTGGGAAGAATTAACGGGAAATCGGCTAAGGTTAAGTCGGTAGTAAAGGCAGATGCCAGCCGTAAGTGTGTGATGGCGGCGGCAATTGTAGCCAAGGAATTCAGGGATGAGATAATGAACCAACTCCATGGAGAATTTCCGAAGTATGGGTGGAGGTCGAATAAGGGATACGGAACTAAAGGGCATATTCAGGCAATCAGGGACTATGGAGCTGTAAAATACCACCGGGATGTATATGTAAACACTGTCCTGTCAGGTGATCTCTCCGTTAACAAGCTGGCTTAATAATTTGGAGTACCCCTGTCTGTCTGCAAAATCCAAATGCTCTTCCTCTCGGGCCAATTGATCCGCCCGGGCACGAAGTTCCGGAGTAATCGTATGCTGAGTGATTTCGGGGGTTTCCCTTTGAAAATCCTTCCTTACACCTGACGCCTTTTGCAGTTCTTTAGTGAGAGTCTGCTGCCAGAGATGTACTCTCTGACGCTCGGCAGCGAAAGTTCCCGGATGAGCTTCGCGTCTCATGGGACTATTAAAACTGCGGGGGGTAAGAAATTAAAGTCTGCAAAAATAGTTCGCAATGTGTTATCGCGGATCTGTCCGGCCCTTTTGGTCAGGATTCAAGCTTAGGGGAAGAGGCGGAGGCAGAGAGGTGGTGAGTGCGGGAGATTTTCTGACCTAAAGTACCAAAAGACTGGGTAACATTGGTCATCTGGCTGGCGGCATTGGTGAGATGACGGGAGAGAACACCGAGATGGTTTTCGACCTGGGAGTAATCTTTTTGGATGGCCCGGAGAAGCTCCCAAACCTCACGGGTCTTAGATTCCAGCTCTTTACCCTGAAAAGAGAGGAAAAGTACCTGGAGATGGGCGTAAAGGGTGTTGGGAGAAACCGGATAAACACGGTGTTTCCTGGCAAATTCGGAGATTTCGGGAAGATTGATAATTTCGTAATAGACCGACTCGGAAGGAATGTACATGAGGGCAAAATCGAGAGTTCCTTCTGCGGGAAGAATATATTTTTGAGAAATATCGATAATGTGTTTTCTAATATCGGAGATAAAAGCGGATTTGGATCCTGGGACGCCGGCGGCCAGGGATTTAAAATCGGCCAGGGGAAACTTGGAATCAATACAGAGCAGGCCGGCGTCGGTCTGAAGGGCAGCGTCGACTTTGACGCCGGATTTAAAAGAATACTGAAGGTGAAAGGAGTTTTTAGGAAAAACCTGGCCAAGCATCTCGGTTAAAACTTCCTCACCCAAACCGCCGCGAAGTTTGGGAGATTGGAGAAAATCCTGGAGAGAGCGAATGCCACGGCCGATTTCGGACATTTCGCCCAAGTTTTTCTGAACGGAAGACATCAGGGAGGCAGAATAATCAAGGCGCTGATTGAGTTCGTGGGTAGATGATTGCAACCACTGAGAAAGAGTGGTGTCGGAGCGGGTCCAGCGACGGAGAAAATAAAGGGTGACAATAAATCCCAGAATAATTACTGCTAAAATCAAATACAGTTCCATGCAGAGAAAATTATACACGAAGGAAACGGGAAAATTCGGCGTCAGGGCCGGAATAATGGCCGGGGTATGCTGGCTGGGAGCGGGGTTAATAATCTACCATCTGCCTCCCGGGAAGTGGTGGGGGGAAGCGGGAGTATTAATTTTGATCTGGCTGGGATTGTGGTGGGCGGTGAGTTTTTTAACGGGAAAAAAAGGGTGGGGGCTTTTAACGGCAACCGGAATTACGACATTGCTGCTGATGCGCCGATGGGGGTTCTTGGGGTGGATAAGTTTCGGAGGGTGGTTGGTGGTGATGGGAATGATCAGTATGTGGGCTTGATAAATTTAATTAATTGAACTAAGATTATGCGGGGGATAAAGGGTATGCAGGTTTCCAAAAAGAAAGTCAATCTGACATTAGAAAAACAGGTAAGGAAAATGTGGTGGCAATTGGTGGCGGATATAAAAAATCCGGAGGAGGCGGAAAAAATTTTAGGAGGATTGTTGTCAGACACAGAATTGGCGGCGATCAGCAAAAGGCTGGCCGTAGGGTATTGGTTGACCAAAAACCGCAGCTACGAAAATATTAAGGAAAATTTAAAGGTGTCGAGCGCAACTATCGCCACGGTGCAGCAAGACCTGAAAAAGCCGGGTTGGAAAGCGGCAATAACAAAAGTCGAGGCGGAAGAATGGGCAACCAAGTGGGAAGCCAAAATTAAAAAACTATTTGATAAATAATTCACCCCAGAGGAAAGTTATATTGTAAACTCGCCGTTTCGGTAGATTGTTTTTTCTGAGCCGTTGGTTAGGAAAGCGGTGACGGTGCGGTTGGCGGTGGAAATGATATCGGTGTGAATTGCGGAGTTATTGAAACCAAGTTTAATTTTTTGAGATTTAGTTAAAGTTTTTAAGTTGCCGGAATAGGTGTCGTCATCTGCGGTGCCCAGGGCGAGGTGAGTATTGCCGAAAGGCCCGGAAATGTTTTCGTCAAACAGGGTTTCGGCCATGAATTTATCAATTCTGGAGAGGCGTTTATCGGTGAGGGAAAACTCGCCAATTTTGTCTGCATTTTCGACTTCGAGCATCGATTTTAATACGGCGTAGTTTAGTGAAGCCGAACTTTGGGTGACCTGACCATTTTCAAACTTTAATTTGATATCTTTAATCAGGCTGCCATAACGATAAAGGGGCTGGTTAAATTTGATCCAGCCGTTGGTGCCCCTCCAGTCCGGTGAGGTGAAAATTTCAAAACTGGGAATGTTTCTGCCTGATCCCCCGAGCCATTTCCGCTTTTCCCCGAGGGTGATCCATAAATCAACGTCTTCGCCTGAAATATGAAGCTTTTCTATCGGTAACGAATTTATTTTATCGAGTATTTCGGAATTTTTTTTAAACACTTCACGCCATTTGGCTATAGGATCGGCTGCGTCTAAAAAGCAGGCCTTGATGATTTGATCCCAATATTCCCGGAGTGACATACCAGCCTCTTTGGCCATGGCGGGAGTGCCATAGAGGGCCAGAGTCCAGGTAAATTTGCCGGCGTTTTCCTTGGCGTCCAACCAGTCACGAAAAGGTTTGACGGATTGCTGGCGCAACATGATTTTTTGGGGGTTAACGCCTTCCAATTCACGTTTGTCGACGTCGGAAATAATACCAATGGAATGGTCAATCTGATCGGCCAGACCGCGATAATATTTGCCGGCAAAAAATTTGAGCTGGGACTCCCCTGCCAGTTCAAAATAATCCCGGGCAACCCCGTCTGGGGCATAATCAGACAATGGGATGCCGCCTGATTTTAGGATTTGGTTTCTCAGGGCAACGTAAAAGGGCTTGGCGGAATCCGAGACGGACAGGCGGACGACATCGCCCCTTTTTATACCTTTGCCGGAGTTGAGGGCAAAATCGACCAGAACACTGGCATATTTTTGCAAAATTTCCGGGGAGGGATGATAAATATCCGGCATAGGGTGAATTATACCAATCTGAGGTAAAATTGGAGAATGACAGACAAATTTTATATCACGACCACCCTACCGTATGTGAATGCGGCGCCACATGTGGGATTTGCATTGGAAATTGTGCAGGCGGATGCGATAGCCAGATACCAGAGGTTTTTGGGTAAAGAGGTGGTATTTAACTTCGGGACGGACGAGCACGGACAAAAGATTTACCAAAAAGCGCTGGAACAGCACAAGGATCCTAAAATTTACTGCGATGAATACGCAGCCAAGTTTGACGATTTAAAGCGGGCACTGAACCTAAGTTACACAAATTTTGTCAGAACCACGGATGAGTACCACATCAAAGCGGCGCAGGAGTTTTGGAAAAAATGCCTGGTCGGCGGGGATATTTATAAAAAGCAGTACAAAATAAAATATTGTGTGGGGTGCGAATTAGAAAAGACGGATTCTGAGTTGGTGGAGGGGAAGTGTCCACTGCATCCAAACCAGGAGTTGGAAATTATCGAAGAAGAAAATTACTTTTTCAGATTCAGTAAATACCAACAAGCGCTGTTGGATTATTATGAAGGCCACCCGGATTTTGTAGTCCCGGGGAGCAGGTTTAATGAGATAAAAACATTTGTAAAATCAGGACTGGAAGACTTCAGTGTGTCGAGGTTGAAATCCAAAATGCCGTGGGGGATAGACGTTCCGGGCGATCCAGACCAGGTGATGTATGTATGGTTTGACGCGCTGATAAATTATATTTCGACTTTGGGGTGGCCGGAAGACGGAGAGCGTTTCCGGGGATTCTGGCCGGGTTTGCAAGTAGCGGGCAAGGATAATCTGAGACAACAGACTGCCATATGGCAAGCAATGCTGATGTCCGCCGGGCTGCCTAACTCCAGGCAGATATTTATTCATGGATTTTTGACGGTTAACGGACAAAAGATCAGTAAGAGTCTGGGAAACGCCATAAACCCGATTGAGCTGGTGAAAAAATACGGGGCCGACGCGGTGAGATATTATTTACTGGCAAAGGTACATCCGTGGGAAGACAGTGATTTTACGGCGGCAAAGTTCGAAGAAGCCTTAAACGCGGATCTGGCTAACGGGCTGGGAAACCTGGTGGCGAGAATTGCCAAACTGGCCCAGAACTCGGAGGGGAATTTTGCAGAAAGCAAAACGGAGTCAGATAAAGAGGTCGCCGAGGAGATCGGTAAATTCAGGTTTGACTACGCGATGGAAAAAATCTGGCAGAAAATTAAAAAACTGGACCAAAAAGTGGAGGAATATAAGCTGTGGACGCTAAATGGGAAGGAATTAATTGAAAAATTAGACGAATTTGTTCCGGAGGTAAGGCAAATAGCCTTTGATCTACAGCCATTCTTACCCGAGACGGCAGAGAAAATAACGAGGCAATTTGAAGGGCCAAAAATTAAAGCCTCGGCTCCCCTGTTTCCGAGAATTAAATAATGGTCGATGCGCATTGCCATCTGAATGACGAAAAGTTTACGGGAGGAGAGGAGGAAGTGTTCAGGCGGGCGCGAGAAGCGGGAGTGACGACGATGATTTGTGCGGGGGGAAATCTGAAAGACAGTCAAAAAGCAATTGAGTTGGCGCATAATTACGAAGGGGTGTGGGCAACAGTGGGAATGCATCCGGAAGAAACCGGGGAAAAATGGAGTAAGGGAGTATTTGAAAAGTTGGCGGAAGATGAAAAGGTGGTGGCCATCGGGGAGACGGGGCTAGACTTCAGAGCCGACACGAACGAGGAAGAAAAGGAGAGACAAATACGACTGATGGAGGAACAGGTAAAACTGGCCAATATGACCGGTTTGCCGCTGGTAGTACACAATAGGAATGCGGACGAGGAAATAAAAGCAGTGCTGGAAAAATTGCAGACCACGGCGCAGATGCACTGTTTTAACAGCGGTGAAGTATTGATGAAGTGGGCCATTAGTAAGGGATTTTTTATCAGTGTGGGGGGGATAGTAACTTTTAAAAATGCCGAAGAACTGCGACGGTTGGCAGCCATGATTCCTGAGGAGAGGTTATTGATAGAGACTGACGCGCCGTATTTGGCTCCGGAACCGGTCAGGGGAAGTATCAACGAGCCTAAAAATGTCAGGCTCGTAGCTGAACGGATGGCCAGGATAAGACAGACTTCAATTGATCAAATTGAAGAGATAACCGGGAAAAACGCGAAAAAAATGTTCGGGAGATTGTAAAATAGACTGATGGACGGAAAGCAAAAGAGGTGGCTGGAGATTCTGCCGGGGTTTTTAAGCTGGAATTTGATCCTGTTTCTAGTGTGGGGAGGGTTTTTCTTCCCGGTGTTTACCGCCTATTTTATCCTGGCATTTGACGTGTACTGGGTATACAAGGGGCTGGCGATGACGCTGGCGGCCATCCTGTCACATATCAGGATTCTGGCCTCAGAAAGGCTGGACTGGATGCAGGAGGTAAGAGGGTTCGGAGATTATAAAAAGGTGCGGCACGTGGTGATGGTACTGGTGGCAAACGAGGCCCGGGAGACGTATGAGAGAACGGTTGCGGCGCTGGCTTTGCAAACCTTTCCCTTGAAACAACTGGCGGTGGTGATGGCCACAGAGGAGAGATTTCCCCAGGGGCAAGAGGAAGCGGAAAAACTGAAGCAAAAATGGGGGGACAAATTCGGAGAGTTTCTGATCACGGTACATCCGGCAAACATCAGCGGGGAAATTAAGGGCAAATCGGCCAACGAGGCGTGGGCCAGCCGGGAGGCAAAAAGAATATTGGTGGATGAAAAGGGAGAAGATCTGGATTTGATGACGATTACTTCAAACGACGCCGATGCCATCTTGCATCCTCAATATTTTGCTTATTTAACGTTTAAGTTTTTGGACGATCCCAACAGATATGAGAAGTTCTGGCAACCGGCGATCGTTTATTACAACAACATCTGGAAAATCCCGGCGCCGACCCGGGTAATGAACACTTTTTCCAATATGTGGCAGACGGGACTTTTAATGCGAAAGGACAGACTGATAAATTTTTCCAATTATTCGACGTCGCTAAAACTGATGGATGAAGTGGGCTATTGGGATGCGGACGTCATCCCGGAGGATTACCGGATATTTTTCAAGTCATTTTTCAAAACGGGAGGCCGGGCAGAGGTGGAGCCGATATTTTTGCCTTCTTCCGCAGACGCCGCCCAGTCAACTACCACCTGGAAGACTTTTGTAAACGAATACGAACAGAAAAAGCGGTGGGCGTGGGGAGTGTCGGACATACCATACGTGGTGGAAATGTTTCTAAAGCAGCCCCAGGTGTCGTCGTTTAACAAGGTCGTGAGGATCTCAAGATTGATGGAGGACCATATTTTGTGGCCGGTAAACTGGTTTATCATCACGATAGGGGTGTCGGTAGTCACGCTGGTTAACCCGGCGTTTAAGAGAACATCCCTGGGGTTTATGCTGCCGAGAATTTCATCCGGAATCCTGACGATAACGGTGTTGTTTCTGATGGTCCTACTGATAATTGAACTGCGCCAACGGCCGACCAAAGCGAATGAAGTGGCCAAATGGAGAGTATGGATATCTCCGCTGGAGTTTTTGCTGATGCCGATTGCCGGATTTTTCTTTTCGGCACTGCCGAGCCTGGATGCCCACACCAGACTGATGCTGGGGCGATACCTGGAGTATCGGGTGACCGAAAAAGTGAAGTAGTGTAGAATATTTTCAGGATGAAAAACGGGGTGCGGGAGTGGTTGGTCAGAAACCAGTGGCTAATAATAATTACGGCTTTGGTGGTCGGGCTGAGACTGCCCAGCCTATTTGAACCTTATTGGTACGGAGACGAAGCGATATACCTGACTATCGGCCAGGCTATCGACCGGGGAGTGCCCTTGTACAGCGGAATTCATGACAACAAACCGCCACTTTTATACCTGGTAGCGGCGGCAGCCGGGGGGAATGAATTTTGGTTTAAGTTTATAGCCATGGCATGGAACCTGGTCACGATCTGGGCCTTCGCGAATTTGGGAGAAAAAATATTTGAAAGAAGAAAAAAACCGGTAGTGGTGGCAACTCTGGCGTTTGCCCTGGCGACGACGCTGCCGGTATGGGAGGGAAATATTGCCAATGCGGAGTTGTTTTTCCTGCTACCGACAATATTGGCCGTAAATTGGCTGTGGAGAAAAAATGCGAGCTGGCTTAGGGTAGCTGTGGCGGGGATAGCCATCGGGGTAGCAGGATTATTCAAGGTACCGGCGATATTGGAGGCGGGAATCTGGCCGTTGATATGGTCGGCCACGGGAGAGAAAAAGATAATAAGAAAGATTTTGATATTGGGAGCGGGGGTAGCGCTGCCGGTGGGACTGACGGGAATTTACTTTGCAATACAGGGAGAATTGAGAGACTATGTGACAGCGGCCTGGTTACAAAATCTGCCGTATATATCCAGCTGGCAGGCGGGCAGCGCCGGGGGAGGCCTGTTTTCAGTTAAGGGGCGGGCAGTAGTGGCAATTATCCTTCTAGCGGGGATGTGGGGAATGGCCCGGAGGTGGGGCAGAACGGTGACAATCATAGGAATGTGGGGAATCGTAACTTTGTTTGCCGCGCTATTGTCGGGAAGGCCGTATCCACATTATTTACTGCAAACGGCGGGGGCGGCGGCAATCGCGGCGGCACTGTTGTGGGAAAAGGCCAGGGCCGAGAAAATTGCGGGGGCGGCAGTATTAATTATGATTTTTGCGGTCTGGAAAAGTTTCGGGTTTTATGAGTACCCGGTGTGGAGATATTATCAGAATTTCGGGCAATGGATATGGGGAGGGAAGAGCACCCAAGGTTATTTAGGCTGGTTTAGTCCGCAGGTGAATGCGGACTACGAAATTGCGGGGATAATCAAGGCGGGAACAATGAGGGAGGATAAGATTTTTGTGTGGGGGGATGAACCGGCGATATATGCGCTGGCACAAAGATTACCGGTAGGAGTATACACAGTGAAATACCAGATCCAACAACTGCAGCAGGAAACGACGGTAATGAAGGACCTGGTAGCTGAAAAGCCCAAATATGTGGTGAGTTTCGGGAGCGAGGAGCAGCTGCCCGGGCTGGGGAGCTGGCTACAAAACAATTACCTATTGGAAAGGACCGTGGGAGCGGCAAAAGTTTATAATCGGTTATAATTGGAGAGTGGAAAAGATTTTAGACAGGCTGCGGATGGGAAACGGGATAGCGGCAGCGGCAGCGGCGGCGGCGGGAGCGGGGGTGGCGCTGTTTTTCGGAAAAAGTCTGCCTCCGGTGGTGCCGCTTTTTTACAGCCGGCCATGGGGGGAAGAACAGCTGGTAAACCCATGGGGACTGGCGTGGCCGGTGGGACTGGCGGTGGCCGGGGCAATCGTCAGCCTGCTCGCGGCCAGGGGGTTGAAAAATGAACCCGTGCTGGGAGCTGTGCTTTTGGCCAGCGGAATAATGATCGAGGTTATTTTGATTCTGGGTATGCTGAGAAGCGTGATGCTGGTGGTGTAATTATGCAGGAAATCTGGTGGGGAAAATTTTTGATACCGGCGGCGGTAGCAGCAGCGGTGAGTTATCTGGTAACCGGGTGGGTGGTGAAATGGGGAAAAAAACTGGGAATAATGGATGACCCCAAGGCACACATACATCCCAAGGTGGTACATGAAAAAACAGTTCCCCGGGGAGGGGGCTGGTCGATTTGGGCGGCGTTGGCACTGGGGGTAGGGATATTTGCCGGAGATAATTTCAGGCTGTGGGGAGTGATGGGCGGAGCGACAATTCTCGCCCTGACGGGGTTTTTGGATGACAGATACGCGGAAAAAGTGTCCCCATATGTGAGACTGATATTAAACGCGCTGGCGGCACTGTGCGTGATCGGAGTCGGAATCGGAATTGCGTATATCAGCAACCCCTTCGGCGGCATATGGCACCTGGACTGGCCCAGATGGTGCCTGGCTGTTAACGGGGTCAACCACTGCATTTGGGTATGGTCGGACCTATTTGCCCTGGTGTGGCTGGTGTGGATGCAAAACAGCGTGGGGTGGAGCAGCGGAGTGGACGGGCAATTATCGGGGTTCGTGATCACAGCGGCGGTAACCATGGCGCTTTTGGCCATGAGATTCGGTACTGACGCCGGACAATGGCCGGTATTGATCCTGGCCGGAATAACGGCCGGAGCTTATGCCGGGTTTTTGCCCTGGAACTGGTACCCCCAAAAAATTATGCCCGGGTACGGGGGAAAGAGCCTGGCGGGATTTTTATTGGGAACACTGGCAATTTTGTCAGCGGCAAAAGTCGGGGCGATGATTATGGTCTTGGGATTACCAATGATGGACGCGGTGCTGGTAATAATAAAAAGGCTCAGGGAAGGCCGGTCGCCGGTATGGGGGGGGCGGGAACATCTGCATCACTATCTACTGGATGCCGGATGGAGCAAGAAACAAATTGCCGTGTTTTACTGGGTAATATCGATAATACTGGCGGTTTTGGCCTGGCAATTGAAAGCCCCCTTAAAGTTGTTTACAATGGCGGCAATAGCTCTGGTGGCAGCGGGAGCAATATTATGGGTAAAAAACTGGTCGACATCCTTAAAACAGCCAGGCCAAGACAGTGGGTAAAAAACCTGACGCTGTTCGCGGCGCTGATTTTCACCGGGTATTTGTTCTCGGCGGCGGTGTTTTGGAAGGACTTCGGGATTGTGACCCAGGCGGTGATGGCGTTTACGGCGGTGGCAGTGGCGATTTACTTTTTAAATGACGTTATTGACGTCGAAGCGGACAAAATGCATCCGTTTAAGAGGAAAAGGCCGATTGCCGCAGGCAGGATCAGCCGGGGGGAGGCGCTGGTTATAAGCGGACTGGCGGCGATAGTGGGGCTGACCTGGACATTTAAGCTGTCTTTGCTGTTCGGAACTATAGTCCTGGCTTATTTAGTGATGCAGATACTGTATTCAATGTGGCTCAAGAATGTGGAGGTGGTAGATGTATTTGTGATTGCGTTGGGATTTTTTTTGAGAGTGTTTGCCGGGGCAATCGTGATTAATGCCCATCTGTCGATCTGGTTTTTGCTGTGCGTAATTTCGGTATCGCTGTTTTTGGCCGTGGGCAAGAGACGGGCAGAGATGGCAATTCTGACCGAGCAGGGGGCGGTGCAACACCGGAAAGTGATGGGAAAATACAGCGCCGATATTCTGGACGCATATCTAGCCATGTTTGCGACGGCGGCCTGGATGTCGTGGGCTCTATTTACCTTTAATTTCTATGAACAGGCGGCCCCGGAGCTGGCATCACCTGTGGGCCTGGGAATTATTTCCCGGACACTGACGATCAATAAGTGGCTGATGGTAAGCATTCCGGTGGTAATTTTCGGGATTATGAGGTATCTGCGGGTGGTTTACGACGGATCCAGGGCAGAAACGCCGGAGAGAGTTATCCTGTCGGATACACCGCTTTTGGCCACGGTGGCAGTGTGGGGATTGATCGTGATAACGGTACTTTACCTGTAGGCCGTAGCATATTGAGAGGAAATCCAGCCGGAGGAAGTGGCGTCAAGCTGAACCTGAATCAGATACCAGCCGGGGGTCTTTGAGTCGAGAAGCGGATAGGAAGTTTGGGGTTTGACCTGGCCCAGTTCCTTTCCGGCCAATGAGGGGGCGGAACGAACCCGGAGAAAACCGGTGGGCGTGTCAATGATGGTCACGTAGGGCCGGGGCAGGAGAGAGACCGGGGCAGGAGACGGAGAAGCGGCGGGGAAAAGAGCAGCCGAGGGAGAGGCTGAGGGAGGCATGACGGGAAGAGGGACAGAGGCGGAGGAGGCGGCTAATTTGACCGTGAGAGAGAGCTTGTATGAGGCCACCGTCTGGACGGACATGGTGCGGGAGGAAAAGCCGGGAGCACTGACGGTAATCTGGTGGGTGCCGGGGTCGATAGAAGTCAGAGATAGGGGAGTAAATCCCTGAGGCTGACCATCGACCATGACCGAAGCGCTGTCGGGGGAAGAAGTAACCACATTCAAAGTGGGCGAGACTTCCGGTTGGGGGGACAGACTAATGGTTTCACCGGCGGAATCAGCGTCGGTAGTGCCGAAATCGCGGCGGATAACGGTATAGGTTTTACTGGTCAGGGTGACTTTGGTTTCGTAAGCGGAGACGGCGGAGGAGGTGGAATCGGGAACAACCTTAACCGTGGCTTCGCCGGGGAAGAGGAGTTGGTCTACGGGGGTGGTTCCAACCTGGGTATTGTTGACGAAGACCAGGGAAGGGGGAGAAGTGTCGACCTTGAGCCCGGCGGTGGGCTGGCCATGGCGGACCCATGAATAAATGCCAAAACCAGCAATCAGAGAAACGCCCAAGAAGATCATAACCAAGGCCAGAACCCTTTTGGTAGACATAAAACTATTATATAACCGCGAGATGCTAAAATTGGATAGCTTCGGCCTGGTGGTGAAGTAGCTAACACAGCGGTCTGCAAAACCGCCATGCGCGGGTGCAATTCCCGCCCAGGCCTCAATGTGGTAGGATAAAATTATGTTTAAGGTATTAAAAAGGGACGGGTCGCTGCAGGATTTTGACTGGAAAAAGATTACCAAGGGCGTAACCGAGGCAGGGGGAACGACGGAAGAAGCGGAGCAGGTAGCCAGGGAAGTAGAAACCTGGTTAACGCAGGCCGCGGTAGACGGAGTGATTAAATCCTACGACCTGCACGTAAAGGTAACTGAAATTCTGAAAATGGTGAATGTCACGGCAGGAAAACTTTTTGAAGAGTATAAAAAGCCGGAAAAGTAGGCTTCGGGTTTGATTCGGTCTGATTTGACTTAGGCGGGGTTTTGACCTATACTGCGACACAGTTCTCCCAAGGGTGGAGAATTTTTTTATGGCTTTTGACTTGGAAAAGGCAGTCTGGAACCGAGCAGAGCGATGGCTGGGGAAGCCAGGCACGCCGATCGCGATTAAGGAGGCGGCCTGGAGGCTGGTGACCTTCCTGATCAAATGCGGCCAAAGCAACCCTATCAGCTTTGCGGTCAGACCCCTGGTCATGTCGTCCAAACTGCGGACGGTGGTAGGAATAAACCTGGTGATTTTAGCTGTGGTGACGGCTATTTATGCCCCATTGCCAACTATGGCACAAAATTCAGGGGGGCCATTGGCCGTAGTGGCGGGAGGGGAGCCGGAAGTAAATTTAGCTACCCCGACCGGAGTCAGGGTGCCTATCTCCCATTATTATGTGTCCCAGGGGTTCTGGACTTTCCACCCCGGAATCGATCTGGCGACGGAAATGGGAACGCCCATTTATCCCATCATGGCCGGGACCGTGACCAAGGCGGAGAAAAACTGGTTCGGATACGGAAATATGGTGGTGGTAAAGCACAGCAACGAGTATGAGAGCCTGTACGCCCACATGGAGAAGATCCTGGTGACACAGGGGCAGCAGGTGACGACAGACACAGTTTTAGGCCTGGTAGGGGTAACCGGCCGTTCTACAGGACCACACTTACACCTGGAAATTCATGAAAACGGGAAGCCGGTAAACCCGGCACCGATCTTGGGGATAACCACAACTAATTAAGAGATTGGGTGGAGGCAGATCCGCGCAGGTAGATATACTCCCCGCCCGAAACCTGAAAATGCAGTTCGGCCTTGGAAGATTGGTAAATGACTTTGAGGCCCAGGGGCTCGGGCTGGAGAATGTGTTCACCAAAAACATGAAATTGAAAAAGCAGGTCAAACAAGCTGGTGTCCCTGGGCTGGTGGAGGCCTTCTTTGATAAGGGTCCAGCGGGTAGACGCGGAATAGCCGGGATCGCCCGGATCCGACCAAAAATAGAGGGCCAGAATGTTAACGTCGCCAAAAGTAAAATCCTGCAGTCCGGCTGGCGGCAGACCGGATGCGTAGTCCTGGCCGGAGACGGATTTGAGAAATCCGGCGACACGAAAAATTTCGCCGTCCTGATTTGAAGTAGCGTCCACGTATTAAGTTTAAACTAATTTGCAAAAATTTTTTGATGATTTTAAATTTTGGGAACGACTCCCCTTTTCTCTTTACCGAAGGGAACCCGAAACCGGGGGAGAGGTGAGGAGGGGCATGATTTGTTTGCGGAGGAGGGCGGGGTGAAGGGCGGCCCAGGAATCGGAAAAAGTGGTCGACAGGGCCGAGGAGAGAATCGCCCGACCGGCGGGAGTTGGACAAAAAATGAAGCTGGTGTTGGATTTGAGGTCAATGACGTTAAGAAAGGACCATTCGCAGTGGGAAAGAGCGTCGGTCTCCCCTACTGCGGCGGCGATTTGAGAAGACCACACCTCCGGCTGAAATCGCCACAAAATCAATTGGTAAGCCCGAACAGCAGATTTAAAAGCGGCAAATTCTTTAGAGTCATCGGATATGGCTTTATGAATATCAGCAAGAATTAAATCTGAGGAAAACTTGAACATGTCTCGGGCCAATTCGGGCGTGAGACCGAAGCGAGATTCCAGATATTTAATGGCCCGGCGGTCGCGATCGGTGGTGTTGGTAGAAAGTAAATTAAGGGTGTTGTGAAAGATGGCCCCATAAAGCAATTTGGCGTGGTCCGGCTGCGGACAGAGACCGGCCTTTTGGAAACGCTCGACAATAATAGTGGCCGCGGCGCCGATTAAATCATTTTGAATCTTAGCCCCGGGAAATTCTTTTCGAGGCTCCCCTACCCGATGATCAATAACTTCAATAACTTTTGCGGGCCGGACGATATCCGGCAGACCCTTCATGGATGAGGCATCGACTAAAACAAAGCCTTCATATTTGGCTTTTTTGATAGCGTGGGGAAGGCTAATCCCCTGTTGGTGCTGAAAATATTTAACTTCGGACTGGAGGTCGCCAAAAACAGAACCCTCAGCCGATTGACCGATACGATTTAGAAGATCGGCATAGGCTAAGGTGCAGGCGGTACCATCAAGATCAGGGTGAACTTTGGCCGTAACTAACAATTTCATTAGGATTTGTGTGTGGAATGAAGGTAGCTGTCGTTCAGGGAATCGACTAATTTAAGGAGTTTTAAATGAGAGTACTTGGAAAAAACCTTGATATCTTTAGGCAGACAATGCCCGCCCCCACCCCGACCGCCTTTATGAACGACCTGGAAGTGGTGCCGGGAACCCCAGGGGTGGCGGGTAAGAGCATCCCGGATGACATCATAATCAGCCCCGTTTTGCCGGCAGAAATCGTAGAACTGGTTGGCCCAAATAATTTTGGTCAAAAAAAAGGTGTTGAAGGCGTACTTGAGAGTTTCGGCGGTAACGGTATCGGTAGAAATCCGCAGGTCGCAGGGAATTTTGCGCCACAAGTCCATGACCTGCTTCCGGGTGGCCGGGTCGTCGGCGCCGACGATGACGGCGCCGGGGTGAAGAGCATCATGAGCCCAAGTGGCTTCGGAGAGAATTTCGGGGCAGGAGGCTATCCGGGCGGAGAATTCCCGGGCCAGGGCGCGACAGGTGCCAGGCAGGACGGTGGAACGAATAACAAAAATGCCCTTAAATCCCAGTTGGGTTAAGCGCTTAATATAACCGCGGATGACACTTAGGGCCCGGGTTTGCCGCCCGGTTTTCGAGGTAGGGGTAGGAAGGCAAATAAAACAATAGTCCAGGTGGGCGCCATCGGCGAGGGTAATGTTTCCGTCCTTCAGGTCGAGATATTTATTGACACCGAAGGATTTGGCGGTAGCTTTGCCGACAAAGCCAAAACCAATGATAAATCCGAAGGTCATCTGGTGATTTTAGCAGAGAGATCAATAGTCTTCGCCCATGCCGCCCATGCCGGGATTGCCCATGGGAGGGGTGTCTTTCTTTTCGGGGATTTCGGTGACCAGACACTCTGTCGTCAGAATCATGGTGCCGACGGAGGCGGCATTTTGGAGAGCAGAGCGGGTAACTTTGGCGGGGTCGACGACGCCGAATTTAATCATGGAGCCGACTTCACCGCCGTTGGCAACGTTGACACCGGTATCGATCTCTTTGGCGTCTTTTACGACTTTGAGGAAATAGCCATCGTCCAAACCGGCATTTCTGACCAGAAGGCGGAACGGCTGTTCCAGCGCGAAGCGGAGAATATCCACACCTACAGCTTCCTCACCGGTCAACCTGAGGGAATCGAGAACTTTGGCCGCCCGGATTAAAGTAACTTCGCCGCCGGGAACAATCCCCTCTTCAATGGCGGCCTTGGTGGCGCCGACGGCGTCCTTGACCCGTTCTTTGCGGTCATTGAGTTCAACTTCGGTGGCAGCCCCGACATTGATAACGGCCACTCCCCCGGACAGTTTGGCCAGGCGTTCCTGCAATTTCTCCTTATCAAATTCGGAGGTAGTGCGGTCCATCTCTTCTTTAATCTGCCTGATGCGGGCGGTGATGGCGGCTTTGGTACCCTTGCCGCCAATAATGCGGGTGTTGTCCTTGTCGGACCAGACTTTATCGGCCTGACCCAAATCTTCAATTTTGACGTGTTCAAAGGTGCGGCCGGTGTCTTCAGAAATAACCGTCCCGCCGGTTAAAATGGCGATGTCCTCGAGCATGGCTTTTCTGCGGTCACCAAAACCAGGAGCTTTGACGGCCAAGACGTCGAAAGTACCTTTGAGGCGGTTGACGACGAGGGTGGCTAAGGCTTCGCCCTCTACATCGTCGGCGATGATAACCAAACTTTTGCTGACCTTGACGAAGTTTTCCAAAAAGGGAAGTAGATCCTGAATGGAAGAGATTTTTTTGTCAGTAATCAAAATATAAGGGGAGACGACTTCCGCTTCCATTTTTTCAGACTTGGCGGCAAAATATGCCGATGCATAGCCCTTATCAAATTCCATGCCTTCGGTGTACTTGATGTCGATGGTGAGGGTTTTGCCTTCCTCAACGGTGACGACTCCATCGCGGCCGACTTTTTCCAGGGCTTCGGCGATTTTGGCGCCGATTTCGGTATCACCAGCGGAAATTGTCGCTACCTGGGAAATTTCTTCCTGGCTTTTGATGGGCTTGGCGAGTTTTTTGATTTCGGAGACGACGGCTTCTACCCCTTTATCAATCCCCCGTTTTAAGGACATAGGGTTACTTCCGGCGGTGATATTTTTCATGCCCTGATTGACGATGGCCTGGGCCAAGGCGGTGGCCGTAGTGGTGCCGTCACCAGCGGCATCGGAAGTTTTCTCGGCGGCCTGCTTGACTAACTGCGCGCCCATATTGGCAAAGGGGTCGGCCAATTCAATTTCCTTGGCTACAGAAACGCCGTCGTGAACGACAGAGGGACCGCCCCATTTTTTGTCCAGGGCGACATTGCGGCCGCGGGGACCCAGGGTGGTAATCACGGCTTTGGCCAGAGCATTGACGCCGGAAGCCAGGGCGGTGCGGGCGTCATCTGCAAATTTGAGTTGTTTGGCGGCCATATTAACTTAAAACGGCGAGGATATCCTCGAATTTAACAAAAATGTATTCCTTGTTATCAATTTTGACTTCGTTGCCGCCCCACTTCTTGTAAATAATCTTGTCGCCGGTTTTGGCCGGGGAACCAACGTCTTTACCGTTTTGAAAAACCGGTCCTCCGTGGGACAAAACTACACCCTCCTGGGGCTTGTCGCCGGTGGCACTATCGGGAAGATAAATTCCGGAAGTGGTTTGCTTGGTGGCTTCTTTAGGCTCAATAAATACATAACCGGGAGCGGGTTTGACTGAAGAAAGAGAATTTGTTGATTGCTTGGCCATAATGTTATCTTAGCAGAAATGGTTTCAGAGTGCCAGTATAGAAATTAAGAGAAATTTTGTCAAGAGGGGAAAATACTACTAAAACCCGGGCAGAATAATCTTAAGCTTTTCGTTGAAGGAAAAGAGTGATTTTAAATCTTTAGCCCGAGTTGTGCCAACATACCTGCCAGGAAATTGGGGGTCAACAGAATAACTGAAGGATATTTCTCCATTTGAGCCACTTGCAAGAAAAGCTCTTTTCCTTACCTCGTCTTCGTTCATAGTAACGGTAAAGGTCAAGTTGTCTACGGAAGATTCTGCTCTGACGGCCATATGCCTCCTTTTAGCACTAATCCAGGTTTTTTTCAAGATCCGAGTCTACCATAAGTTCAATCAATTGTTTGAAACCAGTTTTAGGGAACCAGCCGAGATCATTCCTAATTGCGGAGTTATCACCGCGGACAGAATCGGCGGAAACAGGTACGGGGGGAGGGTCCAAAACGACATAATCTTTATAATTCAGGCCGACACGGGAGTAAGCAATATTACAAATTTCGGCGATGGTGTGAGTATCCCCGGTAGCAATGACGTAGTCTTTGGGTTGTTTATTTTGGAGCATAAGCCACATGGCTTCCACATACTCTTTAGCAAAACCCCGATCACGGGGAGAGTCCAGGTCCCAAAGATGCACCCGCTGTTTGGAAGCGGCGGCCCGAGTAATTTTCCGGGTGACAAATGACAGAGGACGGCGGGGGGATTCGTGATTGAAAAGAAGGCCGGAGACGGCGAAAAGATGATTATATTGACGATATATCCGAGTCATAAAATGAGCATAGGCCTTGGCGGCAGCGTAGGGGTTTTCCGGATGAATAGGCGTTTGCTCTGTGGCGATATGGGAAGCGACGGGGCCAAAAATCTCACGGCTGGTGGCCTGAAAGAAGCGGCTTTGGGGTGAGTGGTGACGAACGGCTTCGAGTAGGGCTACAGGGCCAAGACCGGTAATTTGTCCTGTCAAATAGGCTTTATCCCAACTGGCAATGGGAACAGACATTGCGGCTAAGTTGTAGATTTCGTCGGGATGATATTTTCTGACCAGATCGGCTAAACCAGGAGGGTCGGCCAGATCGGCGGTAGCCAAAGTGAGGCGGGAAGCCAGCGGGGAAAGATAAGTCAGGTCATCGCCGGCGGCCCGGGTGGTACCAATTACGGTATAGTTTTTGGCCAATAAGAACTCGGCTAAATAGGAACCGTCCTGGGAAGCGACTCCGACTATCAGGGCCGTGGACATATTATTTAAAGCGTTTGAGATCGGCGTCGACCATGAGATGAATCAAATCCGTAAAACTAGTTTTGGGCTGCCAACCAAGTTCCTTTCGGGCGAGAGAAGGATCCCCGACCAAATCTTTGATTTCGGTGGGGCGGAAGAATTTGCGATCAGAAATAACATGGTCTTCCCAGTTCAGACCGGCATGGGAAAAGGCAATTTGGCAGACCTCGCGGACGGTGTGAGAGACCTTAGTGCCAATAATATAATCCCGGGGACGGGAGGCCTGGAGCATAAGCCACATGGCTTCCACATATTCTTTGGCATAGCCCCAATCCCGTTTAATATCCAGATTGCCCAAATGGACGCGGCCCCGGTCGTCAACCAAAGGAGCTCCAGATTCGTCGAGAGGCAGGTCAGAGACTTGGTTTTTGATACAGGCCACGGCGGCGGTGATTTTCCGGGTGACAAAATGGAGAGAACGGCGGGGGCTTTCATGATTGAAGAGAATGCCGCTGGTGACAAAAAGACCGTAAGACTCCCGATAACAGCGGGTCATCATGTGAGCATAGGCTTTGGCGATACCGTAGGGATTATTGGCATCAATGGGGGTAGACTCGGTAGCAACACCGCTAAGGTTTCCAAAAATTTCCCGACTGGTGGCCTGGTAGACCCGGGCGTGGGGAACGAATTTTTTAACGGCCTCCATGACCCGGACCGGCCCCAAAGCCGTGACTTCGCCGGTATACATGGGGTGGGTCCAGGAATCGGCAGGGACGGACTGGGCGGCAATGTTGTAAACCTCGTCCGGTTGATATTTGCGGATGACATACTCGATGCTCTCATAATCAATGAGGTCCGAGGCTTCGATCTGAAGGCGGCCGTAGAGGTGAGTGATGTTTTCTTTGTAAAAATTGGTATTGCGGCGGATGGTGCCTGTGACCTCATAATTTTTGGACAGAAGAAGCTCGGCCAGATAGGAACCATCCTGAGAAGAAAGTCCAATAATGACAGCTTTGGGAGAGACGGACATATAAGCGCCTTAAATCATACCACAGTCAGGAGGGGGACGGGGGTGAAAAAGGGCATACCCGAGCCCGATTTTCTCCCGGGAAAGCCGGGGATGCATATACAAATACTGGACCAAAAAAAAGAGCAGGTTGACCGGCCACAACAGGACGGTGAAATTTTTAATTTTTAATGATCCCGACCGTGCCCCTTCCGCTACGCTCCGGGCTGCGCCGGGGGGGCAATTTTTAATTGATTCCCGATAGGCTACGGGGAGGTAGTCCCCCACCCAAGCATTGGCGGATAAAAATTGAGAATAAATCCCCCCCCGGTCAAAGAGACATTTGGCCTGAAGGATTTCATGAGCCAGATAGAGATTATGGGAAAAAATACTCAGGTAGCCGGAATCGAGCCAGAGATTGTCACAAATTTTGTCCCTAACCCGGGGGGAGGAGTGTTCGGGCAGGTGGGGGTTGCGGCGGATGCCAAGCAGTTTTAAATACAGACTAACAAAAAACCGGGTCAACCACAGGGTGTGGGGGGAAGAAATAACCATAATATCTATATCGTCGTCGGCTGGGCTATTGTCCATGGCTAGGGCTCCAGTGACAAAAACGGCCAAAACGGTGGGGATCCGGCTCAGGGAATGGGAAATTTGGGCGGCAATCTGCCACTTGGGCCGGCTGGTGCGGTTGCGGGAAAGACGAAGGGAAACCAGTGAGCTCCGGCGGGGAAGAAAATAATAGGAGTGAAGACGGGGAAAGGCGGAAAGAAGGCGGAGGATGTGTGGTCGGGAAAACCGGGTGTGCACCTGCCAAAACCAAACTTCCCGGGAAGAAAGAGGAGAGGAAAAGCTATCGGAATAGAGGAGAACCGGGTAGAGAGGGTTACGGCGTAGGCGCAGGGGCGGAGGATAAGCCATATTGGGATAATACCTGATTCACCTGAGTTGCAAAAGCACTGACGTCGATTTTGTGATTGATATAGTCAGCAAAAACCGCGGAAAGTTTGGTGTTGATACCGGTGGGGCCGTCATTGGTAAACGAGGCCAGATACCAGGAATGGGCGTAGGGGGCCTGCTGGATGAAAGGACCGGCATATGGATCGGTCTTTATCTGGTTGGCTAAATCCTGGCGGCTGTAGGGCTCACCAAATTGGCGGCCGGAGGCAACGGCGTTTTTGTAAAGCTGGGTCAGACCATCTTTACTGCTCAAAAACTGGACAAAGTCCCAGGCTTCTTTGGTATGGGCGGATTTGGCATTGACAGCTTCAGCCCAATATGAGCTCCAGGTAACAGGCTGTTCGTTTCTAAGAGGATCGAGAGGCAACTGGGGAATGGGATGAACGGAGAATTTAAGATCCGGGTTAAGCTTTTTGATATCAAAAACCCGCCAGGAAGGACCAAAATAAATACCCACCTTGCCGCTGGCAAAGTAATTGGTGGAGTTGGGAAGAATGCTATCCCAAATGTGGTAAAGATTTACAAAGTCGGTGTAGTAAGTGGTGGCGTCATCGGCCGCTTTTTCGGAAGTGGTGAGGGAGTTAAAGTTGACGTTGTTCTGCAGCATGAGCACGCCGATAATGTCCTGCCAATGATCAACGTTGTCAGCCGTGCCCAAGGCGGCGCCGGAAATTAAAATGTGATTGTTGGAATGACAAGTACCGTCGGGGGAATCACATTTGGACATGGCAATGGCGGCGGTGCGCAGATCTTCCCAGTTGGTAGGGACCCGGAGACCGGCCTGCGAGAGGAGGTCGTCATTAACAAACATGGCCAGGCCATCGATTTCCAGAGGGACAGCCACGTAATTAGTGCCGACCCGCAGATCAGAATTGGCCGTAGGATAGAAAGTGGAGTTGAAGTCCGCGGCCGAATAAACCCCGGCGGGAACGGGACTTAAGACGGGACGAAACATGGGCACCCAAGTATTGTGGATACGGAAGATGTCCGGACCTTTGCCCTGATTGATGGCGGCGGCAAGACGCTCCCGATATTCCTGGGGAGACTGCATCTGATAGACAATTTTGACCCGGGGATGGGTTTTTTCGTAAGTATCAATGAGAGGCTGGATGACGGATTGGGGTTCCCAGAGACCCCAGTAGGTCAGGGTTACCGTGCCAATGCCCAAGGTGGGAGAATTTTTAAAAATAAACGAAGCGGCAACGCCGCCAACCAAAAAAACGATCAGAATAATCAGGCCGGTGATCAAACTCCGAGGGAGACGGCGGTTCTGGCCCTGAATAGTATTTACGGAAGAGCCGCGACCGGGAGCCGGGGGCGGGACAGGAGGTGGCGGGGGCGGAACGGGAGAAGAAAAATCCTGATTGAATGCGGGCGGAGGAGGTGGCGGGGGCGGGGGAACCGATGGAGAAGGCGGCGGAGAAGAGACCGGAGGAGGCGGGGGGGGCGGAACGGCGGCGGAGGATAAATTGGGTTTCATAAGGTACAGTATAATATTACAATAATTCTATGTCATTAGGAAAGAAAGGGTTGGGGAGAATTTTGGCGGGGGCGGGGTTGATCATTTTGGTGATGGGAGGGCTGGAGGCCGAATATTGGGGAAGGGTTATTCCGGGAGTGAAAGTGGCGGGAATAAACATCGGAGGAATGGATACCAACCAGGCGGCGGCGGCGATAACCCGGAAAACGAACCAAATGAAGCAAATTGAGCTGGTGTGGGGAACAAATAAGTGGACCATCAGTCTGGCGGATATGGGAGCAGCCTACGACGCCGGGGAGACGGTGGCAGAAGCGATGAAAATCGGCAGAAGCGGGGGGTGGAGACGGATACTAAGCGAAAGATATGCGGCGACGCAGAACGGCATAAATATTGACCCGATATTTGTAATCGGAGAAAACAATCTGATCGGGTCGGTGGCGTCGATAGCCGCACAAATAAATGTCCCGGCAAAGGAACCGGAGGTGTCGTATGACAAGGCCGGCGGCCAGGTCAGTGTTTCGCCGGGAGAAAACGGGCAAGAAGTGGATACGCGGCTATTGGTGGAACTAATAAAGGCCAAACTGGCACATTTTGATGAGACGGCAATCACGGTGCCGGTGGTGGCGATGGAGCCGAAGCTGAACGAAGCGCAGCTGGAGCAGGCCAAGGAAAGAGCTCAGAAATTGGTGGGTAAACAGCTGACGATTAGTTTTGCCGACGGGGAACAAAAATGGGTGGTAGACGACGAACAATTGATGACCTGGATAGATCCCTCGACCAGCTCGGGATGGAAACAGGATGAGATGGCCGGATGGGTAGCACAACTGGCAGCGGGGGTGGACCGAGTCCCGGGAAATGCCAGTTTTTTGTTTGTCGGTCCGGGAAAGGTCCAGGAATTCCGGCCGGCTAAAGAAGGCTGGCAGGTAAACCAGGACCAGGTGAACCAGGACGTCCTGGCGGCAGCGGAAAAACTGAGCGGGACAGATAAAACGGCGGTGGTGGAGCTGACGGTAAATAAGACTGACCCGACGGTAAAAAACTCACAGGTAAACAACCTGGGAATCAAAGAGTTGCTGGGTCGGGGAGAATCTTGGTTTTCGGGGTCGATCGACAACCGAATTTTCAACATTCAAAAGGCGACGGAGGCACTTAACGGAATGTTGGTGGCTCCGGGGGAGACTTTTTCGTTTAACCAGGCCATCGGAGAAGTATCGGCAAACACGGGCTACAAACAAGCGTATGTGATATCTGAGGGAAAAACAGTTCTGGGCGACGGAGGCGGGGTGTGCCAGACATCCACGACGCTGTTTCGGGCGGTGCTGGCAGCGGGGCTGCCGATTGAGGAACGAGTGGCCCATGCCTACAGAGTTTCGTACTATGAACAAAATTACCAACCGGGGTTTGATGCCACCGTTTTTCAACCCAGTCCGGATTTTAAGTTCAAAAATGATACTTCCGCTTATATTCTGATTCAGACAAAATTTGATGCGACGGCGGGAAAATTAACCTATGATATCTACGGGACAAGCGACGGAAGAAAGGTAGAGACGTCTAAATCAAGAGTCTGGGACATTACTCCCCCACCCCCGGATCTGTACCAGGATGATCCGACGCTGCCGGTAGGAAAAATAGTGCAGACTGAGCATGCGGCGTGGGGAGCCAAGGTAGCATTCGACTGGAAAGTGACCCGGGGCAACGAGGTGCTACAGCAGCGGACATTTTATTCCAATTACGTCCCCTGGCAGGCGGTGTATCTGAGGGGGACAAAGACATAAACTAATAACCGGAAGTGCGGGATTGGGCCAAACAAGCCTGTAACTGAGGCGTAAGGGTCCAGCCGCAGGAACCGTTAGATTGACGAGCACATTGAGCCTGTTTATAACAAGCGGAAGAGGCGTTATAAATGCAGATGCTGGCCACGGGAGGTAAACGGGAGTCGGAACACAGCTCGCCATTGCAGCCACCAACAACGCAGCCGGCGGCAAAAGGAAGCGGTGGGCGGGCAAAATGGGTAAAAATAAAAACTGATCCCAAAAAGGCGATCAGTAAAAGGGGGAGGATAAAAGATGCCCTTAGCACCGTTTTCGGTATAATATGGGCATGAAAATAGTCAAGATTAAAAACTTAACGGCAGAACAGGCGGTGCGGGTGCTGCGGGAAGGAGGCCTAGTGGTGTTTCCCACAGAGACGATGTATGGGATCGGGGCTGATGCGACTAATGTAGGGGCGATTAATAAACTGGTCAGATATAAAAAAAGGCCCTTTGGAAAGCCATTTTCTATCGCGGTGGCGGATGAAAAAATGGCTGAGGAGTACGTAATTTTGAACCAGACGGCAAAAAAATTATACAAAAATTTTTTGCCGGGACCGATGACAGTAATTTCAAGGGTCAAAATCCAAGATTCAAAGTTAAGACTTGCGGCGGGAGTGGCATCTGAATTGGGTACGGTGGGAATCAGAATTCCGGATTATGCCTTGGTAATTGAAATGGTTAAGGGTTTGGGGAAGCCAATCACGGCAACGTCGGCCAATGCCAGCTATAAAAAGCGGCCATATAAAATTAACGATATTCTCCAAAATATTTCCGAGCGGCAAAAAGACCTGGTTGATCTGATTATCGATGCGGGGGAGCTGCCGCACCGGGAGCCGTCTACCGTGGTAGATACAACTGCGGACGACACCGTGGTGCTGCGCCAAGGAGAAGTGATGATGGGAAGTCAAAATGAGATCCTGTCTAGGAGCCCGGAAAGTACGCAAAATTTAGGCAAAGAATTGTGGCAAAAATATGAGCAGTTTGCAGGATACCGAGCCATTGTTTTTGCCCTTTCCGGGCCAATGGGGGCGGGAAAGACACAGCTGACCAAGGGGTTGGCCAGAGCTATGGGAATTACGGAGGAGGTAGTGTCCCCCACTTTTAACCTGGAACTGGATTATGAAAATAAACTGGTGCATATTGACGCCTGGAGAATGGCCGGCGGGGAGGAATTGAAAGGGCTAGGATTTGAAAAAAAGATTTCGGATAAAAGTGTGGTGGCGGTGGAATGGGCGGAAAGGGTGGCGGGAGAAATAAGAAAATACAATGAAGAAGCCATAATCATCTGGGTGATGCTGGAATACGGCAAGAAAGAAAACGAGAGAAAGATCAGTTGGACAAGTTTATGAAAATTTTAGCTATTGATACCAGCTGCGACGAAACCAGTACTGCTGTCACTGAAGGAACGCAAATTCTATCCAATATTGTGTGGTCACAGGCCAGTCAGCACGCAAAATTCGGGGGGGTAATGCCGGCCCTGGCACAGAGGCTGCACGAGGAAAGAATTGACTGGACAATAAATGAGGCCTTGAAAAGGGCAAGGGTGAGCAAGAAAGACATCGGGGCAATAGCGGTGACGGCGGGCCCGGGACTGGCAATCGCGCTGGGGGTAGGAATTGCCAAGGCCAAAGAAATGGCGGAAGGGCTAAAAGTGCCGATAATCGGAGTAAATCATATTGAAGGACATTTATTGTCACCATTGGCACAACCGGCTACCTCACCCCCATTCCCTCTCAAAAACTTTGGAGAGGGGGAAATGAAGAGGGTGAGGTGGCCCGCACTTGGGCTAGTAATTTCGGGGGGGCATACGGAACTGATATTAATTAAAAAAATCGGGGAATATCAGATTTTGGCTAAAACGGCAGATGACGCGCTGGGGGAAGCACTGGACAAGGCCGCCAGAATGCTGGGCTTGGGATATCCGGGAGGGGCAATTTTGGAAAAAATGGCCCGGGAGGGTAACCCAAAGGCCTATCCCCTCCCCCTACCAATGGCGCGGCAGGGAGAAAATTACTGGTCCTATTCGGGATTAAAGACGGCAATGTTCAGGCTAGTTCAAAAAACGGGGATTGATTTAAATAAGCAGCAAATTTGCTACCTGGCGGCAAGTTTTCAAAATCGGGCGTTTCAACACCTGGAGAGAGTGATGGTCAACACGATAGAAAAAAACGAGCCTGACAGTGAGATTTTGGTGGGGGGCGGGGTAGCAGCGAATATGGAACTACGAAGAAGGCTGAGAAAATTGGGACGGAAAACGGGCTTAAAAATACGATTTCCCTACTCCGTCAAGCTGTGCGGGGACAATGCCGGGATGATTGGGGTAGCCGCGGGATGGGGAACATTGAAAACAGGCCGGACAGTGGACAGAAGACCAAGATGGAGAGTGGATGAGGTTTAGGGTAAAATCGGGGCATGGATAAGGCGTACGACCATAAAAAATACGAGGCTGAGATCTATAAAAAATGGGAAGAGAGCGGGGCATTTGCCCCAAGCGAAACTGGAAAACCTTACTGCATGATCATGCCGCCGCCGAATGCAAACGATGACCTGCACATCGGGCACGCCAGATTTGTGGCCATTGAGGATGCTTTAATCCGATACCACCGGATGAAAGGAGAAGCGGTTCTGTGGCTGCCGGGGGCAGACCACGCAGGGATTGAAACTCAGTTTGTATTTGAAAAAAAATTGAAAGAACAAGGAAAAAGCCGATTTGATTTCGACCGGGAGACGCTATACCAAATGATTTGGGATTATGTACAAAAGAACAAAAGTAACATGGAAAACCAGCTGCGCAGCCTGGGGGCCAGCTGTGACTGGAGCCGGGAAAGATTTACGCTGGATCCGGAAATCGTAAGAATTGTATACCGGACATTCAAAAAACTGCATGACGACGGATTGGTATACCGGGGGGAAAGGCTGGTAAATTACTGCACCAGATGCGGAACGGCTTACTCAGAACTGGAAGTAGACCACGTAGAGAAAGAGGGAGAAATCTATACACTGGATTACGGAAGCATAAAAATCGCGACCACCAGGCCGGAGACAATTTTTGCGGACGCGGCGGTGGCGGTAAATCCCAATGATAAGAAATATGCCGCTCTGGTTGGGAAAAAGGCGACGATTCCCCTGATAAATCGCGGGGTTTTGATAATTAGCGATGAGGCTGTGGAGATGGGGGTGGGGACGGATGCGCTGAAGGTCACCCCGGCGCATGATTTTACGGACTGGGAGATAGGTGAAAGGCACAACCTGGAACGGATAACAGTGGTGGGAAGGGACGGAAGAATCACGGTGCCGGCGCCGGAGAAATACCGGGGAATGTACGTGAACGAGGCCAGAAAAGCGGTGGTTGCCGACCTCGAGGCGGCAGGAAAACTAGTGAAGAGAGAAAAAAAACAAATGGTGACGGGTGTGTGTTACCGATGCAAAAACCCGATTGAGCCACTCCCCTCCCCGCAATGGTTTGTAAAAGTCGGTCCCCTGGTTGAGCCGGCCAAAAGGGCAGTGGAAGAGAAAAAGACAGTGTTTGCAGCGGAAAAATTCGAGAAAATCTACCTGCACTGGCTGGACAACCTGAGGGACTGGAATATCAGCCGACAGATTGTCTGGGGCATTCAAATCCCGGCCTGGAAGTGCGGAAAGTGCGGTGAGTGGACGATAACAGCCGGAGAAACACCCGGGGAGTGCGGTGGGTGCGGGGGTAAAAATTTAACCCGGGATACGGATACTTTTGACACCTGGTTTTCTTCAGGACAGTGGCCGTTTGCGACGTTGCAAACTACGCAACCCGGAGATTTCGAGAGATTTTATCCGACGGCGGTGATGGAGACGGCATATGACATACTCCCCTTTTGGGTAATGCGGATGACGATGCTGGGGCTGTATGTGACAGGGAAAGTGCCGTTTGAAAAAGTATTAATTCATGGACTGGTGAGAGATAAGCAGGGGCAAAAAATTTCCAAATCCAAGGGAAATGTGATCAACCCCCTGGAAATGACGGAAAAATACGGAACGGATGCGTTAAGAATGGCCCTGGTGTGGGGGGCGCTGGTGGAAAACGATATGGCCCTGGCTGAAGACAATATCAGGGGGCAGAGAAATTTTGCCAATAAAATCTGGAACATCGCCAGGTTTATCGTGATGGCAGATGAGGCTGATAAGGCCGAAGGTGGGGCAAAAACGGAAATGAACGATGATGACGAATGGATAAATAAAGAGCTGAAAAAGACGGTGAAGACGGTAACAGAAGACTTAGAGCAATTCAGACTAAATGAGGCGGCGGCGGAGGTGTATGAATTTGTGTGGCACAAATTGGCCGATGTATATTTGGAGAAAGTAAAAGGGAGGAGGGCGGAGGCGCAGGACAACCTCAGGCGGGTATGGGCAGAGGCGTTAAAACTACTGCATCCGTTTATGCCGTTTGTGACCGAGGTGGTGTGGCAGGAGCTAAAATTTGGCGAGTCCCCTACCCTGATTTCGGCTCATTGGCCCTCCTAATCTTGCCGTTCGTCTTTTGGATCTATTCGATCACGACTCACGGAGGGATTTTAGGCCGGCAGGCCTGTCATTTGGAATTTAATTTGACTTCGATGGGGCGAATGAGCTGGACGCCAAGGGAAGAGATCTTGTAACCGACGCCGACCAGGAAGCTGGCAAAGATTAAATGAACAGAGAGATTGGCCATGTCAGACAAGGCCTGGCCGGAAAGTAATTGAATAGCGGGAGCGGCAACTTGACCCGGGACCTGAAAACTAATAGAGGGTAAGGTAAAAAACTGGAGAGGAGGAATTTGCCGGGTAAAGACCTGGTACAAGTTGACGGAGACGACAGTAATGAGCAGTAATCCGAGAGAAAGAAGCGTGTAACCAGTAATTCTTACGGACATGCTGGAGTAAGTGTAAAGGTAAAATCTGGTGGATTCAACTACTTAGCTTCCGGTTTGGGGGCTTCGGCGGGGGCGGCGGCTTCGGCGGGGGTGGATGGGGCAACACCTGCAGCAGGAACTTCTCCTTCAACGGGCGCGGCCGGGGGCGGAGCCACTACTTCTTCTTTGGCCAGAGGTTCAATCTTGGCGACAATAGTGTCCGGGGCAGTTTGAATGGTGATATTTGAGGCTAATTGAATATCGGAGACTAACAACTGGGCTCCCACCTCAGCCAGGCCGGAAACGTCCAGTGAGACCCGTTCGGGCATATCAGTAGGTAAAGCTTCGACTTCGACTTCGCTCAACTGTTGGACCAGAATACCCAAGTGATTGGACTCGGCCGGGGCTTCTCCCACCAGTTCAATAGCCACGGGGGCGGTGACTTTTTCTTTGAGGTCAACTTGGTTAAAACTGACGTGCAGAATTTGCCCGGAAACTGGATGATAAACCACTTCCCTAACCAAAACCGGGCGGGCATCGGGCTCACCTTCGACCCGGAGATAAACCAGAGTAGACTCCCCGACCTCGGCGTAGAGTTTGGTGAAATCTTTGGTGTTAACCTGAATGGTAAGGGAAGCGACTTTTTTGCCGAAGATATTGGCCGGCGTCTGACCCTGGTGACGCAGGGCTTTGACGGCGCGACCGACAAGAGTGCGGGGCTGGGCTGAAAGAGAGTGTTGAGCCATAAATTAGGGAGACGGGGTAATGTCCAGGTTAAGCCGGGACAAAGACGCGTCGGGGGTATTATAACGGAGCCGGCCCGGAGAGGCAACCGGAGCGGTGGGATTGGCAGAATCGTTATAGGAGATAACCTGCCAAGATGGCGGGTAATTCACGGTGACCAGCGATGAGGAGAGGGACAGACCGGGCTGGGGCGGCAGATCAAGCTGATAATGGAAAGGGGCGGTGGAGTTGAGGGGCTGATGATAGGTGACGGCCAAAACAGATTGGCCGGAGGGAGGAATCTGGTCAAGAAGACTGAGCAGGAGCAGACCGTGGTCGAAACTCTGAGTGTAAGCAGACTTCGTAAGGGGGTGGCCATCAAGCGACAGAGAGTCAATTTGGGCTGCAAGGGGCAGATATAGACGAAAATAATTTTTATAAGAGCCGCCGGGAGCGGAGGCGAGGCTGTGATTGGTGAGGGAGAGGCGGGCGGTGGTAGTGAGAAGCGAAGCGGAGAACTGGAGACTAATTTCGCGGGCACGGGAAATAAACCGGTCAGCCTTATTAATCCCCACGTTGGAGAAAACCGGGTAATAGTAATCGCTTATACACGGAAGGGGTGAAGAGCAGGGTGAAGGGAGAAGGGCCCCGGTCCAACCACCGGCAGTAAGTGCCGGGGAGGAAAAGGAGACCGGAGAAATTAAAATCTGGCGGTCGGCCAGGTCTTGGGCAAAGATCAGGAGAAGGTCTGCCATTTGCGCGGCAGTCGGGCGGGGATGAGTGCGAGCCAAACTGTCAGCTAAATTAAGTAGGAAGGGTGAGGATGAAGCGGTGAGAGAAAGATGGGAAAAATATTGTGAGTAGAAATTGGCCGAAGTAACCGGAGAAGCGGAGGCGGTGAGGTGTTGGGGACCAAATACAGCCAGGAGCTGTGGGAAGATAGTAGTGTTGGTCGCCACGACTACAGAAACGGGCAGGGAAAGTTCTTTGTTGACAAACCAGGCGATACGGTTGGCGGCGGTGGGAAAATCCGGATCCCAGTTGGCGTCGCGCAAGAGCCATTGGTTTTCATTCAGAGCGGTGGCGAGAGCGGGAGGGGGGCTAACCTGGCCCTTAAGCTGCGAGTCAGCCTGAGCCGCGGTGAATGACCGGACGCGGGTAATGCGACCGGAGTCGAGGGTTACAACATAGAAACTGTCGAGGAAACCGCCGCTGGGTCGAAGTTCCGAGCTATCCTGAAGGAGGAAGAGATAATTTATGGGCCCGTCAGGAAAAAAATCGGGGGAAGATGAGGAAACATCGCTAAGGCGGGAGAAGAAGGCATGCAACGATTCGAGCCGGAGGGCGAGGGAAAAAACATAAGACGGAGGGTGCGATGAGGATTGATAAAAGGACTTAAGCGCGGATTGAAATTCGTCCACAGATTCCGCAGGTAGAGAAGGGTCGAGAAGCTGGGGGGGCGAGGCGGCTACGGAGGCAGCATATTGGCTGAGAGCGTCGACGTGCAAGGAAAATGCCGTCAGGAGGTTAAGGGAGGTGGCGGGAGGATATCCGCGGAATACGGCAAAAGTGGTCATCCCCGGCAGATAGTGGATCTGAGGGGTGAGGAGTTGGGCCAGAGACTGGGAGGCGTGAAGGCAAGCGGCAGTGGCGGAAAGGCGGTCCGAGGTATAGGAACTAACGGCACAGTTGATGGTGTAAGAAAGGGCGAGAATTTGGAGAAAAACTAAAAAGTAAGGCAGGACAAGCAGCAGGGGAACAAGCAACCAGGGGGAAAAATGAGAGCGGGTTACGGGAACCGGCGGGGGGGGAGGGGGCTGAGGTGGTGATGAAGGCGGCGGGGACCGGTGACCATAAACGAGCCGGCTGACGACTTGGGCGGCGGATTGGGAAAGGGGGGCGGAGGAATCCAGGGAAATGACTAAATAATTTAGAGGGGACTCTGTGGCAAACCGGAGAAGAGCCATTTCCGCAGAATGTTTAAGAGCGGTGTAGTTGGCGGGGACGACAAAAACCAGTTTGGTGGGGTGAGTATGGCAATAGAGCAGCAATTCATGAAGGTGGGAATTGAAATCGGTTTGATTAGCCAAGGGCGAAGAAGAAAATCCGGCAAAGTGAATAATGGCGGACGGGGGGGGATGGTGGGGAACGGGAAACGGGGAAACGGTAAGGGCCAGTGAAGAATATTTTTTAAGCTGAGAAATTACGGCGCGAGAAATTGGAGAGGTGTCATCGGTTAATAGGATGGAGTGTCCGGAGAGGTCGACTAAAGTTATATAGTGCGGGGCAGACATGAGTTTATTCTAGTTAGCCAAGCTTAAATACACAATGATAAATACTGACTTATTTTTTAGCCGTGCACCTATTATCTTTTTGTGGCTAAGCTTTTCCCGTTATTGTCATTACATATCCCAACAACATGAAAACCTAAAAATTTCAGCTGGTTAAAATTACCGCAAAAAAATTTTCAGGAGGAAAGCGAAGAATCTAAAGTCTGATTCACCAATAAATCGGCGGCTGAATTTTGGGCGCGAGGAATATAAAAAAATACGGCAGAGAACTGGTGTTGGTTTAATATTTTTTTTATTTGGGCGGCTAAAGAAATAAGTCCCGGGTCTTTGATTTTATAAAGGCCGGAGAGTTGATTGACGACTAATAATGAATCGAGAAAGAAATTAATTTGAGTATCGGATTGGGGATGGGAAATTAACCAGTGCAGAGAAAAAAGGACGGCCTGATATTCGGCCTGGTTGTTGGTGGTGCGACCTAAAAAATGGCCCTGACTATACACCAGGCGGCGGGCTGAGTCTTCGATAATAAAAGCGGAGGCCGCGGGTCCGGGGTTGCCGCGGGAACCGCCATCGGTATGAATTGTGAGAGCCATTGGGGTGATTTTATCGGGAAGAGGCCGAGATGTGAAGCCCTTCGGCTAGGCTTTGGGCCAAAAGGATAAACAGGAGGAGCAGGTTTTGGGGCAGGGTAAGCCAGTAGTGATCCACCAAAGAGGTGGCAAGGATACAGATCCAGGAAAGAAGCAGGGGAAGGGGTAGGTGAGGAATTTTTTTGATAAATACGGCCAGGGGAAAAAGCAGCAGCAGAAAAAAGGGCAATCCGAGCTCAGACAGAAGAAGAAGAGGAATAAGGTGGACAGGCTGAAAAGAGGGAGAGATGACGGGAAAATTTCCTAAACCCAAACCAGTGACGGGATGCAGAAAAAATTGTCGCAGGGCAAGATTAAAAAGAGCCAGACGGCCGGAGAGAGAGGCAGAGCTCCCAGAAAACAAAAACGGAAGAACCGCCAGAGGTAAAAGAAACCATTTACGAAAAAGGACAAGCAAGGAGATGGCTTCTAATACAATGGCGGTGCGGGAGAAAGTAAGGGGCAGGGTGACGGCGGTAAAGACGAGCGACAACTGCAGAAGGAGGGAAGGAGAGCGGCGATAAAAATAATACAGGAGCAGCCCGGAGACCAAAAGAAAACCGGCCAGAGAGTTGGGGTGGGAAAATACGGAGTAAGGGCGAAGAATTAAGCCCCAGGAGCCAAGCGTAACTTTAGCCACTTCGGGGGTAGACACCGATAAGGCCCGTTCGCCGAAAAAATACCAGAGACCACCCAAGGACCGCTGGTAAAAAAACTGCATCCAAGCCAGGCTGGCGACCAAAATAAGAGAAAGGGGCAGAAGCCGGGGTAGGACGGAGAACAGATAGCGGGGACGGGAGAGGAGATAAAGGACCAGAAGAGAATACTCGAGCAGACGAAGGTATTTAAAAGCGGCAACAGCAGGACGAAGGGAAAAAACAATATTTAATAAAATCAATAAACACAGCAGGAGAAGTTTTTTATGGGAGACAAGGCGCGAGGGAGTAAAAGCCAGGCGGGAGAGATAAAGGAAAATTAGGGGCAGAATAAAAAGATCGGTAAAAAGAAAGACGGGAGAAAGATAATCAACCCGCAAACCGGAAACCAGGGCATATGGGGGCCAGAAATGAAGACCCAACTGGGAGGGCAGAAAAAAAACCAGCAAACCGACGAGAAGAATTTCCACTACCGGGAATTATATTACTTGGGGGAGACGACCACACTGCGGGAGCGACCGACGCCCTGGGAAGAGGTAGTAACCTGGGGATGGTCGGCCAGGTACATGTGAACCAGACGGCGCTCGCCGGCGGGAAGGGGGGGGAGAGAGTGAGGTTGACCGGTGGCCAGAACCCGGGCCACAGCGGAATCGGCCAGAGCGCGCAGGGAAGATTCACGACGTTCCCGGTAGTCATTGACGTTTAAGGAGAGGTTAATCCATGCGCCCAGGGAGGCGTGCAGGTGCTGGCCAATGAGAAGCTGCAAGGAAGAGAGGTTCTCCCCGTGATAGCCGATGAGTAAAGCGGGATTGGAAGTCTGGAGCAAAACCTGATAAAGATCGGCATCAGCGTCGTAGTGGGTGGCAACAGTGACATCTTCGAAGAGGCCCAGGCGGTTGAGAAAGTCGGTAACGGTGGAGGTAACGGCGGACTGGTGGTTGGCCATAGTTTAGGATTTTAACAGATGGGCCGATTTTAACCAAGGCCGGAGCCCGCCCCAGCCGGTGACGGAGTATTGCTGGAACATACTGATGAAAGAAAAGACGAACCAATAGAGGACCAGTCCGGAAGGAAAGCGATAGCCGATGACCAGAGTCATCAGGGGAAACAGATAGAGCATTTGTTCCTGGGCCTGAACCATGGCGTCGTCCATAGATTCGGAGGTCTTGGCGGCGACCTGTTTTTCTTTAGCCACCACCGGAACCATCATTTTAGAGCTGATTAGCTGGACTACGGCGGCTAGAATCAGGAAAGCCCCGGGAAGGGGAAGAGCCAGGCCGGGAATTTTGAAAGTATCGGGTTGGTTTAGGTTGAGGTAGGCAAATTGGGTGGAAAAATTAAAATGGGCCGGAAGCTGATTGAAGGAATAGAGAATAGTGTTGAGATGGGCGATTGTGCTACTGCCGTGGGAACTGAGAACGGTATTCATGGCCGTGTAGAGGGCAATCAGAATGACCAGCTGAAGAATCTGGGGCAGACAGCCGGAGGCGGGGTTGGCGCCATGCTGCTTGTAAAGAGCGGTTTGGGCGTTCATGAGGGCGGTTTTGTCGTCTTTATATTGAGCTTTAATTTTGGCCAGTTCCGGGGCTAGCTCCTGGACTTTTTTGGACAAACGCAGAGAGGGAAGGACCAAAGGAGTCATTAAAAGGCGAAGGCCAAGGGTAAGAAAAATGATCGACCAGCCCAAGTTGCCGGTTACCCTGTCGATGGCGATCAGTAAATTGACAAACGGATAAAGGAGGAGAGTGTTCCACAAATTAACCATATCAGTGTGAGGGAAGGGGATCAAAACCCCCGGGATGCCAAGGATGACAACGTAAAACACGTTTTAATCCCAGGAAACTGCCCTGAAGGATACCATATTTACTAATGGCTTGATAGGTATAAATACTACAGGACGGGGTAAAACGACAGATGTGAGGGCCTAGACTAGGAGACAAGGAGAGATGATAGAGACGAATCAAAAAGAGAACGAATTTGGTCATGAGATAATTTTAACATTGAAGATCGCGGATAAAAAATGAGCCAACAATGACCGGTATAGACGGAAAGAAGGGCATAAACCAGGCGACGGAAGCGGTTACGCACGACCGCGTGGCGGTGAAACTTAACGGAAGTAACGACGGCATATTTGGAAGAGGAAGCGCCGGAGGTAAGAAGAGTAATGGAAAAATGGGGGAAGGAATAAGATTTACCATGTGATTTAACCAGATTAAATTCCGGGCGGGAAAGACGGCGGGACGAGGGAAGCATGAGACTAAACCGTAAGACGACGGCGGCCAACGGCACGACGTCGTTTTAAAACATTCCGGCCGGTACGGGAGGACATGCGCTGTCTGAAGCCGTGTTTTCGGACGCGCTTTAATTTTTTGGGCTGATAAGTTCTTTTTACCATGAGTTGATTATAGGCGGTGAATTATAATTAGGCAAATGAGGTCGGGGGCAAAAATCTTACTCATTCACGATGATAAATTTTTAGTTATATTGCGAGACAACCTCCCTGAGATTGCATGGCCCAATTTGTGGGATTTTCCAGGAGGGGGATTGGAAGAAGGGGAAACAATGGAAGAGGGTGTAATAAGAGAGCTAAGGGAGGAGTTAAATATTGGTGTAGAAAAAGTGATAAGGTTGGGGATAGAAAAAGACAAAAAGGGGGAGGAAAAGGGCAGGTTTTGGGCCCGAATGGATGATGAGAAGGTAAAAATGGTGACTTTGGGTGATGAGGGGCAAAGATGGGAATTTATGAGCCTGGAGGAAATTGTGGCGGCCGATTTCGTCCCACCATTAAAGGATTTTGTGTCAAGAAATTTAGAATATTTCAAACAAGTTGTGAAAAAGAGGAGGGAACCGGATCCAGAGAAAATATCTTTAAAAACTGCCCCTTGACGGATGGTGGATAAACCCGTAAAAATGCGGGTGCTCAAGGAGTTATCCACAATGAAACCTGATACCGGAAATTACGAAAAAACCTGGGAAGCGGTGCTGTCGGCACTGCGATTAACACTGTCTGAGGGAACGTTTAACACTTACTTAAAAAAAACCCAGCTGGTGGAACTAAGGGAAACCGACGAAAAGTTGATCGGGGAGATCGGCTGCCCGTCGGTGTTTATTAAAAACACACTGGATCAAAGATATGCCGGACAAATGGGGGAAGAATTGTCCCGGGTAACCGGAAAAAAATGCGAGGTAAGCCTGACACTGAGAAGCCGGGAGACGGAACCAAAAAAGCCGGAGATTAAGGATTTACCACTGTTTGATGAAGACCAACCGAAACGCGAGGGAATAAAAAGGGCCAATTTACGGCCGGATTATACGTTTGAAAATTACGCGGTCGGAGGGTCTAACCAAATGGCATACGCGGCGGCTCAGGCGGTGGCGCGAAAACCGGGACAGGCGTACAACCCGCTATTTATATACGGGGGGGTGGGGGTGGGAAAGACACATTTAATGCAGGCCATAGGACATAAAGCCTTACAAAACGGAGAAACGGCGGTATGGTTTTGCTCGGGAGAAGAATTTACAAACGATCTGGTGGAAGCGATTCGGTTTAAAACCACGGATAAAGTGAGAAATAAATACCGGAGGATGAAAATACTAATGGTAGATGATGTGCAGTTTATTGCCGGAAAGCCGTCGGTGCAGGAGGAGTTTTTCCATACTTTTAACGCCATATTAAAAGAGGGAGGGCAAGTAATCATGACGTCGGACAAACCGCCGGCTGAAATTTCCAAGCTGGAAGAAAGATTGCGCAGCCGGTTCGGAGCGGGTTTGATAGTCGACATCGGAAACCCGGATTTTGAGCTGAGAACGGCTATTTTATTAATTAAGGCCAAACAAAGACAGATAAATCTGGATATGGAGACGGCGCAAACCGTCGCGGCGAACATTGAGGGTGTGCGAGAATTGGAAGGATTTTTGGTCAGGGCAACCACAGAGGCGGAAATGCGCGGGGAAAATATCGATAAGTCGCTAGTTGAAGAAATACTGAAGTTAACCCAACCAAATAACGGCGGACCCAGGGTGGTGACGCCGAACGAAATATTCCTGGTGGTGGGAAACTACTACGGGGTGGGGGTACAGCAACTAAAGGGGGAGCGGCGGACCAAGACGATTGTGTGGCCGAGGCAGATACTAATGTATTTATTGAGGAATGAATTAAAGCTGCCTCTGGATGAGGTCGGGAGACTGATCGGAGGAAGAGACCACACGACGATTTTGCACGGATCGGAAAAAGTGAGCTCAAAACTGACAGACAACCAGGATCTACAAAGGGAGTTGAGGGAAATTAAAAAAAAGATATTCACAACCGGGTGATAATCAGGGGGCAGGCGGTGGATATCTTGCAGTCGGAGGTGGATAGGTGTATAAAACGGCTGAAAGTTGCCCACAGATTAAAAAGGTTGGACACGGCTGTCCACAAAATTATCCACGAAAGACCAGAAGCAATTACGCACCAAAAGTTAACCCGAAAACCATGGCTAAATTCGGGATTTATACACTTATCCACAAAGCCTACTAATAGTGCTGCTAGTTAAATAAAGAAAAAATGAAAGCCACAATTTTACAGGAGAATCTGAGTAAAGCTCTGTCTGCTGTGGGAAGAATTGTACCCAGCCGAGGACAACTGCCGGTATTGGCGAATGTGCTGGTGGAAGCGGAGAAAGAAGGGGTAATATTGACGGCGACGAACCTGGAGATGGGATTGCGAATCAGTGCGGGGGGGAAGGTGGTGCAAACGGGGGCGTTGACGGTGCCAGCGAGGAATTTGGCAGAGTACATGGCTTCGCTTCCCAGCGGAAACGTGGAACTATCGGTAGAGACAGATAAATTGGAAGTGAAAGCGGGAAAAGCTAAGGCCACTTTTGCCGGGATCGCGGCCAGTGAGTTCCCGGTGATGCCAAAATTCGGAGAGAGAGGAGAGAAAAATCAATTAACAAGTATCAAGAGGAAGGTGGTATCGCAAATAGCCGCCCAGGTGGCATTCGCAGCCGCAGGCGAGGAAAGCCGACCGGTATTGACCGGGATCCAACTGGTGAGAGAAGATAAAAAAATAACCGTGACGGCGACGGACGGATTCAGACTGAGCAGGAAGACGATCGGAGTTGAAGAGGAAAAGGGGGCGGAGCGGGCGTTAATTTTGCCGGCCAAGACCATGATAGAGCTGTCACGGATGGTGGGTGAGGGAAAAAAGGAAGAAGTGCGGATGGAAATAATCGGGGAAAGCAATCAAGTGATTTTTGAGTACGACAATGTGCAGCTGATTTCCCGGGTGCTGGAGGGCAATTTCCCGGACGTGGACAAAATTATTCCCACGGAATTTACGACGGAGGTGACGGCGGACAGAGAAGAATTGGTGAGAGGGGTGAAGGCGGTATCAATATTTGCCAGGGATAACAGTAATATCATCAGATTTAGAGTGAGCGAGGATAAATTGGGGGTAGAAGCCAGTGCGGCCCAGACCGGAGAAAGCACGGATGAAATAGAAGTCGTCAAAAAAGGTGAGGACATGGTAATCGCCTTTAATTACCGATACGTGTTGGATTACCTGAATTCAGAAGAAGGTGAAAGAGTAAAAATCAGAATGAACGGAGGGCTGGCGCCGGCGGTGTTCGTGGGGGAGGAAGAAGGAAAAGAGGCGGACCGAATACACTTGGTGATGCCGGTGAGGATTTAGGGAGTGGTAGCGACGGCAGGGGTTAAAAGGTCGATGGTGGAGTAAATGCTGGTGTAACCGGCGGCGGTACCGATCAAGTGAAAATAAGGAGAGACTAGACGGGATTGGGGATCGAAGCGATACTCAAGGAAAATATGATGGATGGTAATGGGGGGGTAGTTCTTGAGGTTTTGGGTAACGATGAAGTTTTCCAAGCCGCTGAGGACCTGAACCTGATTGGTTTGCAGGCGAGAGATGAGTTGGTCACGGGTGAGGGGGTAGTAAGTTTTGACGGGGATGGAAGAGACAGAGATGGGTTGAGGTTGAGCGGAAATTTTTATGATCTGGTTGTTCTGACCAATTAAGATACTCAAGGGAATGTCGGAGTTGGAATAAATAAGGGGAAAATTGTCCAGAGTGGGCGAGAAGGAAATCTGAATTAAACCGGCAGTGGTGGGGGAAGCAGGAGAGAACTCTCCGGCAGCGGAGGGGGAGAAAAACTGGATATTGGATGAATCGGGAACATAATTACTCCAAAAAGGGAAAGAGGTGACGAATTGAGTGGCGGTTGTTAGGGAGGTCTTGAGATCGGGAGGAAGTTTTCCAAAAACAGTTTGGGGGAGGCGATTGGTGTCGACGCCGTAGGAGACGGAGGAGGGAGAGACATTAATGAACTGGTCTTGGGTGGAGTTAAGCCAGACGGACGCAGTGGCGACAGGAGTGATGTGGAAGTAGTGAGCAAGGGCCTGGGCCAGAGTCCGAATGTCGGGGGTTTGAATGGTTCCAGTAAAGACGGATAAGGTATTGGGGAGATTGGGAAAGGGAGTGTTGGGGTCCAGGGTTACCTGGGTAAGAGGGGTATTTTGGACGAGAGGGACAGACGATTGAATTTGGGGGATGGGTGAGGAGGAGGTGGTGGTGGTGGTGGCGGGCGGGGAAGTTTTTTTGAGGTTAATATAAATATAGATCAAGGAGGAAGCGGAGATAAGAATAAGGGCGAGAAGAAATTTGGAGCGTTTGGTGAGAGTCATAATATAATGATATCGTATCATGGACCAGTTTTTTGGTCTTGGGCGAAACAGCCGGTAGTTTGTCCCAAGTAAGTGTAGGGAGGGACGATTTGGTCGATGGCAGGGATAGGGAGGCTGTATTCGTAGTGAAGATGAGGGCCGAATGAATAGCCGCAGTTGTCAATGATTCCAATCTGGGTGCCAGTAGTCACGGTCTGGCCATTTAAATCAATACCTCCCCATCCAGCTGGCATGTGGGCATATAGAGTCGAAAAACCATCTGGAGAGGTGATGACGACGTAGTTGCCGTACCCCATCGTACAGTTGTGGGTGTCGGCAAAATAGTGGGCGATGCCATTGTGGGTGGCATAAATGGGAGTGCCATCAATATTGGCGATGTCGATGGCGTCTTCGTTAAAGGAACAGTGATCAAAGTTTTGGGCGCAGCCGGGACCTTGGGTAATCTGTCCATGAGTAGGCCAGCAGTGGGGGGTATTAGTGCCGAGATTGGTGGATCCAGGAGGGACGACGTATGCCCCAGTGTTGATGATGAAAATGAAGAGAGCAATAACTACAGGGAGGACAAGAATGGTAATAACGATAGGAGTGATGGTGATGGTAACCAGATTACCGGCTAAGCCATTGAAGGTGTGGCCGATGCGGGAAGCAGCGGAGTAGATGCCGGCTTCTCCGGCGCCGGATCCAGACCCGAAGGCGCCAAGTCCGCCGAGGGAAGCAGAGAAAAAGTAGAGGGTGCCTAAAGTGAGAGCAAAGACGGTAACTCCGGCGGTGACGGAACCAAAAATAAGAATGGCGCCCAATCCGGCGGCAACCGATAAGAATTCCTTGGAGTGTTTCTTAACATAAGTGCTAATGCGGGTAAGAATTTCAGAAGCCACAAAATATACAGTGCCGGCGATGGGGGTGCCGATGACTGAGGCGGCAGTAGTTCCGCCAAGCTTGCTGATGGCGGCGGAGACGACTTTTGGGCCCAGCTTTTTGACGGCGAAGTCAGTAACTTGTTGGCCGACGGCGGAATGGAGGAAGCTATTGACGGCGGCCTTACCGATCTGGGATTTAAGCTTTTCGGATAAAGGATTGGTATAGAGAAAGTTCATGAAGGGAGCCAGGTCGTTGGGGGAAGATTGGAAGAAGCGGGGCTGGTAAAGCTGGGAAGCTGAGGCAGGAGAGGAATATTCCTGATCGATGGAAGTGTAGATCCGGTTGGCGTCGATGCGGGAGGGATTTTGCTGCAGGAAGTCGGCGGCCTGACGGGCGGCGGGAGAGAGACTTAATTGTTCCTGGGCAAAAGGTAACCCGGCGTTGACTAAGAGGTCGGCGTAGGCCTTGGCCCGGAAGCCTAAAGGGGCATGGTCGGCAATGGCGTAGGCGAGTTTGTCGACGCGGTGAGTAACAAGGAGAAGAGCAAGCTCATTGGCGGCGGAAATAGGAACGCCGGCGTGGACAAACTGGGCGGTTAAAGTGGCGGCGGAATCGGAGGCAAGCGGACGACCGACAATTTCTTGAACAGCAGCAGTCTTGGCGGCAATATCGGGGGCAGATTCGCCGGGAATCCGGCCGGCTTCGATACGGGGGAAGATGTATTGCTCGAGAAAGCGGGTTTTTTCGGCGGGAGAGGCGCGGGAATAGACAGTGTGGTAGAGAGTAAGAGTGTTGCGAATATCGGGAGAGATGCTAACCGAGGAATAAAGGGTATGGATATTGTCAACATCACGGTGGACTTGGGCCAGAACCGGGGCCAGGGGGGAGAGGGTGGCAAGGATTTTTTCCTGAGAGGTGTCGGTCATGGGTGATTGACAAAATAAATTAAATCGACCAGAGCGGAGAGGGTTTGGGTCGGGTCGGCAAGGAGGAGGTGGGGAAGGAGGGGAGACAGGCCGGAAAGGGACGGGGGGAGGGAGGGGAGAAGATCGGAAACACCGGAGGAAAGGGTGCGGACCTGGTCAGGGTCCTGTTCTGAGAAGGGATAGGCGGCGACAGAGGTGGAGGTGGTAAGAAAGTCGACCAGAGGGGATTGCAGGGGGAGAGGTGAATTGAGGAAGAAATTAACTACTTTGACAAATTCGGCCGAAGGGTTGGAGCCCAGGAGGTTTTGGAGGCGGGAGAGGCGCTGGGGTTCGGGGATTTCCCGGAGGGCGGAGAGATCCTGAAGCTGGTCGGGGGAGAGGATAAAGCCGTAGAGAGGAGCAAGAAGTGAGAGGGAACGGTAGAGGGGGGAGTCAGACATGGCGGTTGAGGTGCTCTAATAAGTATAACGGTAATTTTAAGAGGTGATCACGCTCTTCATGAAAGGCGTCGGGGAATTCCTCGTCGGTGGCATGGCCGGCAATTTCCCGACGCACCTGGTCTAAGGGTTTGTCCAGCGCCCGGGCGGCCCAATCCCAGAGGGAAGCGGACTCAGATTCCAATTCGGTCTGGTTTCTGGCGTGACGATAGATAAGCATGACCTGCTCTTCCAAATGTTTGACGGCGGCAAGAGTAAGGGTGGGAGTAGTCATTTGGCGGGAGGAACGGTGGCAGTGACAAGGCGGACCTTAGCCGCCGCCGCGGCTTGTTGGCGGGCAAGAATTTCCTGAGGCCGGGTGGTAATTAATTTATGTTCATCGGGGGAGGCCACAAAACGAACGGCGACATGGTTATTACCGGCAAAAAAGAGACCTTCACCGACATTGGCGGATAAAAGCAGGTGTTTCTCTCCTTCGGAGAGGTAAAAGATCTGAGCCACACGGTCGATGGCGGCGGGGGACTGTTTCATGAGGATCTGGATGGAAGAATTAGTGACAATGGCCTTGCCGTAGTCGGTACTTAAGAAATCTTCCACATCCTGAGTAATGGTGGTCAGACCCAGAAAATACTTACGGGCCCGCTTGGCGATACCAAACATGAAGGCGGCGGAATCGGGATGTTGCATCAGGTACCAGGCCTCATCCACTACCAGAAGGCGTTTTTTGAGATCGCGGCGCATTTTGGTCCAGATGTAATCGAGAATGATAAAAATGGCGATGGGCTTAAGCGAGTCATCGAGATCACGGACAGAAAAAACGGTGAAGGCGTTTTTGAGGGAGACGTTTGAAGGCTGATCGATAATACCGGCAAAACTGCCCTTGACGAATTTTTCCAGGCGATCGGCCATGGAGCGGGCCTGGGGCTCTTCCATACCGACAAAAGATTTATATAAATCCTCCATTAACGGGGGAGTTTTTTTCTGGGTAGCGGGGTCGGGAGTGATGCCCTTCATGTGATAGGCCAGGTTGAGAGAGCGGTCGAGAATGGCGTCTTCGGTGGGAGATAAATCGCCCATGACGACTTTGAACAAGGAATGAAGGGACTGAATTTTGAGATTAAGTTCGTTTTCTTCGGAGTATTCGGTGAGGGTAGAGAGATCAAAGGGATTAAGGCGGCTGGGGGAGTTGAAAGAGAAATTAATGTAATCGCCGGCGACGGCGTCGCAGAGAGTTTTATATTCGTTTTCGGGGTCGATGACGATGACTTCGGTGCCGAACATGAGGGAGCGGAGAATTTCCAGCTTGACGGTATAGGATTTCCCGGCGCCGGCTTTGGCGAAGACCACAGAATTGGCATTTTCCATACTGAAGCGGTCAAAAATAATGAGACTGCCGTTGTGTTCGTTGAGACCATATAAAATGCCGTCGTTGCTGGTTAATTCTGAGGAAGTGAAGGGAAAAGTGGTGGCCAGAGAGGTGGTGTCCATATTACGGGTGACCATGAGATGATCAATGGAGGTGGGGAGGGTGGTTTTGAAAGCTTCGGCCTGTTCCAGGGCGGTGGTGGTGGAGGAAACCAGGAGGGAAGACATGGTGCTGGTAACCTGTTTGCTGGCGGTTTCCAACTCGGAAGGGGATTCAGCGGGAACGGTGTAGTAGAGGGAGAACTGGAAGAAACGTTCGATGCCTTTGACCAACTGGTCCTGGAGGGCGAGGGCGTCTTCCAGCTTGGCCTGGGTGCTGGGATCGACTACCCGGCCGCGTTGCAGGTCAGTCGAAAGTTCGGCCTCCATTTCGGCAATCTTTCTTCTTAAGTCGTCAAGAGTGGATTTGCTTTCCACGGGATAAATAAACATGGAGATGTTGAGGGAATGGTCAAAATTGATAAGGGGACTTAACCAATTAGAGTCGACGAAGCGGCGGTTGATGTTACAAAAATAAGAACGGTAGTAGGACTCGTTGATTTTGAGATTATCAAAATCAATGCTGAGGTTTTGGGGGGCGATAATGTCCTGAACGGTAGTGGCGAGCTGGAGATTTTTGATGCCGGGCTGGTTTTGGGGAAGGGGGCCTTTGGGAGCCGCGCCGGGAGTGGGTAGATCAACCTTGACTCCGATTTGCTCGGGGTTGTAATAAACATAAAAAAGCTGGAGTAAATCCGTGGAGTTCAGCTGGCGGGAGCGCAGGCCGATACGGGCCAAAAGCCGGATAAGATGGTCGCGTTTGGGGGAGAGGTTTAAAGTGGCCCGGTCGACAATATCGGCGATGGGGCGGTTGAGTTTGGGTTTGGAGTTGCCCAGGGACATGAGAGAGGAGCCAACACCCATTTCCAGGGAGCTGAAGGGGATGGAAATATAAAACTTTTTGTCGAGAACGTTACCCTGGCGGACTACGGCGCGGACAAAATCACGGTATTTGGTGAGCTGGTCCTTGATCTGGGGAGAGGTGGTTTGGGCAAGGCGTTCGTCCAGGCGGGCAATATAATCCGAAATGTCCTTGCGTTTGCTGTTGACGACGATCTGGATGGAATAGGTGAGGGAGTTTAAAAGCTGGGCATAAGCATAAATGGTGGCTTCCTGCTCTTTTTCGGAGAAGAGGCCAAAATTGACGGCGGTGACTTCCAGGATCATACAGGCAGAGCCGTCTTTGAGGACAATAATATCGTCACGAATGTCTTCAATGTCGAGGTGGTCCTGGGTGTGAGGTAAGGCCATAATTATTGGGCTTTAATAATAATAGGCGGAATAATGGCGTTGGCAACCTGAACCGAAACGGGTTCGAAGGTAAAACCGGGTTTTTCGGCGTTGAGAATATAAGAGCCGGAGGGGAGGGGAATGGCAATCTGGAATTGGCCAAGGCGGTTGGTGCGCAGGGCGCGGGCGGGAATGCCGGTGTGACTGTCGATAATTTCTACGGTAGCGCCGGAGATGGCCAGATTAAGGCTGTCGGCGACCTGGCCGGCCAAAATGTTGGCAACGGTGGGAGAGGCGATGGGAGTAGCGGAAGTGGCGGCGGTGGCCGGAGGAGGGGTAACAGTGGGGGGCCGGACCTGGGGAAGACCAGGGAAGGGTCCGGAAGGACGGACGGGCGGGGGAGGAGGAGG
>DAHWUD010000040.1 GCA_027331445.1 Candidatus Amesbacteria bacterium
ATTTCTCTATCTCAAGACTTAAATCCAAGTTGCCATGGGGAATTCCCGTTCCTGGAGACGACACGCAAGTAATGTATGTTTGGTTTGATGCCTTGATCAACTATATTTCAACGTTAGGTTGGCCGGGAGATAAGAAAAACTTTGAAGATTTTTGGCCCGGAATTCAAGTCGCCGGAAAGGATAATCTAAGGCAGCAGACAGCCATTTGGCAGGCGATGCTTCTTTCCGCCGGAATTCCGAATTCCAAGCAGGTTTTTATCCATGGATTTATTACTATTAACGGACAAAAGATCAGTAAGAGTCTGGGTAATACAATTAACCCGATTGAAGTTGCGGAAAAATACGGGACGGATGCTTTGCGTTATTATCTTCTTGCAAAAATTAATCCATACGAGGATTCAGATTTTGCATTCGAAAAATTTGAGGAAACTTACAACGGAGAACTTGCCAACGGTCTCGGAAACCTAACTTCAAGAGTTGCTAAACTCTGCGAAAAACCAGGCTTTGAATTTCACTATATTGATATATATCAATATAGTGAACAAATCGGGAAGCAATTGGAGCAATATAGATTTGACCAGGCGCTTAAAATAATCTGGGAAGATGTCACTGAAACCGATAAATATATTAATGAAAAGGAACCGTGGAAATTG
>DAHWUD010000041.1 GCA_027331445.1 Candidatus Amesbacteria bacterium
GATGGGGCGTGCACTTTTTCACTCCGCCGCGGCATGTGTTGTCCGGCGGAGTTTTTATTTTGCGCGTTTTAAAAACAAGACCGTTGGTCTCTATAAAAATATGCAGAACTGTGTCCACCCGGAAGGAATTGAACCTTCAACCCCTGCCTGCCGGTAGGCAGAGTCTCCTTACGAGAGCATTCCGTGCGAGCGAAACGCCATCATTCTATTTTGTATGCAAGGCGTTTTATAGGCGACAGCATATCTTGTCCACCCGGAAGGAATTGAACCTTCAACCGTCTCCTTAAGAGGGAGCTGCTCTGCCAATTGAGCTACGGGTGGTTGTGAAGATTTTATGTGCTACATTGCATTGGCACAAGGAGACCCGTCTCCTTACGTGAGCGTCTGCGCGAGCGAAACAATATCATATTAAGTCAATTGATAATTGTTTTACAGGGAGCTGCTCTGCCAATTGAGCTACGGGTGGTTTTCTTTAAGAATGCGCCTGTAGTGTGCCACGTTGCGATGCATTTTTCAATATGGTGCGCAAAAGAAAATGCCCCGCGGTGTGCAGGGCTGGCTCCTTATAGCACAGAGCCGAATACTAGATGACGATCTTCTTTTCCCAGGTGGACCCCCCTTTCTTGTGGCGTGTGACAATCTCGAGCCGCCC
>DAHWUD010000042.1 GCA_027331445.1 Candidatus Amesbacteria bacterium
TTCGGGATCTGCTCAAAGGAATTAATGTTGAGGTAGAGCTGGAAACCTTGCGGGCAGACATGAGTAAAACCAGTTCTGAAACCAAGACCAAAAAAATCGCCAAGCGCCTGAAGGTTATCGAAGCGTTCCAGAAATCCGGTATCAAGCCGGAATGGATGGTATTGGAAGTGTTGCCCGTGCTGCCACCCGAATTGCGTCCGCTGGTTCCGTTGGACGGCGGCCGGTTCGCTACCTCCGACCTGAATGATCTGTATCGTCGGGTCATCAACCGTAACAATCGCCTCAAGCGCTTGCTTGAACTCAAAGCGCCCGAGATCATCGTTCGCAATGAGAAACGCATGTTGCAGGAAGCTGTTGATTCATTGCTGGATAATGGTCGTCGCGGCAAGGCCATGACGGGTGTCAACAAGCGCCCCCTGAAATCTTTGGCTGACATGATTAAAGGCAAAGGCGGCCGTTTCCGGCAGAATCTGTTGGGTAAACGGGTGGACTATTCAGGTCGTTCGGTGATTGTGGTGGGGCCACAGTTGCGCCTGCACCAATGTGGTCTACCGAAAAAGATGGCGCTGGAATTGTTCAAGCCATTTATTTTTCACAAACTCGAAGTCATGGGGTTGGCAACCACCATCAAGGCGGCAAAACGC
>DAHWUD010000043.1 GCA_027331445.1 Candidatus Amesbacteria bacterium
TTTCGGCACTTTCAGAAGTTGGTGGGAAGGCAAGGGTGACTGAAAGTGAAGCCGGGTGGAAAGTGACAATTACTTCTAAAGGCACTCCCAAGGAAGAAAAGGAGTATATAATTCCCAAGACTCTGGAACTTGATATTAAAGATAAAGACGTAATTGAAGCTGGGAGGGCTCTTGCTAAAGGGGCATTGGACATTAAAGATATTCTTTCGATTAAAGGGTTAAGAGCTGCACAGGAATATCTTGTTGCCGAAGTTCAGAAAGTTTATGAATCTCAGGGAATTCCAATCAATGATAAGCATTTTGAAGTGATTGTAAGAAAAATGAGTGACGAGGTGAGGATCGTGACAACCGGTGACACTCCGTTTTTGCCTGGAGACCTTGCAAGTAGAGCCACATTTGAAGAAGAAAACGAGAAAGTTCTGGCAGCTGGAGGAGAACCTGCCAGTGCACAACAGGTTGTTTTGGGTATAACAAGGCGTGCTCTTTGCACGGATAGCTGGCTTTCAGCCGCTTCCTTTGAGCAGACGACAGATGTTTTGACCGAGGCTTCACTTCTTGGCCGTGAAGATATGCTTGTGGGCTTAAAGGAGAATGTAATAATTGGTAGACTTATTCCTATCGCACCCGATAGTGCAGTTA
>DAHWUD010000044.1 GCA_027331445.1 Candidatus Amesbacteria bacterium
CAATAGACGCGAAGCGGGATGATCTACCCTTGGTCAGGGTGAAAGCCGCGTAACAGCGGCCGGAGGCCCGAACCGGTGTTGGTTGAAAACAGCTCGGATGAACTGAGGGTAGGGGTGAAAGGCTAATCAAATTCAGTGATAGCTCGTTCTCTTCGAAATAGCTTTAGGGCTAGCCTCGGATGATTTGCGCTGGTGGTAGAGAGATGGATGGACTAGGGGGCTTTCCGGCTTACTGAATCCAACCAAACTGCGAATGCCAGTGACAACCAGTCCGGGAGTCAGACGGCGGGGGCTAAGCCTCGTCGTCGAGAGGGAAATAGCCCAGACCGCCAGCTAAGGTCCCCAAGTAATGGCTAAGTGGGAAAGGAAGTGAACGCTCAGACAGCCAGGAGGTTGGCTTAGAAGCAGCCATCCTTTAAAGAAAGCGTAACAGCTCACTGGTCGAGTGACTTTGCGCCGATAATTCAACGGGGCTAAAGCCATTTACCGAAGCTGCGGATTCTCTGCAATATCAGATCTCTGATTTGAGATTGCGGAGTCTGGTAGGGGAGCGTTGAGTACAGTTTGAAGCGGGACCGAGAGGGAACGTTGACCGTACTCAAGTGACTCTGCCGGCATAAGTAGCGATAACGGAGG
>DAHWUD010000045.1 GCA_027331445.1 Candidatus Amesbacteria bacterium
CTGGTGAATGGCTTCCACAAACTCGCCCACCGTAGCAAATCGCTCAAACTCGAGGCCCAGATCGGTTTTGAAGTTGTCGTAGAAGGACTCCTGATATGCATTCTCCCAGGGAGAAGCCTTGGCCGACATACTAACTTTGGCTCCCAAACTTTCCACCACTTTGCGATACTCTTTGGCCCGGTACTCAGATCCCTGATCAGTATGAATAACCAGGGGTTTACCCACAGCGTGGATGGCGTCTAATAAGGCCTCGGTTACCAACTCCGTGGTATGAGAAGTGGCAATACTCCAACCTACAATTTCCCGGGTAAACAGGTCCATGAAAGTTGCCAGATACACTATTTTCTGGTTCCAAACGAGCCGGGTGAAATCTCCGGCCCAGTAGACGTTCGGTCTAATCGGACTTGAGCCCTTGACCAGATTAGGGATTCCGGATGGGGGTTGACCGTAATCTTTCTTTTTGGTCCATCTAACCATCAGCTTGTAGGGCTTGATACCATAAAGCTTCATCACCCGCCTGGCCCGCTTTTTGCTGATGTGCAGAGCGAGAGCCATTCTTTTGTGCCCGTAAGCCGGATTGATTTCCAGGACCTTGAGGATCTGCACTTTTAGTGCTTCATCCCGGTC
>DAHWUD010000046.1 GCA_027331445.1 Candidatus Amesbacteria bacterium
ATATGCAGGCTTTTGTGAAAACGGAGTCGTCCGAGATATAAGACTAACGGGTGCGGGCTTTTGATCCCCGGGGTGTATTTTTGGGTATCTACCCCACTATAAATGACCTGGAGGTCTTTATGCGTCAGACTGTGTTCTATGATTTCCAATTTGGACGACGGCGAAACCGTAAAGACTTCTGAGTTTTTATAGACAAAAGGCATCACCCGCTTCTCCAAAAATTTTCCGATGGAGGAGAAAGGAGGCTTGAGATTTACCCGGAAGACATCCTGGTGAACATGGTGGATAAGCAGGAATTTTTTACTTTTGGAATATAAAGGGGTGAAAAAGGGAATGCCGTTTTCGGAATCGATGATGACGTCGAATTTTCCTTTAAGGCGTAACGTGTAATAAAGAAAAGCCCAGAAATAAACCATGTACGTTCCGCCGCGGCGAATTATTTTTATTCCGTCAATAACTTCTTTTCTGGGCTGAGAACCGTCATTGCCGCAGAAGATGGTGACGTCATGGCCCAACTTAACCCAGCGCTTGGAGAGTTCATGAATATAGACTTCGGCGCCGCCAGCCCATTTGTGACGGGTATCCCGCCAGTTAAAGATCAGGATTCTAAGGTGCGAACTCGACA
>DAHWUD010000047.1 GCA_027331445.1 Candidatus Amesbacteria bacterium
GCCAGCAATCCGGCAGGGTGACCGGCAAAGTGAATTACAGCAACGTCTATGTCGATGGCCTGAGTGTTGGCGAAGTCGGCAGTGTGGTGCTCCGCGATAGAAAGATGCTGGCGAAAGATGGCATCGTGATGGTGATTGTCTCCATCAACCAGCAGACCGGCAAGGTGGTTGGGCGGCCGGATATCGTTTCTCGCGGCTTCATCGAGGACAGGGATTCAAGCGATATGATAGAGCAGAGCCGCGATCTCGTTGTGCGCGCCCTCGACCATGGCAGCGCCCGACCCGCCGATTGGGGCTTCATCAACAGCAAAATCAGAGACACACTCAGCAAGTATTACTACGACCAGACCCGCCGCCGCCCCATGGTCCTTCCTTTTATAGTCAAGGTTTAGCTATGTAGTGAGCGCCACAGGCGCAGTGTCGGACTTGTCGACCCGTCAGATACATGGCCGAAGGCTGATAACTGCCTGCTTCTTGTAAAATTGTCCAAACCGTGACATAATATCGCCAGAGATAAAAAGCGGGCCCCTCTCCCATTAAGGGAGAGGGGTAGGGTGATGGTGAGATGGCGAGGAAATCGAGTCAGGCCGGCAAACGGGGCGGTGGTACGCTGGGGGG
>DAHWUD010000048.1 GCA_027331445.1 Candidatus Amesbacteria bacterium
GGGAGCTACCGGTGTAACAGGACCTACCGGTGCGACTGGCGTGACAGGACCAACAGGGGCAACTGGTGTCACTGGTCCCACTGGTGCTACCGGTGTCACGGGACCGACAGGGGCAACTGGGGTAACCGGTCCGACAGGAGCTACGGGTGTTACCGGACCGACAGGGGCAACTGGTGTCACGGGACCAACAGGAGCTACTGGCGTGACTGGACCAACGGGTGCTACCGGAGTTACCGGACCGACAGGGGCAACAGGACAAACAGGTCCAACCGGTAGAACTGGTGCGACTGGCGTTACTGGTCCAACAGGGGCAACAGGAGTTACCGGTCCGACTGGTGCTACTGGGGTAACCGGACCCACTGGGGCAACCGGTGTCACTGGACCAACAGGAGCGACAGGAGTAACAGGACCAACCGGGGCTACAGGCGTAACTGGGCCTACGGGTGCAACAGGAGTGACAGGACCAACCGGTGCAACAGGCGTCACTGGTCCGACAGGAGCGACAGGTGTTACTGGACCTACTGGAGCAACGGGAGTTACCGGTCCAACAGGAGCAACAGGAGTCACAGGGCCGACAGGAGCTACGGGAGTGACTGGTC
>DAHWUD010000049.1 GCA_027331445.1 Candidatus Amesbacteria bacterium
GTAATAAAATCCGCGGGATACCACTCCTGCCAATATTTACGGTTATCCCGGTAATGTAGGGTGGAAAAAGAAACAATACCGGCGTCTAACCAGGGATTACCGACGTCGGATATCCGGGAAACAACAGCGCCGCATTTCCGGCATTTTATCTTTACCTCATCGATCCAGGGCTTATGCGGGGTATGGCCTGCAAACTTTTCCCAACCGGAAACCGCCCGTTGTTTCAGTTCCTTCTCGCTGCCGATAACCTCGAAACTATGGCACTCCGGGCACTCGTAAATGGGCAAAGCCAGCCCCCAATAGCGGTTCTTTTTAGAAATTAACCAATCATGCATATTATGCAGCCAATCTAATTCCCGATCTAATCCGAAAGCCGGCAGCCAAGTAATTTTCTGGGTAACTTCCAGCAACTGTTCTCTGAGCGTTCCGGAATCCGGCTTATGGTTCCCGGTCCCGCCGGGGCGGGAGGAAGGACGGTCCATGCCGATATACCATTCGTCTGCCACTTTCCAGACCAGTTCCGTTTTACAGCGCCAGCAGGCAGGATAACGATGGGTATAGTTTTCCACTTTCCAGGAAAATC
>DAHWUD010000004.1 GCA_027331445.1 Candidatus Amesbacteria bacterium
GCGAACTAAATAACCTGATAAATAATAACACAAGGGAGCTTCAGCAGATTGGCTTTCAACTTAATCAGTTAGGAATTATCCTTCAAGAATAAAAGTTCAAGCATCCAAGACAATAAATTTATTCTTTCGTTGTATCCTTGTTTGTCGCTTTTTTCTAAATCACTACCCAGTAAATCAGCATGCATTAAAAGAGTTAGCTCAATTGCAACATCACCAACAGTCTCGTTAAATATTCTAAAATATTTTTCTTTGTCTTGATTTGCAATCATTAAATCAAGAATTTCTGAAATAAAACCGTGATATCTGACTATTCGCTCCACATATGATTCTGACTTATTATCTAAACCGAATCTTTCTGCAAAGTTTTTAACTCTTCCTGCTGCAATTAGGTCATGACCTGGACATCCAGCCGTACCATCTGGCTTTTTAACGAGTACATCAGTTTTGGCTATGTCATGAAGTAATGTTGCAACCTTAAGAATGTTTTGTCTCGTTTGGCTTCCAATTAGCTCTGACAAATAATTACTTAATACATCTTTTTGGGCAACTTCTGTATCTTTATATTCTAATATCGTTTCCAGACCAGCATAGACACCAATAACGTGGTCTAAAACGTTTTGGTTGTTATGCCACAGGCCATTTTCAGTTACTGTGGCCAATTTGTAGTATTCGGAAAATGAATCTAAATATGCTTTATCCTTGAGCGATTTTGATGTCAGTTGTGATATGTCTATCAATTTAGTTTTCATTACTTACCCCTCTTTATAGTATACCTATTTTTATTTTTGAGCGGGTAAGGGGAATCGGACCCCTGTATACAGTTTGGAAAACTGTCGCTCTGCCATTGAGCTATACCCGCGAGCTTTGCGAGCGGGGATTAGGGCGCCAGCCCGCTTACCCGCAAATCCTCATCTAAATTATATCAAGTCGGGGAGGAGGGAATTGAACCCTCTACCTCTCGGTCCCAAACCGAGCGTTCTACCGATGAACTACACCCCGTCTATCCAATTATAGATGATCGCCCCCGGTTTGCCACCCAACCCCCGCTCATTCCTATTAACTTCACCCAAACATACTTTTAACTCTCACCGACCATTTTGGTTTTCCTTTACAATTGCTTCTCCGAACCTGGGACAATACGCATTTAATCCTTGAGTAAAATGGCATCCCCGGCATGCACTCGACCCCCCGCGGTCCACCAGCGGATTGAAAACCACATTATACTTCCCCCGGTCATGGTCCACACACTGCATTCTTTTAAGGGTATACCACACCACCATGTAAGATACATTGGCCCTGGCCCCCAGCTCTTTCGGCGAAAACTCCCCCTTAGTTTTAAAAACTTCATCCGCTATCGCATAAAACCCTAACTGACCTTCACGACCACCCATAGCCCCTTTTACCATAAACCCCCGCCTCCAGTCAACCCTAATTATCCTTGTGCCGATGGCGGGACTATTCTCGAACCTGCCCACCTGGTTCAAAGATACAGTAGACGAAGCTAAATTGCTAAGATTTCAGCTTTCTCAGCTTAATTCGTTTTTAGCTTTAGTATATTAAAAAAGCTATCTCATCGACTCCGTCGGAGTTGTATTAAATCAGGATCTGCGGTTTTTATCTCTCTGCTTTAACTTACATCCCAAATACCCTCCAACGGAGGTTTCCACCATAAGTAATGCCAGAGATGGAACGTTTTTAGGAATTGACCGAACGCTATCAAATAACTGCTGCGTACTTCTTGCCCTAGCCAGGCCAGCTGGATATCTTGGCCCATAAATTAGAGAAGTTGGCATCAGAATTACAAACAAAAAGATCAACAATCTCAAAACAACTGATATGACAATCTCTGATACTCCTAGGCCCGCTCCGTAAAGATCCCCTTTTGTTCCAATTACAAAACCAGTGACTCCTCCCGCAATCAATGAGGTTACAACTCCGATTAAACCTAAAAGTAAATAATAATTTGGGAACGGTTCCTGACTTATCCTAACCTTAAATTGTGTCACCGGCGTAATTCTCGCAAGTTCAGAAACAGCTCGAAAGGAAATGTACCTTGAAAGAATCCCTCCTGACAAGAGCACCATTAGACCAAGAAACATGCCAAATACTACTAACCGAAAATGGGGCCGCATCAACTTCATTATTTACTTCAGAAAATGTATTGTCAAAAAATTAGCGATTAGCGTAGCTACGAGTTAAGATAACATTCAAGTTCTTTGTTGTTTACTGTATCATCGTAGCCCTGCTTTACCGTTGCCTTTAGCGCTTTTTGACTACTTTCTAGCATTGACGCCTTGGGTGTGGTCGCAGGAGTCATGAGAAACATTAATTCTTTATAATCAAAATTCCTTAACCGGTTAAGTTCTGAATCGTAGTTTCGCTTGAAAGTTTTACTCATAGTATTAACCCATTGGTTCATAGCTGCATCCACTACGGGAGATGAATGGGAGGTGTCAAAAGTAACTATTTTTTCAGCACCCAACTGAGTTGCCTTTTCTACGTTTGCGGCAATATTAGCGGACAGTCTAGTATCACAGTAGCTCGACTCACCAATCTGAATTTTTCTGCCATAAACTAACGGCATCGCTTTAGATGCCCTCATAGCTTCAAAGACATTCTTGCTTCGGTCTCTATTTGAAAAATATTCCAACATTCCAGTCGCAATATTTGTCATGGGAATTAAAAAATCGATACGGGATTCATAAACTTTATCAGTCTGTAGTTGATCCTGCTTTTTAAAAACATCATCTATGAGGTAGTCAATATCAATAACTTTCCAAAAACGCCAGTAAGAAATGAATTTATGTGTCGCTAACAGATTTTCCCAGATATTTCGAATTGATTTATATTGGCCGGAAACATAGTAAGCCATTGTTCCTGCGCTTCCAGAGCCCCCTATAACTACGTCAGGATTAGTTAGTTTGAACTTATCAACCAGTCCCAAGATGCATCCCGCAGTGTAGCTACAAGTCACACCACCCCCTGAGGCGACAACGGCTAGTTTTTCCGTCATACGGCCAATTTTACCAGTTTCGCACTTTTTTGTACTGAAACTACCTAAATTACCAATCGACACCATCCCCCTTGTGCCGAGGGCGGGACTCGAACCCGCATGAACTTGCGCTCGAGGGCTCTTAAGGCCCTTGCGTATACCATTTCGCCACCTCGGCAGATTAAAAAGTGCCGGGAAGAGGACTTGAACCTCCACGCCATTTCTGGCACACGTACCTCAAACGTGCCTGTATACCAATTTCAGCATCCCGGCTTACCTCTCCATTATATCTAATGCTTGCTCAATTTTGTATCTTTTCCGAGCTAAACATGAAACCTTACCATAATAAAGAACCTTATATAATTGACTTGATGCATGCTTCGCATACATTAAATGATATGCAGATCTTCCACTATACTTTATAGCCCCTTTAATTCCGTATAACTTCTCCACCATATTTTTAATCCAAACTAAATGATCCCTGCTTGCCGAGATAAAACCAATGTATAGCATAAAACTCGACTTCACCTCTTATCCCAATATGAATAAGAAAACCCATCCCCGTCTGAGTGGCCTCTTAAAAAGTCAGCCAAATATCTCTCAGGAACTTAAGATTGCACCAAGAGTTTTGGACTTGTGGGGATGAAGACCAATTTTTACTAAAAATCTATATAATTTGACATCTCCGAACTCAACCCGGAAATACGATTCGGAAGCATTCTTCCTCCCACTAAACTTCAACCCTATTTTATTCTTGAGCCTTAAAATTCTTCTAAAGGTTTCCACTTGCTCAAGATTTTTTGATGTAAAGTCAATATGTCTCCCATCCTTTGACAAGCAACCATCAGTCGTGATTAAACCTAAGACATAACCCCTATTCTGCGACCAATATATGCATCATCAAGTATATAGCGGCTACCATAAACTTATCAGTATAACCATGCTAAAATAATCATATCCGGGCGGATGGTGAAATGGTATACACGCTAGCTTCAGGAGCTAGTGGTCGCAAGACCGTGGAGGTTCAACTCCTCTTCCGCCCACAAAAAAACGGGGTCGCTTAGCTCAGTTGGTAGAGCGCTTCATTTACACTGAAGATGTCGGGGGTTCAAGTCCCTCAGCGACCACCAGTCTGATAAAATATCCCTTGCCGAGAAAATTAGATCTCGGCACCGTTTCACTCTGCCGAGATAGCCAAGTTGGTCACGGCGGGCGCCTGAAGAGCGGAAAAACTCAGTTCGCTCCCTCTTAGGCAAAATTCAGCAGATTTTGGAAACTTATTAGCAAAAAATCCATCGGGTTAACGACTGTCCATGTCGTTATCTGATGTAACTTGGCCGGAGCTCCGGATATTCTTATTAAACGACCGGAAAATGTCGAACCGGGATTCTTCTGTCTACGCACTAAAAAGTAGGTTCAAAAAACTTTCCGAATACTTTAAGGAAACAGATTTTAACCGCATAACATTTACCAATTTTATAAGTTGGTTAAAAGACAAAAAGTACTCGGCGAGCTATATTAACAACTTTATAAAATTGGCCAAAAGTGTAGAACAATATTTACAGGTATTTAGGGGCAGAAGTAGAGAATTAGACGACTTTACATATTTCAGGGAAAACCGCCAATGGTTAGGAGAAACGCTAGGCCCGGAGGAGATTAAACAATTAGCTGAAGTTAATATCCCTTATGGAAAATTCAGTGAATACCTCAATAAAAGAAATGGTGTCCTGGTCATGCTTCTGGGGACCACTGGATGCCGTATTTCTGAAGCTTTAGACCTCACATTTCCAGATGTGAGAGGGGAACCCCCTTTTCTGGTCTTCAGAGATACCAAGAATGGTGACGACAGGGCCGTACCTATTACCAGAAGCCTGTACGAGGCGATTCTAGCCTTGCCCAGGCACGAGAGGTATACATTTGTATCCGCCCGGCATGGCCGTAGGTTAAACGTGCCTGAAATTAACTCCGACCTTAAAAAGCGCGCGTCTGCGTGTGGAATTAAAAAAAGGGTGTTCTGCCATCAATTCCGCCATAGCTACATATCAACCATGAGGGAGTGCGGCGTGGATGTCTTGGACATTGCCAAACTTGTTGGTCATCGAAATCTTGCTACCACTATGCGTTACAGTCACTCAAACATCGAATATTACGCAAATGTTATTCTGGCCCACCCACTCATTCATCAGGAAATGAGTTTACCTCAGAAGATAAATAAAATAATTGATAAAGTCAGGAAAGAGGGAACTTTGATTTCCTCAAACCTTAACGGAAATGAACTATCCGTAACTATCCAGCTATCCTGATTACCTAAAAGCAATAGTCGAAGCGATGGTCTCTAACACAGGCACGTCAGTTCCTTGTCCCACTATGTCAATTAAATTTATGCCATTGCTGACCAAAATATCACTCACATTCGCCGGAGACGCTATTGCCACCTCCACCGCAATTTTATTACCCAATACTTTATCCTCAAATAATACCTGTTCCCCGCCGCCACCCGCTCCATACCCAAAATGGTTTAGGTACCACAATTTCGCAGAGTCTCCTTTATCGTAGTCATCAGCCATAATTAAATCAGGACTGCTGTACGTATCGTTTCCCCTGTTAGTCTTCAGTTCTAATTGTATTTCCTTCGCACCTGACATAGTCGCATTAAAGATGTCGGCCGGATACTTAACACTGAAAAAACTATTATTAATACTTGCCCAGCCAAGGATCGGTAATAGTCTTGAATTAGTACCGGTATCTGGTACCAACGCCTCTCCAAAATTGAATGTGTTCAAAATTTGAGCAAATAACTGCTTCTTTTGCTGCAGGGCAACCTTGTCCCAAGCCGATAAAGTAATTTTATATAGTTTTTTATTCCTCAAGGCTAAAACTTCATCGTTATACACTCTGACATTACCCGCTACTGCTGAAAAGTCATAAGTTATTTCATATCCATTGAGGGTCGAGAATACGACTGCGTAAGCATTAGTATACCGATCCCGCACCGGTTCTGAATCTAAATACTCATTCAGAGATTTCCAGTTTACATCCGGCTCAACACTTACGTTTAACCACACATCACCTTGACTTAAAAATTTGGGACCGTTACCGCCATTTCCAGCCGACGGTGCCAAATATATCCCTGCGTCAGATGTCCGTTGAAACTTAAAATAATCTTTAGAATAATTAAACGAAAACCCGTATTTATCATTTTTGTACATTTCCAAGTTAGGTATCTCTGCCGCACCCCATATAAATTGAAAGGACGAAATTAGCTGGTTAAATAATTGTATCGAAGCAGCATTTGCATTGTCGCAATCAAATTCGATAAATTTAGCTGGGTTATTAGGTATCGGTATGAAAACCGATATCTGGTTATTTGCTGTAACCACGTAGTAATATTGTTTCAGGTTTGCACTTGATTTATTCTCAATACTTTTAATCGGTTGTGGAGGACAAACTCCCGCATTTGGATTACCTGTACAGTCTGTACCGGGCCCCTGTGCCCTTTGTATGGCCTCCTGCTGCGGCGTCAGCGTTGGATCTCGTGTCCAAACAATAATATTAAGATATGGAGAAGCACTACCTCCTTTTACGGAACCGCCGCCAACAACTTGGTCTGCAGATTCTTTATTAATCTGCCAGATTGGAGGGTAGTCAAACCGGTAGCCCCATTTTGAATCTGTATACGTTTTCCAATTTGCAGTCTGGTCAGAAGCGGGGATAAGAGTTGGAACGATAGGAGTCGGGGTTGTAGCTAATAAATTGGTGGGAAAGGATACACGCTTCTTTAAAAAAAGCCACCATCCACAAATTAATATCAAAAAGAATCCTATCAGCAAAACCCACAACCATTTAGGATAATCTATTTTAGGTATGGTAATAACCATTTGTCGCGATGTTTGATCGGAAAGAGTTTCTGTAGGTGTGTCACCTATTTGCTGGTCAATTTTCATTGTTTTGAAATTTCACAGGCAACCTTAATTACCTCATTTGGGTGGTCAAATTTGACGGAATCATTAATATGATGAAATGGGTCGCTGCTACTGATTACTATAATGCCGGCTTTGGTAACATAGGCATAATACCAGGGCCGTCCCGTACGGAAATCCGCAACTTGATAATAGGGAAGATGTTGTAAAACAGTAAAGTTCTCGATCGGACAAAAAATCTCGTCAACTGGCTCACCAGGATCAGGTGAAACTATCCACTTATTATTAAATTTATCGTATTTAAGATTTTCAGAATAAGCTCCATTATTTAAACTTGAGGAAAAGTTTGCAGTGTCACTGGATACTGAAACCCAGTCCATGTCCGGAGACAAGTCGTAATAATAATTAAAACTAAACCCAAATTGATCGTTACGGTATTGTTTTAATTCAAGTGTAGGATCAGGGCTGGATGCGGGAGGAGATATGAGATTTTTGGGGGCTGGATTCGCATAGCCAGCAGCCCGCTCCTTAGCTAAACGGTCTTCAATGGCCTGTTTTTCAGGAGGTAATGAAGACAGACTATAAATCGGAGAAATAACGCTTAGCATCGAAGAAAAAATATTTAAAATTCCTAATAGTAAAATAACTATTAAGGTTATTGTTCCCAACTTAAACAACTTATTGCTTGGCGTTTTGCTAAAGGCCAGCTTCATTCCCAGAAATATTATCCCAGCCGAAACTATGGCTGCAACAACAACTAAATACGGGTAAATCCGGGTGAACAAGGGTAATTGTGCATTAAAATCCTGATATAAAGTATTCAGCTTAGGATAGACAAAAAATAACATAAGAATTTGTTGAATCAAACCGACCGAACCAAAAATCAAATCTAACCACCCCACTACTTTATATTTCACAATTAAATAATACACCTCACTACTGACAATTTAGCAATGTTTGCGAAAAACATACCTTGACCAGCATAGTAATAAGTTGTAATATGATGTTGAAACCATGGCTAAGGTAAAGGATATAGTAACAGTCTCGGATCACAGCCAACCTCTACCGGGTTTTACACAGGCGAAAGCAAACGCACAGGCCATCTATGACAGTCTGGACGTATCAGAAAACACCCGACAGGACTATAAAACCCGCATTCAGTCGTTTTTGGAGTTTATAAAGGATCAGGAAGTTAACCATAATCTGTTCTTAGAGTACAAAAGATCTCTAGCCCAGCACTCTGACCTATCAGTTGCCACCAAAAACAAATATCTTGCGGCAGCCCGGATATTCCTTAAAGAAGTTTGCCGCCGGGGAATGCTCCCAACGGATATCACCCAAAACATTAAGGGCTTTCGGCAAGATAAGAAGCACAAGCGGGACGGGCTGAACAATGACGAGATAATCACTTTGGTCGAAAAACTTAACTCACTTCCGCACACACCACGGACTGATCGTATAAAAGCGATAATCGTTCTGCTTACTCTACAGGGACTTCGACAAGTGGAAATCATCCGTCTTAATATCAGCGACATCGACCTTGTGGGGAAACGGGCATTTATCCAAGGTAAAGGTCGGGATGACAAAGAACCAGTTGATCTGCATCCGGAAACGGTTCGGCTACTTAAAGAATATATGGGGTCAAATAATGTTAAAGACGGGGCTTTGTTTACTAGCCGCAGCAACAACAGCCGGAACCTCCGGATAACTACCAGAAGCATTCGGAGTATTGCTAAGACGCTTCTAAACGATTTGGGGATAGATAAGACCGTACACGGCTTCAGGCATTATTTCATAACCACCTTAGTAGACAAGTTTGGCGGGAATCTCCTAGACGTCGCCCAGTATTCCCGCCACCGCTCATTAGAGATGCTCCAGATATACTACGATCGAGTGCGAAAACAGCATGATTTACCAAAGTATTACAAGGCGTTTGAAAAGGTAAGTTTTTGATTACTTTTGGCCTTGTACTTCCGATAATCCTAATTACAGGAAGTAGAAAATATTAATTTATAAAACAATGAAAAAACTAATCACAACAACGAAAGCAAGTTTTTTAATTGTGGGTGTTGTGGTGGGTCTGGTATCAATGTATTTTTATCTACAACCTAAACTAAGCTATGAGCAAGCCCAAACCGTTTACTGGAAATACACGGCTAGTTTAAAACAAACAGTTGTTGATCAAAAACAAGGGGAAATTCAAATATATAAAAATCAATTAGCTTCTACCGATGCCCAACTTGCCTCCGCAAGTGCACAAATAAAAACACTTTCAAACAGACCACCCGAGGTTATATATAAAACACAATACGTTCAACAGTCGACACAAGATAATACCTACGACCCAACAAACTGCTATCCCGACCAACTTGGAGGACAATATTGTCGTTCTCTAAGTGGAAAACAAACGCATTGTGTTTCTAATTTGATAGGTGGAATGATTTGTAATTAAGCAAGTAAACATGACAGACAGCAATAACAACACTTACTACACCACTAAAGAAGTGGCAAAAATACTTAAAGTCCATACCGAAAGCGTCCGGCGCTGGATCCGCCAGGGCGATTTAAAAGCCGTTAAGTTGGGCGGTAAGTACATCCGGGTTAGCAATAATGACTTACAGGACTTCGTCTACCGTCAACGCTCCATAAGCGGGTGAAGTCAAAATATATGGCAAAGTATGACTGGCCTAGGCTTAAACAAGAATTTATTGAAGGTAGCTGGCTAACAATTACCAGTTTCCTGAGAAGTAAGAATATCAAATCCAATTCAAGGACTCGGTCTCAGTCGAAAGGCTGGCAAGAGGCAAGAGGTGAATATCTGAAGGAAATTGTCACCCAAACCCGGCAGCAGGCGTTACAAGGCGAAGTTGAAATCCGCCTCAGACAACAGGAGGAAGCCAAACTCATGCAAACTAAAGGTATGGAAAGCTTAAATATGTTGGATGTAACAACAGCTGACGAGGCTAGAAAGCTAATCACGGCTGGACTTGAACAGGAACGACGGGCTATGGGCCTGGAAGGGAATTTCCGGCCGTCCAAGCTAACCCAAGTTAACGTTGCGGTAGGACCCAAAACGAAATTTGATTCCATGATTGAAAACCTCAGTTATGAAGAGCTCTTACACTTTATTGCCGAAATAAGAAAAGAAAAGGAAATAAGAAAGCAACGCTCCGGATAAATTAGTGACAAAACAGTGACAGACTTGCGCTTTCAGTTAGCTTAATATTAACTAACTTAGCCTCAACTGTAACTAAAAAAGCATAGGCAGCTCTCAGTCAGCCTACCCCCCAGGCCTAAAAATCTGAGCCACCACCTTTTTTAGCCATACGGATGGCACCTCAACAACTAACAGATTTTTTTCCAAAAACCGGCCAAGTATTACTGAACCACTTGGCACTGGCTCATATCTATAACTCCAATGGTCTGGGAACCAATTACGCCTCTGACGGTAATTGTCTGGCCATTTTTTAAAGACATAAGTTGATTTTTGTCATCCACCCGACAGCTGATTTGTGTCATGGAAAACTCCTTTGACGCAACATTAGTAAATGAAATCCCGGAATCAGTGATGTTTGCTACTTTAGCCGAGAATTCTACCAATTTATCTTTCCATTTACTTTCTGCGGCGACTTGATTACTGTCAAAATCGTCAGCCAATTGCTGGGCTGTAATTTTTTGAGCTGTAATGGGAGTAGGTGAAGCAACACTTTGGGTTTGAGCCTGGCCCGTTGTTTGGCTGCTGCTAGAACTGTTTTTGCTCCCTCCGGCGGCTCCGACAATCCCTATAACCACCAAAATTATCAGACCAGTCAATATAGGATGTCTGGCAAACCAAATTCGTTGGTCGGCCTGGCAGTGCGGGCACTTCTTAGCTTTGGGGTCAATTTCCATTTGGCAACTTTTGCACTTCTTCATAAATTTCACCTCCCTTCACATAGGGTCAAATACATTAATAGCCTGATTATAGTCACAATAATAGATAAATGCACTCAGTGGTGTGCACATATTCATCACGATTTGGGCAAAAATCACCTCATGTTGGCTAAACAAAGGTATTTAGCGGCTTTGGGAGAGAAAGTTAAAAAATCCCGCTTAGACGCCGGGATGCAAAAACTATCTGACGTCACAGCCAAAACAGGGCTGCACCGGAATTTTCTTAGTAAGATCGAGGACGGCAAAACCAACCCGTCCGCATATACTCTATACAAACTTGCTTCAGCTATCGGAGATAAAACCCTGGACCCCGCATCTTAGCTTAGTCATCAAACCTGATTCTTACATCAATATTAGAATCAATATGTTGTGAGACTAACAATGTATATTGACCCATGTTATGCGATAAATAGATTGACAAGGCACTAGTTCTAGACTAACATAACTTTAATCTAATAGAGCAAAATAAAATACTTTTTGCTGGAGGGAACTTTCCCCCCAGCATTTTTTTGCCCTGATCGGGTAAACCCAAGAAAGAAGAGACAGAATGGATAAAAACACTATACCACTTATAGAAGTAAAGGAAGGGACTTTCGTCCCGGTTTCAATTGCACAGAGATGTCCAGTGTGTAACGGGTTTGGAACACTAAAATACGGAGCGTTGATATGTCAGGGATGCAAGGGGAAGGGCTACGTATTAGTACCAACTAAGGAGGTTAAAAATGGCTAGGAAACGAATGATAGATCCCAGCATTTGGGCCGATGAGGACTTCGGCAAACTCTCTTCTGACGCAAAAGTGATGTTTATAGGTTTATTCTCAAATGCAGACGATGCGGGAGTGCTGCCGGGAGATCCTACCTATTTGAGTGCAACAATTTTTCCTTTTAACGGTTTATCGCCAAAAAAGGCTTCGAAAATTTGTAAGGAAATAGAGACAAAAATGAAGTCGGTGTTCTTTTATTCTGATAATTGCAAGAAATATATTAAACTCAAAAAATTTCTTGTTTACCAAAAAATTAACAGGCCTTCTCCTAGTAAATATCCCCAACCTCCAAAAGATAATTCACCTCACGAAGAATTCTATGAGGAATCAATGACTAATCATGGAAACGTCACACCCAATAGAAATGAAAAGAATATACAAGAAGAAAACCAAACTAATTTTTCTTCTGAGGAAGAATCGTTTAGAGACCAAGCATGGTCTGCCGCCGTCGAGGCGTCCGCTGCTGCCAAAAAAGGAGGCGGGTTATGACCTTCGAAGAACTGAAAGCCAAGAATTCGATCGTTGATGTGGCAGTCCGGCTTGGATTAGTCCGAACCGCTAAAGAAACCACACAAAATTTTAAGTGTTTTTACCATGAAGATCGTCACCCATCATGTGTTCTCATGCCCAGTGTCAACCGATACAAATGTCAAAGCTGCGGCAAGGGGGGAGATGTCATTGATTTAGTACAAAATCAGTGCGGTCTAAACTCACCCTTTGAAGCAGCAAAATGGCTAGACCCCACATTTGGAGAAGATGATTGGGAAAACGAAACTCCAAGCTCCTGGGACAAGGCTCATCCTTTTTCTGAGGAGGTTAAAAAACAATACAAATATGAAATCGGAGAAGATGAAATCAGATTTGAAATACCTGGATATGGAACAAAAATACGGTACTTTGGAAAAAAACGTAAAGAGAATGGTAAATATTGCAACCCAATAGGATCAGCGGAAAACTTTGTCTTTATTACATGTCCTGAACAACAAATCCAGTTTGTAGTTGAAGGAGAAGCCGACGCTTTAGTTTTGACGAGCCAAACAGGATACTCTGCCGCAACCAAAACCACAGGAGTGGGTTCAGCAATAGGATTAGTAGAAAGATTAGTAGGCAAAGATATATATATCGTTACAGACAACGACCGACCGGGGAAAAAATATGCAGAAGAAATAATAACCGCTATTCCATCAGCCAAGCTCGTCACTCTTCCGACTGGAGTTAAAGATATTTCTGAGTACTTCTTCAGAAATTACAGCGATGACGATTTTGACAAACTAGTTCTCTCAGCCACACAACCGGAACCGCCGGAACTTGTAGTAGCAACAGGATATAAGTCTCTTGATAAAGTATTGTGTGGTTTCCATTCTGGAGGATTAGGATTATTTGCCGGAGAAGAAAAGTCGGGGAAAACTTCATTTGTTTTGAGCTTAGCTGCACATCTCGTTGAGTTAGGTTACAAAGTTGTCTACGTAAGCACTGAATTAACCCGTTATGAAGTCGATCGCTATCTGGACACTCTAACCGGCGAAAATAATTGGAGCCAAAAGCATCCAGATTTTGAGTTTTATGATCTGGAAAAATTACCGACTCTAGAAGATCATCTAAAACTCGTGCAGGACAAGGCTATGTTTGGAATCAGGGTATTCATAATCGATAACATCACTAGTTATAGAGATGAAATCGTACTTGGAAAAACCGAATGGGAACGTATTGCTATTGCTGGAGACAAGTATCGCAGATTAGCTAAAAAGTACGGTTTAATTATGATCGCTGTGATACACCTTAACCGTGGCACAACCTTACGTGAAATTCCTTTAAAAGTTAAACAGATGATTAAGGAGAATGTACCTGATCAAATATTTGACGAAAGCATATCTGTTTTTCGGCGACCTGACGTCGAAGATATTAAGGGTGGTTCAGGAATGCGGTCGCAGACTATTTTTCAACTTTTGCTATGGAGACCATACCAATCATTTAACTTACCAAAATTAAACAAGCTCTGCGCAGTGATTGTAGCCAATAACCGTTATGGCCCAACCGGGGATGTACTCTTCAACTTCGATGGTGCAACTAAGAAGTTTACTGAAGTTGAAATTGAAGTTTCTACAGAAAAGAGCAATGAACCGTACCAAGAAAATATTTCCGATGTAGAACAAATATGAAAACCTTGTTTATTAAAACAAATAACATAAATCTTTTAAGACAATTTGAATGTTTCGGAATCCCTGTGATGAAAGAAAACGATCAGGCGGTTGGGTTTTTACCTCCAAGCTTTTTTGCGGAAGTTAACAACCAGCATTTAGTCTGCCGACGGCTTAAAAAATGGGCTAAAAATATTGATCCCTATGTAGTACTCACGTTGGGACAGTGGCAACCAATCAACATATTTTGGGATAAAACAACCCCTTCGACACTATTAAGCAATTTAATCAAAATATATGACAGTCCATAATTGTCTTTTATTTTGTTATAATTTGCACCAGTTACCCAATGGCCAAAATCTTGCCGAGATAGCCAAGGTGGTCACGGCGGACGCCTGAAGAGCGTCAAATATAGGTTCGATTCCTATTCTCGGCACAAGATAAGCCTATAGTTGATTTTGTGGAATAATACTGTAGAATCGGAATATGAGAGAAAAAGGAATATCGTTTAATGAAAATTTTTATCAAGGCTTTCCGATTGTGAACGTAGAAAGTCCATCCTCTGAAGTTAGGAAATTGTATAAACTGATAAAAAGCAAAAAGGCTGAATTCTCGGATCTATACAGCGAACTGTTTAATAACGATTTTGAAATTGATGGATTCAATATAGACAGATGCAGTGCAAAACTTCGGAGAAAAATTATTCATCGCGATAAAAAAGGTAAACCGCTTGAATTCGACGGATATTACATAGTACAAGCTTTAGACGGGGGAAATTTAAAATTACTGGTGAATGGTAATAAAGTACATATCAAGCGACAGTAGAAAACAAGTTTTGAAATTTTTGAAGTTGAATAGCAAGTAACTCAGCCTTATCGTTCTCCATCAAAAAATATTCTTTAAACCTCAAAATAAGTTCGATTCCAGACCTATTCTCGGCACCTAGATTAAGTTTTTCCTCGAAATTGGCTATTGTACAAATCAGCATAGAAACCGTTTTGGGCCAGAAGCTCATCATGCGTGCCCTTTTCCACAATCGTTCCCTGATTCATGACCAGGATAAGATCCGCATCGCGAATAGTGGACAGCCGGTGCGCGATTACAAAGTTAGTCCGCCCTTTCATCAGTTCACTCATTGCCTTTTGAATCAAAAGTTCAGTCCTGGTATCCACGCTGCTGGTGGCTTCATCCAGAATTAATATCTCCGGGTCAGCCAGGAAAGCCCGGGCGATCGTCAGTAGCTGTTTCTGCCCCTGCGAAATGTTCGACCCTTCCTCATTTAGCACCATGTTATAACCTTCAGGCAGTGTCCGGATAAAGTGGTCGGCGTAGGCTGCCTGTGACACCCGCACAATATCTGCCTCGCTGGCCTCCTCCCGCCCGTACCGGATGTTGTCCCGCAGGGTACCGTGGAACAGCCACGTATCCTGCAGCACCATCCCGAACATCCGCCGTAGGTCCGTCCGCCGCAGTTGGGTAATATCCACACCGTCCACCAGAATCTTGCCGCCGTTCACCTCATAAAAGCGCATCAGCAGGTTAACCAGAGTAGTCTTGCCCGCCCCGGTCGGACCCACAATGGCAATCATTTGCCCCGGCTTCACCGCGAAGTTCATATCGCGCATCAGAATTTTGTCCTTGTCATAACCAAACTGCACATGCCGAAATTCCACAGCTCCTCTAGGCTCTTTAATTGTCACCGGATTCGCCGCCTCCGGCACCTGTTCCTCCTCATCCAGCAGTTCGAATATCCGCTCCGCCGAAGCGATGGCCGACTGGATGACATTGGCGATGTTAGCGAGCTGAGTGATGGGCATGGTGAACTGTGAGGAGTATTGGATAAACGCCTGCACGTCCCCGATGGTAATCGCCCCCTGGGTAGTCATAATTCCGCCCACCACCGCCACAAACACATATCCCAGGTTACCTACAAACCGCATGAGAGGCATGATAATTCCCGACACGTACTGGGCCTTCCAGCCGGCGTCGTAAAGTTTTTCATTGAAGTCGTCAAACTCGGCGGTGGCCTGTTCTTCATGCCCGAAGGCTTTTACAATCTTGTGCCCGGTATACATTTCCTCCACGTGCCCGTTAAGATCTCCGAGCGACTTCTGCTGCCGCCGGAAATAATCCTGCGACCGCTTGGCAATCCCGGTCACCACAAACACACTGAGAGGCAATGTCGCCAGCACAATTAGGGTCAGCTGCCAGCTGATGGACAGCATCATCACCAATACTCCTACCAATGTGACCAGTGAAGTAATAAACTGCGTGACACTCTGCTGCAGCGTGGAGCTGATATTGTCCATGTCGTTGACGGCCCGGCTGAGGATTTCCCCGTGCGTCCGTCCGTCGAAGTATTTAAGCGGCAGCCGCGACAGCTTCTCGTCCACCTCGCGCCGCAATTTATAAATCGTCCTCTGCGCCACCCCAGCCATCAGGTACTGCTGGATAAATATAAAAATCGCGCTGACGATGTACAGACCCAAAAGTAACAGCATGATCCGGCCGATATAGCCGAATTCGATCCCGGGGATAGGGGACAGGCGCAGCGACAAAGTCGGGTTCTGCTGCAATGCTCGGGCAATCTGCAGGTCTTTGGCCTCCATAATGTACCTGGAAATCAGCCCTTCAAACAGTTTGGTCGTCGCGAGTCCCAATATTTTCGGCCCGACGATATTAAATATCGTCCCCAAAATAGCAGCTCCCAGCACGATGGTAATTTGCGCTCTCTCAGGCGCAAAATACCGCAGGAGCCTTTTAAGCGACCCGGAAAAATCCTTAGCTTTTTCCACCGGCCGGCCCATGGCCCCGAAACCGCCCCGCATCGGTCCTGCCGCCACTCCGCCGCTGCCTTGCCGCTGACTGTTCCCGTCCTGTTTCAACTGGCCTCCTTTTCTATCTCCGTCGCCGACAATTGTGAAGACACGATGCCGCGATAAACTTCACAGGTTTTCATAAGCGCCTCATGCGTGCCGATTCCCACCATCCGCCCCTCGTCCAGGACAATAATCTGGTCGGCATCTACTACCGTGCTCACTCGTTGGGCAACGATGATGACCGTGGCCTCACGGGTTTCCTGCCGCAGTGCCGCCCGCAGCTTAGCGTCAGTCTTAAAATCCAGTGCCGAAAACGTATCGTCAAATACATATATTTCCGGCTTCCTGACCAGCGCCCGGGCAATTGACAGCCTCTGCATCTGGCCGCCCGAAACATTCGTCCCGCCCTGGGCTACCGGGGAATCAAATCCCTTCGGCATCCGGGCAATAAACTCCGCCGCCTGGGCCACCTCCGCCGCGTGTTTGATCTGGGCCTCTGTCGCGTTTTCCTTGCCGTAGCGGATATTGTCATTTATCGTCCCCGAAAACAGCACCGCCTTTTGCGGCACAAAACCGATCTTCGACCGCAGATGCGCCTGTGACATCTCCCGCGTTTCCACCCCGTCCACCAGAATTTGGCCGCCGTCCACGTCGTAAAACCGCGGAATCAGGTTGACCAGTGTCGACTTGCCCGCCCCGGTGCCGCCGATGATCGCCGTGACCTGCCCCGGCCGGGCGCTAAAGTTGATTCCGGACAGCGCCGGCTTTTCCGCCCGCAGGTAACTAAACGTTACGTCCCGAAATTCTACAAAGCCCCGCTTTCTGCCCGTTTCCTTGGCCCTGTCCGGATCGTTAATCTCCGGAACCATATCCAAAACCGCGTTAATTCTGGTCGCGGAAGCCTCCGCCCGCGGAATCATGATAAACATGAGCGCCACCATAAGTAGCGAAAACAAAATCTGGGTGGCGTACTGCAAAAAGGCAAACATCGCCCCCAGCTGCAGATTCCCGTTGTTCACCCGGATGCTGCCAAACCAGATGATGGCAACACTGGACAGGTTGATTAAAAGCATCATTACCGGCATCATCGACGCCGTCAGTTGATTGACCCTTATGGCAATCCCGGTCACGTCGCGGTTGGTCGCGTCAAACCGCTGTTCCTCATGCTTTTCGCGCCCGAAGGCCCTGACCACTCTCACCCCGGTCAGATTTTCATCCAGTATCAAATTCAGTTTATCCAGTCGGATCTGCATAGCCGAAAACAGCGGCACTGCCTTAACCAGCAGCACAATAATCACCGTGATGAGAACCGGCATAATCGCCACCAACACCCATGACAGGCCCACATCCTGGTTCAGAGCCAAAATTATTCCCACCACCAGCGTGATCGGGGCCGTGATCAGCATGTTCAGCATCATCACCATCACCTGCTGGATCTGCATGGTATCGTTGGTGGTCCGGGTAATCAGGGAAGCCGTGCTCACCGTATCAAATTCATGCAGCGAAAAATGCTGCACCTTATTAAAAATCTCGGCCCGGATCTTTTTCACCATCCCCGTCGCTACCTGGGACGAGAAATAAATTCCCACTACGGCGCAAGCCACCCCCCCGATCGCTACCACCGTCATAATTCCCCCTGTACGCCAGATATAGCCGGTGTCAAACCTGGCTATCCCGTTGTTCACGATATCCGCCATCAGGTTCGGTAGATACAAATTAGCTACCGACTGACCCACCGCCAGTCCCAATACCAGCACCAATAGCCACCGGTAAGGCTCCAGAAATCTTAATAGCTTAAGCATATCGCATTGACTTTCAAACGAAAATATATTATACTACCTAATTATTAGAATGTCTAACCATTATGGCTGACCAAACCAGCGACCTCATCAATCTCGTCTTCCGCATTTCCCGCCTCATGAAGCCTCAAATGGCCGTGACCTCCGGCATAATGCACCTCAGCATCATCCAGACCCAGACCCTTATTTTTTTGCACCAGAGCCGGCAGGCGACTATGAGCGATATTGCCGCTTATCTGCGCATCGAACTGCCCTCCGCCACCAGCCTGGTCAATAAGCTGGCCGCCCAAAAGCTTGTCACCCGGCAGGCCGATCCGCAGGACCGGCGCCTGGTCAGAATTTCCCTGACCAAATCTGGTGAAGTTCTCCTTACGCGGGCTATCCAGGACCGCCGCCAAAAACTCGCCCGCACTCTGTCCTACCTGACCGACCGCGAAAAATCGGACCTGCAGCATATCCTTACCGGCTTAATTGACCGCTTGACCGCCAAAAATGACCTCTAAAAAACTCATCCCGCTTTTTCTGATCCTAGCCGTCGGCGCCGGGCTCATAATTTATGTTTCCCGGGGAAGCGCCTCCGCCACCCCCGCCGCTTCCGGGCCTTCAATGACGGTGCCCGTGAAATTTGTCAGTTCCACTATCACCGCCGACGGGTCGGTGACGGCCCAAAACCAGGCCACGCTCAATTTTCAAACCACAGGGAAACTCACCTACCTGCCGTTTAAGCCCGGGGATAAGGTCCAAGCCGGCCAGACCATCGCCAAGCTGGATACCTACACCCTGCAGCGCCAGTTGACCGCCGCTTTAAACAACTACCGCACCGCCCGCGACACTTTTGATCAGGCCCAGGCCAATCTCCAGGACAACGTCCTCAAGTCTCAGATTACCTCCACCTACGTCAATACCAATCTGGATTTCAATAGTACGGTTAACGACGCCATCAAACGTATCGCCGACCAAAACCAGGCCGCCCTCGATAACTCGGTCATCAATGTGGAATTGGCCAATTATGCCCTGCAATTGTCTACCCTGACTTCGCCCATAACCGGCGTCATCACCCGCCAGGACGTCACCGTCCCCGGCCTGAATATCACCCCGGCCACCACCTTCGCGGTCGCGGACCTGGACTCCCTGGTCTTCCGGGCCGACATTCCTCTGCAGGATATCTATTATGTTTCTCCGGGAAGCGTTGTCACCCTGGCCATCGACGGCCTGCCTGACCATCTCTCCGGCACGGTGTCCAAAATTTATCCTTCCAAGGTCATCCTGCCCACGGGCGAGGCCGTCTACCAGGTCGATATCGTCAGCGATACTCTGAAAAACCAAGCCAAACTCGACCAGACGGGCACGGCCATCATCAGTACCAATTCCGAAAATGTCGCCGTCGTTCCGGCCTGGACTGTCCTGGGAGGCAAATCCATCTGGGTGGACAACGCCGGGACCCCGCAGCTGAAATCCGTCACCATCGGCCCGACCTTCGGAAACGAAATAGAGATCATTTCCGGCTTGTCTCCGGACGACCGGATCATCATCAATCCTGAATACATTATTGCTCACCGCTATCAGATCTTATGAAAAAAATATTCCGTTTATTGAAAAACCGCCGCTTTCTCAAACTTGCCGGTGTTACCTGCCTGCTGCTCCTTCTTGCCGGCGCCTATATTTTCTATCAAAAAACCACGGCCAGAGTCTACATCGACAACTCCCTGATCCAGGCCCCGATTCTCACCATCTCGCCCGCCGCCACCGGTAAAGTGGAAGCCATTACCGTCAAAGAAGGCCAGACCGTCACCCCGGGTGATGTCCTGGCGGTAGTCGGCTCCGAATCGGTGCGCGCCGATACTGACGGCTTAATTATTTCCGCTCCTGACCTGACCGGGTCCGTGGTCAATCCCCAGACCCAGCTTATCCAGATGATTCGGCCTGTCAGCCTCCGCGTAGCCGGTACTATCGATGAAAATAAAGGCCTCAACCAAATCCGGGTCGGTCAGGTGGCCTCCTTCACTGTGGACGCTTTGCCCGGCCGCACCTTTTGGGGTTATGTCGATGAAATTTCCCCCAGCGCCATCCCACAGCTGTTTTCTTTTTCCTCCTCCACTGAGCGCCCCACCCAGCAATTTACAGTTTACGCCAAATTTGATTCGTCACTCTATCCTGACATCAAAAATGGCATGTCCGCCAAGCTGGTCGTTTACACCAGAACCAAATAACTCCTCACCCCCAACCGACGACTAATACCCTCATATAGTTTCCCGCATTGCGGGACCCCGCTATGGCGGCGGCAGGTGTTACATTGGCAGTACCAATGATTTATTACGTCGGATTTCCGGGCACAACCGGGGACAGACCAAATCCACAAGACAAAAAGGACTCTGGGAGTTAAAATACAAGGAAGAATTTCCTACCTCGATTGAAGCCAAAAGACGCGAAAGGAAAATCAAATCGTACAAAGGCGGAAATTCCTTTAAAAATTTATTCTCAAGAGTAGTTCAGCAGTTGAATGCCCCACTAAGCGGGGAGGTCACGAAGCTGAATTTTCCGAATTTTCAACTGCGGGAGTAGTTCAGCAGTAGAATGCTTCCTTGCCAAGGAAGAGGTCGCGGGTGCGAATCCCGTCTCCCGCTCAAAACGAACCAAGTGCTAAAATAGTTTTGTGCATCGCACGTTCTTGAGCCACATACCCTGGCTGCTCTCATTTTTCGTGGGCACTCCGGCTGCCATTCTTCTCGCCTTCCTCATCTTAAACCGCACCGCCCCGGCTCAGACCACCGTCGCCCCCCAGGTCCTCGGCGCCGCCACCGCTTCCGACCTTTACGTCCCCAGCCTTTCCCCCCAGATAATCACCGCCGACGCCCGGCCCATTATCATCAGGAACTATTTACAACGTTACGGTTCACCCCTGGAACCTTACTCCCGCCTGATCGTCCAGATCTCGGATAAATATTCCCTCGACTACCGGCTTCTGGTAGCCATCGCCCAGCAGGAATCCAATCTCTGCAAAAAAATTCCTCTCGGTTCCTATAACTGTTGGGGCTTCGGCATCTATGGCAACATCACCACCCGCTTCAGCAACTACCCCCAGGCCATCGAGACCGTCGCCAAAACCCTCAAGCATAATTACATTGACCTGGGGTTAGTCACCCCCCAGGAAATTATGGCCAAGTACACCCCTCCCTCCCTGGACAAAGGTGGCCCCTGGGCCAAAGCCGTCTCTCAATTTCTGTCCGATTTAGAGTAACCGCTTTTTACTATGCCCGCTCATTACGACGATCGTTCTTTCTCATATGACCGTTACTGGCAGGGTCGTCAGTACGAACACCAATCGGAACTTCTGGCCATCTCCCGCCTCCTGGCCGATTCCCGCTTTTCCGTCGCCGCGGACATCGGCGGCGGCTACGGCCGTCTGACGGCCTTCCTTACCCCGTTTTCCAAGCAGATCCTGCTCATTGAGCCGTCCGTCAAACAGCGCCGCATGGGCCAAAATTATCTCAAAGGTTTGCGGGGCATTACCATTTCCGGAGGCACCATCCAGAAAACCGGCCTCCCCGACGCCTCATTAGACCTGGTCCTGGTCGTCCGCGTCATGCATCATTTGCCCGACCCCGCTCCCGCACTGTCCGAAATTTATCGGGTCCTCAAACCGGGAGGCACCTTAATTCTGGAGTTTGCCAACTCCCTCAATTTTAAAGCCCGGCTGAGAAGCCAGCTCACCGGCCAGCCCATCCTGCCCGCCCCCCTGGATAGAAGAAGCAGCGCCAACATCCGCCGCCATACCATTCCTTTTGTCAATCACTATCCGAGTACGCTGCTCAAACTCCTATCCAAAACCGGATTCCAAATAGACCGGGTCTTATCCGTTTCCAATTTCCGCTCTCCGTTACTCAAGCGCCTGCTGCCCCAAAAATTTCTGCTCTCTCTGGAAAAATACTTACAGCCCAGATTAGGCAAAATTTACTTTGGACCTAGTATTTTCATCAAGGCAACGAAGATTGACAAATATCCCAACCTATAGTACAATACACCCAGGTTTCGCGGCTTGGCTGAAAAGTCAGGCGGTGGAATTTTAAAAGCCTCGGCAACGGGCAGGAGCCGGGGCTTTTTGTTGGTCTGCTAGAATAGACCCACGCCACCAGCCCTCGTGGTGAAATGGCAGACACGCATGCTTTAGGAGCATGTGACCGCAAGGTCGTAGAGGTTCAACTCCTCTCGAGGGCACACCCCATATGCAGGATTTAATCGCTCTGCCGGCTCTGATATTACTGGCGGTTTTGGTCGTCACCCCGCAACTTCTTCCCTCTCTCCCTCCCCCAGTCTCTCTTCCGCCGCCACTGGCCACGACCAGTCTTTCTCCCACTCCCGCCCCCACCTTGCCTCCCCCACCTACCATCCGCGCCCCCAAAATCCCTCTTCCCACCGCCGTTCCCAATACTGCCCCCTGGGGTGTCGCCCGGCAGATCGATCAGCATACCTGGCAAATCCGCATCAACAACGACCCGGCCATGGGTTCGCCCTCAGACATCCTCCAAGCCCTAAACAATCTTCGCGCCCGTTACGGCGCCCAGCCTCTCCAAACTGACCCCCGTCTGTGCGCTTACGCCCAAAAACGGGCCGATTATTTCAAATCCATTTCCGCTACTGACGATCATCGCGGTCTGACCGACTATCTTCAAAACGGGACCGGCTTTGCCGACTTGGGTTACAACTGGGTCGGGGAGAATTCCTCCTATGGCTATGTCATGTCCGGAGTCCACTTAATTGAATTTGTTTACAATTCCGACCCCGATCACAGTAAAAACCAGCTCGATCCCAAATGGGACCACGGCTGTGTCGGCGTCAACTCTCCCGCCACCGATCTCATCTTCGCCACCTCACCGCGATAAACTATAGGATTGACTTAACTAGTCTCCACTCATATAATCGGCTTATGACCAATGAAGTACCTAAAGAACAAGACGGCCCTCATCTTGCAGATATTGCAGAGCAGAATCTGAAAAATTTCCTTAAAGACGCAACAATTGGTACGCCCAAACTGCTGGCTTTTAGCGATGAACTTAACCGGAAATCTCTTCGAAGCCAAATAGATTTTACACTAAAAGACTTTGACAATGCTCCACACCATGTTTCCTTTTTAAGAACAATGGAGTTTCAGATTGCTATACTTGACCTCCAAATAGACAACCGAAAAGTGACAATTCCAGGATATGCAGCTGCTTCGTCCAAAGCATCTAAATTAATCAGTGACGTAGAAAAATATTGTGTTTTAGATCGTCTTCAGGAAACTTCCGGTTCTAATAAAACAGAGTGGGAAGATGAGCAACTCCGTGGCGAAGCAGAAGACCAGTATCTTGATATCGTCTGGAACCTGTACCGTTCGGCTACTGGTGACTCTGATTAGTTCCAAATCTATACCACTTATCTCCCAAATACCCCGTCACTTCAGGTCTGATCAATTCTCCCCCCAAAAGCGTTGCCGGGTACACCGTAAACAATCCGTATTTCCCGTTCACCGCGTCTGCCGCCTTTAACAGATCCTCTCTGTTGCTGAATATTGAACTTTGCACCTTGAACTCTAAATTGGAAATCCCTGTCCCGGCAAACCTCACCCCACCGACCGGCTTCTTTTCATACTCTTTCCACAACAGAGTAAAAATTGTTAACGGATCATTAGTTGGAGCCGGAATTGTCAGCCTTACCCACGAACTTTCTTCATACCTATCAGCCGACAGCGACAGCCACATTGTCCTCCCGGCCATGTCCATCTCCCGCAATTTAGCCGCCGCCTCTTCCACCAGATTTCTCACCAGTTTTTTTATCCCTTCCTGTTTGGTTATTTCCGTAAACGTTGTAAATGTCCGCGATACGCTTTTGGCCGGCTCCAGTTTTTCTATTTCCGCCACCGGCTCTTCCTCCCGCAGCCACACCAGCTCCGCGATTTCCGGCGGCAGTTGCCGCAGCCGTGCTTCTCCCAAAGTCGTCACTCCCAATCCGTGTAAAAACGCACTGCGCGATCGCCCGATTCCACATACCTCTTCCACCTTTACCGCCGCCGTCCTCTCCAGATAATCCTCCGGTGTCAGCCACGTCAATCCGTCCGGTTTTCGCATTTCCGAAGCCAGTTTGGCGATCAGTTTGGTAAACGCAATCCCCACCGACGCCCGCATCCACTCTCCCAGCTCCTGCTTTATCCGCCATTTCATTTCCAAAGCCATCTGCCACGCTCCCCCCGCGAAATTTTTTTGGCTGTCCGTCACCTCTGCAAACATTTCGTCAATCGAAAACACCTCCACCGTCGGGGAGTAGTCCTGCACGATTTTGACCAGCCTTCGCGTCAGGGCCAAATATTTATCCATATCCGCCGGCACCAGGGTTATCCGGGGACAAAGCCTTCGGGCCTCCCACACCGTCACCCCGGTTTTGACTCCGAATTTTTTAGCTTCCACCGACGCCGCGATCACGCAACCCCTCCCTTCGGCCTTGATTATTCCCACCGGCCGGCCGCGAAGTAAGGGGGAGGCTTGCTGCTCCGCCGTCGCGAAGTAGGAATTCATATCTATGTGTAAGATGGTTCGCATTTGCCGATCCTCCATCCCAGACTCTCCCGATCTAAAACCAGTTCCACCAGCATCCCCCCCGCCTCCGCCACGAAACATAGGTACCGCCGCCCCCCGTCCTGCCTCTCAAACACCATGGTTACCCGGGACACGCTATAACTGTGTCCCCGCCAATCAAAGCCTATAGGGAGCACTACACCGCCCCCAAACCGCACATTGACTCCTATCGCCTCATTGATTATCTGCACCCCCTATGTATACCCAAATAAAACCCGAATGTCAAGGAGAGAAAAGGGGCCGTGGGTTTTTTTCTCATACCCCGTCTAAAGATATATGGCCAAAGAATCATTGCTGAGAACTGCCATCACTTCCTGGCAGAACAGAGAAGTCAGATTTTTTCGAACCACAGGCCCCTGTCCCGAATGCGGCCAAATGCACTTCTATCCCAGGCTGGTTTGTCCCCATAGCGGCTACCCGCTCCCAACCCCCGCCGTGATGCCTTCCCGACAACCCGCCGAAGTTGAGTCTTGAACACCACTCTAGGTCTATAGTATTATCCGTGCATGTCGCGCCGAAATTTAATCATTGGTCTGGTCATTTTGGCCGTTTTAGCCTTCTTTGTTTATAAATCGCGGGCCAACCACCCCTTGCCGGCCGGCCGGATCACTACCGATATCCAAATCTCCCCCACACCTATAGTCACGCCGGAGCCCATCACCACCCGACCCCGGGTGCAGATTTCCACTTCCAAAGGTGACTTTATCATCGAACTCCGCCCCGATTTGGCTCCCCAAAGTGTCGTCAATTTTCTGACTAAATGGAGTAACGGCTACTGCAACAATTTAACCTTTCACCGGGTAGAGGACTGGGTCGTCCAGGGCTGTGATCCGGCCGGCAACGGCACCGGCGGCCAAATGACCCTCCCCACCGAAACTTCCGCTGCCTCCTTCACCGCCGGCAGCGTCGGAGTCGCCAGATTAGCTTACCCCACGGACAAAAGTAACGATTCTCAGTTTTTTGTAGTCAAAAAAGACTCGATTTTTCTGAACGGGGAGTATACTTACTTAGGCAAGGTTGTTTCCGGTATGTCCGTTGTTGACCGCCTGGCCATCGGCGACCAGATCACAGATACCACCATTTTGACCAAATAACATGGCTCACACCGTTACCCGCCGCCAAAGTGGCGACATTGAATTAACCATTACACTTCCCTGGACTCAGGTTGCTGCGGAAATCGCCAAACAAACCCAGGCCGCCGTCGCCGCGGCTAAACTGCCCGGTTTTCGTCCCGGCAAAGCTCCCGCGAGCTTAGTCGAACCGCAGCTGGACAAAAACCAGCTCTACTCCGCCACCGTCCAGGCCCTGCTGCCGCCGGCTTACGCCGCCGCCGTCAAGGACCGGCAGCTAAAACCCATTCTTTATCCCCACATTCATGTCTCCAAAATTGACCCCGACCAGGACTGGGTTTTTACCCTTCACACCTGCGAAGTTCCTACCGTCACTCTGATCGACTATCAGCCCTTGGTCGCCGGGGTTGCCAAGGACCCCGCCGATACCCGGATTGTGCGCATTCTCGACGTTCTCCGCCAGCGCGCCGGCCTCAATCTTCCCGATATGCTGGTGGAGGAAGAAGCCAACCACCGCCTGAGTGCCCTGGTCGAAAATCTCACCCAACTGGGTATGACCACAAAGTCCTACCTCGAAGCCAAAAAAATCACCTCCGAGAACCTCAAGGCTGCCATGGCCAGGGATGCCCGAGCTGATCTGGAAGCTGAATTTATCCTTTCCCACATCCAGACCGAACAAAAATTACCAGACCGCAAACACACTCTCGACTATTTATTGACACTGGTATAAAATACGTATATGGCTCAAGCCTATAGTAAAGGGAGAGCTCCTCCCCGCTATGATAATTTTTTGGAAGCCCTGCGTGATCTGGGTCGCTCTACTGTTCGGGAAGGCACTACCCAGATTAAACAGGCTATCACGGGCGACGTCCCCGAGATGTTTGGTCTGGCCAACCACGGCACTATCCAGCCACACGAGTCAGTCGCCCTAAACCAGTTGCAGACCGCCGAAAAAACCGGCGAGGCCAAGGCCGAAGCCAGATTTGCCCGCCAGTTAACCGAAATGCGGGACGAGGAACGGGCCCGCCTTCTACGCGAAGAATCGACCACCAAACAGCAAATTCAATCCATTCAGGCCGAAATTCTCAAGCTCAGTAAGGAAGCCGGAGAACTTTTCAAGGAAGTCGAGGTCGCCGCCGTCCAGGCCCCGGTCAATCCCGGCATCTATCACAAAAACTTTTTCTCCCAGCTGCGTTCCCTTATCCTCAATCTGCGCCGCCGGGTCCAGGATTCTAAGGAATGGCTGTCTGTTACCAACTCCCGGGCCAGCTCGCGCGGGTTCTATTGGGGTCAGGTCGGCAAATCCGGCACCAAATACATGTTGAGTTCCGAACGTTACATGGTGACTTCCACCGGCTAAAATGAATTTACTGTTCCTCCTTATTTCCCTGTCTACCCTGATTATTCTGGGCGCCAGGTTTGTGGGAGGAATAAGTCTAAGCTAAACCGAAAACACACAAAAAAAGACGAAACCTCCTAAAACTAGGAGGTTTTTTTATTTTATGAAATTTTCACCACTACTCTAGATTACAGGAGAGTTATACGAAAGTTCAACTAAACCGTCCTAAATTACATCAAATCAAAACTTCCGTAAAATAGGAGGTTTTTAAAAGAAAGAAGGTGAACCACATGCCAGAAAAACAAACTCACAGCCCGGAGCCTGATAAAAACACTAACCGGACCGCCGATGCCAAACAAGTTGTTGACACCGTGATCGCCATCATCGAGAAAGAACGCGCACGGCTGAAGAAATTGGCCGACGCCGGAAAGGATAGTTCAGTTCACGGTACAGCTCACCATTTCTGGTAAAGTCTTTTTATAGTAAAATGTGAGCTAAGTGTAAAAGGGCACTTAGCTCAGGAGTAGAGCGTCTCATTGACATTGAGAAGGTCAGGGGTGCGAAACCCTTAGTGCCCACCACCACCATATGATAGACGGTTTAACATTAGAGCTCGGCCATGGTAAAAGCGGAGTCCCGGAAAAAAGCAAAAAAGTCGCAACCGACCTTGATTTAAACTCTCTGGCCCAAAGCCCGGAAGATTTACGTGCTATAGTCGATGCCACCAAAACCTTCCCTTATGCCGACAATACTTTTACCAACATCGTCTGCCGTCTTCCCATGAAAGACTTACTCTTGGTCCTGGGTCAACCCGAACACCAAATTTGGTCAGAAATTCACCGGGTTCTAAAGCCCGGAGGAATGTTTGATATTTTGGCCGACACCTCTCCTACCGGCCGGCATGGCTACAAAAACGGCCAAGGTCAGGAAATCGAGATTGAGGATGCCCCTGATCTGATTCGCACCGCCCTGAAAGCCAATTGCGGTCCGGCCCGGCCCAAGCTCTTCAGTAATTTTAAATCATATCAGGTTCCCCGCGACTGGGTCGCAGTTAGATACCCCACGCCCTCCGTAGCCGCAGTTTTGAAAGACAGCCGGGCCAGGTTTTTCAGGATGACGGCCACCAAATCCCGGGGCCTGGTTCACGAGGTAGAGCCATGAACCTGGGTGCCCACGTGTCTATAGCCGGAGGTCTTGATAAATGCCTGGATAGAATTGTGGCCTTGGGCGGCGACACGCTCATGACTTTTGCTTCCTCACCCCGCTCCCTGCGCACGCGCAGTTTCACTCCGGAAGAAATCAAAAATTATCTCGATAAGAAGGCCAAATACGGCATCGGCCCGCATTTTTTACACGGCGTCTACCTGGTCAATCTGGCCGCCGAAAGTAAAGCGTATCTGAAATCCAGCATCAACTCTCTCATCTTTTACCAGCAACTGGCCGGGGATATCGGCGCCGTCGGTACCATCTTTCATGTCGGCAGCCATAAAGGCCGGGGCTTCCCCCAAACCATGGACCAGATCATCGCCGCCATAAATTACATCCTCGACAGCACTCCCAAAGGCATCAAATTAATCCTGGAAAACGCCGCCGGCCAGGCCGGAACCATCGGCGCCGATCTGGAAGAATTCTCTATTATCTTAAGCCGGGTAGGGGACAAGTCCAAAATCGGCTTTTGCCTGGACACTCAGCACGGGTTCGCGAGCGGCATATACTTGGACACCCTCCTGTCCAAGTTTGACCACGCCGTCGGTCTAAAGCACTTAACCGTCATCCATTTCAACGACTCTCTGACCGACTTTAACTCCCGCGTGGACCGCCACGCCAATCTGGGCGAAGGCACAATTGGCCTGGACCAGCTTCAAAAATTTGCCGCCGACCCCCGCCTTGCCCATCTGCCTTTTATTCTAGAAGTTCCCGGCACCGACCACGGCGGTCCCCGCAAACAGGACATTGATTTGCTCCGGTCCCTGGTAGTACAATCAGGATAATTCATTTGGCCGCAGACTTCACCAACCTGCATCAAGGCCAAGCCCTAAAATTAAGCCACCAGAGTAGTCAGATGGAACCCCGGGTCTGACGAAAGGGGGCATTTTTATTTCAAAACATGGACAACCAAAACTTGGACCATCTTAGACATTCTGCTGCCCATCTACTGGCGGCCGCTGTCACGGAGCTGTGGCCGGAGGCCAAACTAACTCTGGGACCACCGATTGAGGACGGCTTTTATTACGATATCGATTTTGGTGACGTCAAAATTTCCGAGGCCGATTTACCGGCCATCGAAACCAAAATGCACCAAATTGCCCCCGGTTGGAAAGGCTTCGCCTCCCAAGAGTTATCCCCGTCCGAGGCCCGGAAAAAATTTGCCGGGAATCCCTATAAATTGGAACTCGTTGAGGAAATCATTTCCAAAAAAGAACCTATTACTCTCTACACTTCCGGGAACTTCTCCGATCTCTGTCGCGGCGGCCACATCGACTTGGCCCAGGAACCCCTCAACCACTTCAAACTTTTAAGCGTCGCCGGAGCTTACTGGCGGGGGAGTGAGAAAAATCCCATGTTGACGCGTATTTACGGCACCGTCTGGCCCACCGAAAAAGAATTGGCTGATTATTTAGCCCGTCAGGAAGAAGCCAAAACCCGCGATCACCGTCTCATCGGCAAAAATCTCAATCTGTTTGTTTTCTCCGACGTTATCGGCAAAGGCCTGCCGCTTCTTACCCCCAAAGGCGCCACCATCCGCCGGGAACTGGAACGATATGTAGTTGACGAAGAACTTAAACATGGATACCAACCCGTCGTCACCCCACATCTTGCCAAAACCGACCTTTACAAAACTTCCGGCCACTTCCCGTACTACAAAGATACCATGTACCCGGTTATGAAAGTCGATGAAGAAGAACTCATTCTCCGCCCCATGACCTGTCCTCACCATTTCATGATCTTCAAATCCCAAACGAGAAGTTACAAAGAGTTACCCATAAAATATGCCGAATTAGCATCCCAATTTAGATATGAAAAAAGTGGTGAATTAACGGGGCTAATGCGGGTTCGCACATTTACGTTAACCGACGCTCACATTTTCTGTTCTCCTGAACAGGCAAAATCCGTCATATCAGACGTCCTGGATTTAATCCAGGACACCAACTCTGTTCTGGGTCTGAAAAAGGGCGAGGATTACCGATACCGCTTGTCCTTGGGGGACAGGGGAGACAGTAAAAAATATTACAAAGACGACGTGTCATGGGAGTTTGCCGAAAATGTTCTCCGCAAAATTTTAACAGATCGACACGAGCCGTTCTTTGAAGCCCAAAATGAAGCGGCTTTTTACGGACCCAAGATAGACGTCCAGGTCAAAAAAGTAAACGGTCATGAAGAAACGGCTTTCACAGTCCAATACGATTTCGTCATGCCGTCACGCTTCGAACTTCACTACACAGGCGAAGACGGTCAACTCCACCGACCGATCGTGATTCATCATTCAGTAATTGGCGCTTTCGAGCGCACCATGGCCTTTCTGATCGAGAAGTTCGGAGGAGCCTTTCCCGCCTGGCTATCCCCGGTTCAGGTCATTGTTCTCCCGATTACCGAAAAACACTCGGAATATGCCGCAGATGTTCTGTCCCAACTCAAATCCGCCGGCATCCGGGCCGAGTTGGATGACCGCAACCAGCCCTTAAGCGCCAGAATCCGCGACGCCGAGATGCAGAAAATTCCTTATATCCTGGCTGTCGGTGACAAAGAAATCGCCGGAAACAGCGTCAGCGTCAGAGAGCGAGGCCGGAAAGCCCAATCCGTCAAACCGGTATCCGAATTCATCGCCGAAGTAAAGCATGTTATAATCAACAGAAGCTAGTGAATACACCTTTTTTCAGGATTAACTACCAAATCCAAAGTAAAGAAGTCAGACTTTTACGGGCGGATGGCACACAGATCGGGGTTGTCACCCGGGAAGACGCTTTAGCCCAGGCGCACGCCGCAGCTACCGACCTGGTCGAGATTGCCCCCAACGCCAAACCCCCCGTCGCCAAGCTCATAGACTACAAAAAATTCAAATATCAGCTGGCCAAAAAAGAGCAGGCCGCCAAGGCCTCCGCCAAAAAAGTCGATCTCAAGGAAATCCGGCTGACTCCTTTCATGGCCGAGAATGACTTCCAGGTCAAACTCAATCGCGGCCGGGAGTTTTTGGGCGAAGGTCACAAAGTCCGCCTCAATGTCCGCTTCGTCGGCCGCCAGCTCGGCCACAAGGAATTCGGCGATCAGATGATGCAAAAAGCTTTTGCCGCCTTGGCTGACATCGCCTCCGTGGACCAGCACCCCAAATGGGTCGGCCGCCAGTACCTGGCCACCCTCACTCCTAGTAAAAAGACCTGATCTCCGGTATAATAACTCCCGTCATGAAAGCCAAATCCAGAAAGTCGATTTCCCGTCGTTTCAAGGTTACGGGAAGCGGTAAAATCACCCGCCGCGTGGCTTTCGGCCGCCATTTGCGCCGCAACAAGTCCCGCACCCAAACCCGGAAATATAAAAAATCCGTCTTAGTCACCGGTAAAATCGCCCGCCGGGTTAAACGCCTCATGGCGATTGCCTAAATCATATGCGCGTCAAATCTCCCCGTCGTCAGCGTCACAATCAAGTTTTGGCTTTGGCCAAAGGTTACCGCATGTCCCGTCATCGCTGGTACCGGGTGGCCCACGAAGCCGTCATCCATGCCGGCCAGTACGCCTTCGCCGGACGGAAAATCCGCCGCCGCGACCTGCGCCTTCTCTGGATCTCCCGCATCAACGCCGCCCTCAAAAACCAGGGCGTCCGTTACAGCAACTTTATTGCCGCCGCCAAAACCAAATCCATCCAACTGGACCGCAAGATCCTCTCAGACCTCGCCACCAACCAACCCAACGTCTTTGATAAAGTGGTCAAAGCCGCTGGTTTTAATTCCAAGTAGGTCTGCACGCCGTCCTGGTGTGTGGGTCTACTCCTTATTCTCCCCGAAAGGGGAGTTTTTTTATGTTTGAGAGAAGGTGAAAAATATGACCGTAGAAAACAAAATCATTTCCGCGCAGGCAGAGGCTTACAACCTGGGTTGGCTTTATGCCGACAAGGGCATCGTATTACATCTCCTTGAGAGACATCTGCACGAGCTAAAAGCCCAGGGAGCCTCGTTGTCAGATCCTGATCGCAAAGAGCTGGTTAAGGCTATCAAAACTGTGAAACACGATAGGTACCAACTCCCTCAGCATGAATCACCTCAACCCAAACTCGATCAAGGATACGGAGAACCTTGGCATGGGAACCCAATTTAAGGGTTTATCGTCCCGATTACTAAAAAAATGGTAATCGGGATCATTAAGCCCTAAACTTATGTATAATTAAGAAAATTATGCAGACCAAACCTCTTTATCTTGACAATTCTTATCAAAAAACCTGCAGTGCCAAAATATTGGACGTCCAGTCTGACGGGAAAAATAAAGTCATAATCTTAGATCAGACCATTTTTTACCCCGAAGGGGGAGGCCAGCCTTCTGATCAGGGTGTTATCAAAAATTCGTCCGGAACTCTAAAAGTTGAACAGGTTTTACTGAAAGATCAAAACATTGTTCACATTGGCAAACTGGAAGGCAAACTTGAACCAGATCAGGAGGTTAAATGTGAAATCGACTGGGACAGAAGATACAAAAATATGCAAGTGCATAGCGCCGGACACGTAATTCATGAAGCTGTAAAATATTTACTCCCTGACAGCTTCCCAGTTGAAGCCAAACATGGCAAAAATGCTTATCTTAAATATCAGGGCCAAATCGAAAAGACCCTGGAACACCGTATTCTTGAAAAAGCCAATGCTATTATTCACGCCAAACTTCCCATTTTTACCGAATTTGTCAGTCTGGAAGAACTAAAAAAAAGATCTCCCTGGGTTCCTCCCCATCTACCCACCAATAAACCACTTCGAATAATGTGGATAGCGAATTTTCCCCCCATTCCAGACGGCGGGACTCAACTAAAAAACACAGAGGAAATTCCCGGCATCTCCGAGGTTAATATTTCTCATGAAGCAGAAGACACCCTGGTTAATTACAAAATTAACTCCTCAACAAATAAGGAAAAACCGGTATTTTCATACTCGATTCAAACCAAATTTGACCACACAGTTTTACAAAATCTTAAAAACGAAGCTCTGGCCATGATTATGGGTGCTTCTGACGCAGGAGAATTAGAACGTCTGCGTATCCAGTATCTGGGTAAATCCGGACAGCTGGCCGAAGTTGCCAAACAGCTAAAAAATCTTGATCCCGCCCAAAAAGCTGAGATTGGTGTGCTGTTCAATGACGTAAAAACGGCGATTACCGACGCGCTGGGGCCGAGTTTAAAAATTAAAAACCTGACTGCCGGCAGACACGATTTAACCCCAAAAATTTTAAAGCCTGATCCGACTCTTCCCGGCATCCCCCGGCCCCTCGGACATCTGCACCCGGTCACCCAGGCCATCACCGAAATTTCCGACATTTTCGCCAAAATCGGTTTTACCCGCGTTCGCTATCCGGAAGTGGAATGGGACTGGTATGCCTTCGGCGCCCTGAACTTTCCGGAGGGCCACCCCGCCCGCGATGACTGGGAAACTTTCTTTGTCGACGCCCCGGCCGACCCCAAACTGGGAAAAATGCTTTTGACTCCGCACACCAGCAGCGGCCAGATCCGGGAAATGGAAACCACCCGCACCCCTCCGATCCGCATGGTCAACATCGCCAAATGTTACCGCCGCCAGTCAGACGTCTCCCATACCGTCATGTTTCACCAGTTTGAGGGCCTGGTTATCGACAAAGGCATCAATATCACCAACCTCAGAGGCACCATCGAATACTTCGTCAAAAGTTTCTTCGGTCCCGACCGCACCTCCCGCCTGCGGCCGTATCATTTTCAATTCACCGAACCGTCATTTGAAGTCGATATCAGCTGCGGTATTTGCAACGGCCGCGGCTGCAAGCTCTGCAAAGAGGGCTGGCTGGAACTGGGCGGCTCCGGCCTAGTTCATCCCGCCGTCCTGACCGCCGGCGGAATTGATCCTGCCGTTTATTCCGGTTTTGCCTTCGGTTGGGGAGTCGAGCGCTGTTACATGATGAAATCCGGCACCAAAATTGACGATATGCGCCTGTTATATGACAACGATATCCGCTTCCTAAATCAGTTCTGATTGTTCCCCCTCTTGGATTAAGAGGGGGCTAGGGAGCGTAACCTATAAATAACTATGAATATTCTCATTCCCGATTCCTGGCTGCGTGAGTATTTGGACACCGATGCCACCCCCCAGCAAATCCAGGAAGACCTGTCTCTTTGCGGTCCGTCAGTCGAAAGGCTGATCTCCGCCGGCTCCGATTTTATCTATGACATCGAAGTCACCACCAACCGCGTCGACTGCATGTCCATCCTGGGCATCGCCCGCGAAGCCGCCGCCATCCTGCCGGAATTCGGCCATCCCGCCAAACTTATTTCCGACCCGCTGTCGACCCCACCCAAATTGGCCACCGTCACCCAAGTCGATTATTTATCCGTAAAGCTCGATCCCTACCTTTGTCCCCGCTTCAGCGCCGTTCTCATCCGCGGCGTGACCGTCAAGCCCTCGCCGCCGGATCTGGCCGCTAAGTTAACCAAAGCCGGCCTGCGCCCCATCAATAACCTCATCGACGTCACCAATTTACTGATGCACGAATTAGGCCAACCTCTCCATGTTTTTGATTACGACAAAATTTCCGGCCGGCAAATGGTCTTACGGGCCAGTCGTCCCGGGGAAACCCTCACTACCCTGGACCACAAAACCCATACTCTTCCCGGCGGCGATATTGTGATTGCGGATGGCTCGGGCGAACTGATTGACCTATGCGGCATCATGGGCGGCCTCAACTCCTCCGTCACCGATACCACCCGAAATGTCCTGCTCTTCGTTCAAACTTACGCCAAAAACCCCATCCGCGCCACTTCCATGGCTCTGGGTCACCGCACCGCCGCCGCCGTGTTGTTCGAGAAAGGTCTCCCTACCGAGCAGGTGCTGCCGGTACTGAAAATTGCCTCCCGTCTGATTACCAGACTGGCCGGCGGCAAAATCGCGGCGTCTGTCCTCGATCGCCTCTTTGCCCCCGAAACTCCGGCAACACTTACGCTAACCACCCCGCTTCACACTCTGGCTTCCCGGCTGATGGGCGTCCCGGTCAATTCATCACAGACGGCGGACATTCTCAAACGCCTCAACTTTCATCTCTCCTCCCAAACTTCGGTCCGTATTCCCTTCTATCGCAAATTCGACATCACCATCCCCGAAGACCTGGTCGAAGAAATCGCCCGTCTCGTGGGCTACCACAATCTGCCTCCCGTGCTCATGGCCGGCGAGCTGCCTTCGCCCCGTCCGGACCGCACCTTTTATTGGGAAAACCGGATCAAAACCGCCCTTAAATATTTTGGTTTTACCGAAGTTTATTCTTATTCCCTGATCCCGGACGGCCCCGGTCTCCGGCTCAAAAATCCGCTTTCGGAAGAATGGGTCTGTCTGCGGACGGAACTCAATTCCTCCCATCACCGCCTCCTATACCAAAATTCCGGCCGGGCGGACGTTTTAAATTTCTTTGAAATCGCCCACGTTTACCTACCCCGACCGGGTCGCTTGCCCGAGGAACAAATGCGGCTGATTGTCTCCACCAATAACTCCGACTACTCTTTTATTAAAGGCGTCTGCGAAACCCTGCTTCTGGATCTAGGCATTACCAATTTTCCGCCCGCCATTCAGTCTCTGCCGGACATGTTGTACTGGGAAATTCCCACCTCCGAAATTCTCTCCCGGGCCACCGACAAAAAAACTTACCGTCCCATTTCCAAATTTACGCCCATCATAGAGGACATCAATCTTCCTCATACCGGTAAATATTCCGATTTGATTAATAAAATTAAATCCGTCAGCCCGCTTATTTCCACAGTCAGCCTCGTCGACAACTACCAAAACAAACTTACCCTCCGCCTGACCTTCCATTCTCCCGACCGCCAACTCAGCAACGCCGATGTCGCCCCCTTGCGCTCCAAACTCCAGTCTATTTCTTAATTCCCTTCGGAAAACTGTCAAACATCCTGTCAATAAATAACAAAGCTGGCGCCAAAACTTCTGCTTCCCCCCGATGAATTGTCTGAAATTTATCCCTGGCATCACAAAACTCTACTGTATCAGTGTTACGGAAAAAATGGTTCCTGATTGCCCACCATTCACCCAGGACTCTTTCTTCATTTGCCTCCAACTCGTTTTTCTGCAGCACCCGCCTGCGCACTGTTATCAGGGCCACGTCCACATCATTCACGAACGCTTCCGCTACTCTCTCCTGGTAGGTTGGTCTTCTTATGGAACGAGACATCCTAACCCCCATTATAATCCTGATTAACTCCGATGTTCACAAACCGGCTGCCCCAGTCGCCCTGGTCGTTCTTGGCCTTAATATCAATCCGGTGGTTTCCGTCCGGCATGTAAGTCGTCACGTCCCACGGACCCGAAGTTAAGGTCTGTTTCAGCGTGCCATCTACGTAAAAGTCCACTTCCACGATCTGATGGGTATCCGTCACGTCTACCGAAATATTCACATCGTTTGAATTTACCCGGGATTTATCAGCCGGACTTTTAACGGTTATCCAGACCGAATTTCCGCTGTTGCAGTAATCAGTCGGCGGATGGTACTTGGGATCCGCCTGGGCATTTACCCAAGTATCAATCCCTTGCTGCCATTTATTTACTTTATCCGTTGCGATAAACGGATCGTCCTCCTTAAAGTAAAACCCTTCTTTGGTATCAAAATTGTTCGCGTTCACATCCCCGGGCGGCGCCAGTTTATCCGGCTGGCCTTTGCATACTTTAATTAATTGATGCACCGGGTCCGGACCCGTCGGCTCCGTTCCTTTGATAAAAAACTCCGGCCGGCTGGGAAACCCGTCATGCGCCGGATATCCCGACACGTCATCGATATTCATCGTCACAATTCCCGCTGGAGACGCGATCGGCTCATCCGGCTTTCCCTTCAGCAAATCGTCCATAATCCGCCGCCAAATCGGCGACGCCCCGGTAATGCCCGAAGCCACCTGCTTCATCGGTGTATTGTCGTTATTGCCCACCCACACCGTAGTGAGGTACGACGGAGTCCAGCCGACCGTCCAGTTATCCCGTTTATCGTTTGTCGTCCCCGTTTTTACCGACACCGTTTTCCCGGGAATATTCAGCAGGCTGTTCAACCCAAAAGTAATACTCCGGGCATTATTATCAGACAAAATCGAAGAAATTATAAACGCTTCCTCCGGGGAAATTATCTGTTTTTTCGGCCCTGGCTGCCATTGTTCCAACACCCGACCGGTACTGTCGGTAACTTTGAGAATAACCACCGGACTCACTTTATACCCGCCGTTGGCAAAGGCGCTGTAAGCCGATGCCATATCCAGCATTCTGATTTCTCCGCCCCCCAGTGTCACAGCCAACCCTACCCGGTTTAAAAAGTCCTGGGTCGGCTGCAGCGTCGTAAATCCCATGTCATAACCCATTTGCAGCATATTTTTAATCCCCACCCGAGCGAGCATCTTTACCGCCGGGATATTCAGTGAATTTGCCAGTGCATACCGCATCAACACCGGCCCGTGGTTTTTCCCGTCATAATCCACCGGGACATAATCCGGCTGATCTCCGTTGGGAAAACTGGTCGTCGTATCCATCAGAAGCGTCGCCGCCGTATATCCCTGCCGCAGAGCCGTCACATATGTTACGGGCTTAATCGTCGATCCCGGCTGCCTAAGAGCCGTCACCACGTTATACTTTCCGTCGTAAGTCGGGTCATCCCATCCCCGGCTGCCCACCATCGCCAAAATCTGCCCCGTCTGGGGGTCCACCACTTCTGCCGCTCCGTTGTTGATATTCAGGTACTTCACTTTATTCACTTCTTCCGTCACTATCTGCTGGGCCGCCTGCTGGACATTCAAATCCAGCGTCGTCGTCACCGACAGCCCTCCGGTTTCCACCGCCGCTTCGCCGTATTTTTGCACCAGCAGATCCTTCACATAAAACACAAAGTGCGGCGCTAACAGCGTCCCCGATTGGGACGCGATCGGCACATTCGGCAATTGGCTTTTGGCATCAGTCTCCTGGGCCGGTGTGATATATCCGTCTTCCCGCATCCGCCGCAGCACGTCCTCCGCCCGGGGAATATATGTCTTGCTCACAAACGGCGAATAATATGAAGGCGATTGGGGCAGCCCGGCCAGAATCGCAGCTTCCGGCAGTGTCACCTGAGACACGGGTTTGCCGAAATACATTTCTGACGCCGCCTCCACTCCCCAGGCCGTCCCGCCGTAAGGTGCTTCATTAAGATACATTTGCAAAATCTGGTCCTTGGAATATTTTTTCTCCACCTCGAGTGTCAGGACAAACTCCTTCACCTTCCTCTGAATCGTCCTTTCGTTTGTCAGAATCGTGTTTTTCACCAGTTGCTGGGTCAATCCCGACCCGCCTGTCAGTACATGCTTGGTTATCAGGTTCCAAACAATCCGCAAGGGCGTTAAAGGATCAAACCCCGGGTTATTATAAAAATTCTTATCTTCAATTGAGATAGTCGCCTGCCGCAGTGTAATCGGGACCTGCGACAAATCCACCGGGGTCCGCCTTTGATTCGCGTACACATCGTATAAAAGCTTGCCGTTCCTGTCAAAGATCTTGGTCGCAAACCCTTCATGCCTGACCACCTTGTCCGGGGAGGGGAGTTCATTTGCATAATAGGCGAACAAACCGGTCATCCCCAAAATTCCCACGATCAAAAGCACAAATACCGCCGTGGCCAGCCGAACCAGCCACCTCGTCCGGGCCAGCTTCCTTCGCTGAGACCAGCCTATGCGGGAGTTGTTAAATGCTGTATATATAAGAGTGCCTCCGGTTAAGCTATAATAACCGTTAATATGCTAACTCGCAAACAGCGCCGTGTCTGGTCCATAATCGTCGTCGTCAGCAGCCTGGCCCTCATTTTGGGTACTATCCTCCCTTATCTGGTTTTCAGATGAACCTCGCCTCTCCCATCACCTCCGTTCCGGGCATTGGTCCCGCCTTTGCCAAAAAACTTGCCCGTCTGCAGGTTTTTACTGTTTTTGACCTGATTTACCATTTGCCTTTCCGCTACGAAGATCGCTCCCGCATTTACCGCGCCGCCTCAGTTCAACCCGGAGAAACCGTAACCCTGGTCGGCACACTGGATAAAGTCACCAACACCTTCACCCGCCGCGGCAAAAATCTCCAGACCGCCAACTTTACCGACGCTTCCGGCTCTCTCCCGGTAATTTGGTTCAATCAGTCTTTCCTGAGCCGGACCTTGACTCCGGGTTCACGGGTAGCTTTATACGGCAAAATCGATTTTTTTAGCCGCCGACCCGCCCTTATCTCCCCCGAATACGAGCTTATGACCGGCCAGCCGTTTATACATATGGGGCGCCTGGTTCCGATTTACCCTGAAACTTTAGGCCTATCTTCCAAATGGCTGCGCACCAAGATTTTCTCCCTCCTGCACCAGCTCGACCTGACCGACTATTTCCCCCCTCCTCCCGAATTTTTATCCCTGCAGTCTGCCCTGACCCGTATCCATTTTCCAGATCAACTGGATCAGGTTGCCCCTGCCCGTCACCGCCTGGCTTTTGACGAACTTTTCCTTCTGCATCTCACTGCGCTTTTGCGCCGTGCCGCCTGGCTGAAGACCAAACTGACCCACCCCTTTGCCGTCGACAACACAGCTGTTGCCGGGTTTATTTCTTCTCTGCCCTTCGCCCTCACTCTCTCCCAAAAGCAGGCCATCACTGAAATCCTATCCGACCTGAGCCTTCCTCATCCCGCCAACCGTCTTCTGGAAGGGGACGTTGGTTCCGGTAAGACCGTAGTCGCCGCTGTCGCCGCCTATGTTTCTTACCTTAACGGCTTCCAAACCTTATTCCTGGCCCCCACCCAAATTCTGGCCGTCCAGCACCGTGAGACCTTATCCTCCATGTTCACCCCTTTTGGCATCGACGTCGGCCTCATCACTTCCCAGTCCAAAGCCAAAACTGTCCAGTCAAAGTTTAAAATAGTTGTCGGAACTCACGCCCTGTTATCCAAAAAGATAGAATTTGACCGTGTCGGCCTGGTCGTGATAGACGAGCAACACCGCTTCGGCGTCGCCCAGCGCGCCTTGGCCACCCAGACCGGCCGCTCTCCGCACATCCTGACCATGACCGCCACTCCTATTCCCAGGACCATCGCTCTGACTCTCTACGGCGATTTGGACTTGTCCTGGCTCGAATTCTCGCCGGCCGGCCGGCTGCCTGTTAAAACCTGGGTCGTCCCGGAAGCCAAACGCCAGGCCGCCTACCGGTGGCTCGCCGGACAGATCTCAGACCTCCCTGCCGGCAGACAGGCTTTCATCGTCTGCCCCTTTATCGATGACAGCGAAACTCTTTCCTCCGTGAGGTCCGCCACCTCCGAATTTCAAAGGCTGCAGGACATTTTTCCCCAATTTCGGCTCGGTCTTTTGCACGGCCGGCTCAAATCCGCAGAGAAAACCGCCGTCATCGACGCATTCCGCGCCGGCCAAACCCAAATCCTGGTTTCCACCCCGGTCGTCGAGGTCGGCATCGACGTTCCCAACGCCGCCGTCATCGTCATCGAAGCCGCCGATCGCTTCGGCCTGGCCCAGTTGCACCAATTGCGCGGCCGGGTCGGCCGCAGTTCTCACCAATCATACTGTCTGCTTTTTTCCGAGACCCCGGATACCGCCCGCCTCAAAGCCCTGGAAACCCATCACTCCGGCCGACAACTGGCCGAGATAGACCTTAGGCTCCGCGGTCCCGGCCAGATCTATGGCACCGCCCAACACGGCTCATCCCAATTTAAAGTCGCCGCCTTCTCCGATCTGGACATTATTGCTACCGCCAAAACCAACGCTCAGCACCTGCTGCCCCGGCTTTCGGACTATCCCGTCTTGCTAAGCCTCATAAAAGACGATAAAATCAACATCGTTCAGCCAAATTAACATGACACCCCTACCCAAAAAACGCCATAGTACCAGACGCCAGGGAATCCGCCGGGCCACTCACAAGTTGACCCTGCCGCACCTCATCTCCTGTCCCAACTGCCACCAGCCCACCCTGGCTCACCGGGCCTGCACCCATTGCGGCTTCTATAAAGGCCGCCGCGTCACCAAATAGCTCCCCATGAAAACCGCTTCAGATCCCCGCCACCGGCATCGGGCCCAAATCATCCAGCACCTCTTTTCAGCTTCATTTCAAAAACACTCTGACCCTTTAATCAGTCAAATTTGGGCCAATCTGCCCCAAATTGACCCCCAAATTGCCGCCGCCGCCCCGGAATGGCCGCTGGACAAGCTCAATCCTATCGATCTGGCCATTCTGCGCCTGGCTGTTTATGAACTTCTCATTGACAATAAAGCCCCCTACAAGGTTATCATTGATGAAGCCGTCGAACTGGCCAAAGAGTTTGGCAGTACGGGCTCGCCGGCTTTTATAAACGGTGCCTTGGGCAATATCGTAAAAAAACATGAACCCTAACTTGCAAACCGCCATCCTGGAATTTTTGGCCAACGAGTTCCATCTCGACGTGGCCAAGATTTCCCCCGACCTCAATCTGGAAACCGACTTACATCTGACTCCGGATCAGATTAACGACCTGTTCCAGCGGATGCAGGACGCCCTCAACTTTTCTCTCCCGGACGAAAAGATCCCTTCCCTCGTTACCGTTGCCGACTTATTTTCCGCCCTCTCATCTTCGGGAGAAGAACCTGCCGCCGATTATGACGAAACCGATTGACGATTACTTTTCCCGCCCCGACCTGCTGCGGGAAGCCCTCACTCATCGTTCCTACTGCAACGAACACCCTCAGCTGTCCTCAAATGAGCGCCTCGAATTTTTAGGAGATTCGGTTCTTTCTCTTATCATCTCTGACCGTTTGTTCCGCCTGTTCCCGAGCCTGCCCGAAGGTGAACTCACCAGCCGCCGTTCTGCCCATGTCCAAACCGCTTCCCTAGCCGCCAAGTCGCTTCTTTTGAGTTTAAACGAACGCCTGCTTTTAAGCCACGGCGAAGAGGAATCCGGCGGTCGCGCCAACCCCAGTTTGTTGGCCAACACTTTCGAAGCAGTGCTTGGCGCTCTGTTTTTAGATTCCGGACTCCCTGCCTGCTATGACTTTTTGGCCGTGGTCTTTACCGACGGGGAACTGACCAGCCAAACGGAAACCAAGGATCCCAAAAGCCTGCTCCAGGAAAAAGCCCAGGCCCTGGGACTGGGCACTCCGGTATACACCACCACCTCCGTTTCCGGCCCCGACCACGCCCGGGTCTTTACCGTCTCCGTTTCCGTTCACCGTCATGGTCAGGCCACCGGCTCCGGCACCAGCAAACAGCGGGCGGAAACTGAAGCCGCTCGGGCTGCCCTGGCCAAAATCTTCCCCGAATGATAAAATGACTCGCAAGCCACCCTGAGCGTACACTAAGGGTCTAAAAATTAATATATGCTCAAAATCAAACTTTCACCTATCGGCAAAAAACACGACCGCAAGTTTCGCATCGTCGTCATGGAGGAACGGTCAAAAATTACCGGCGCTCCCGCCGCCCAACTGGGTTTTTATGATCCCAAGTCTGCCGCCGTTACCGCCGACAAATCTGCCGTTACCGCCTGGCTGAAAAAGGGCGCCCAGCCCACCCCCAAAGTCAGGGAATTACTCAAACTGGACTAAACCGCATGGAAGACCTTGCTGAATTACTCAAATTCCTGGTTACCCCGCTTTTGAGTGTTCCCGACGAGCTGGTTATCACTCAAACCGGAAACGTACTTTTTCTCCAGGTTTCCGACACCGACATCGGCCGCATCATCGGCAAAAAGGGCAACGTCATTAATGCCCTCCGCACCCTGCTCCGCACCTACAGCACTGTCCACCATCTCTCCTTTGCCAACCTTCAGCTCCAAACCCCGCCTAAAAAGGATTGACCGCGCTGCCGCTTCCGGTCATTGGATTTTCAGACGACAACACCTCAAAGTCCTGCAACCGGGCCTTCAGGCTTTCCAGCTTGGCCTGGTAAGCGGGTAGGGGAGACTCCGCCTGAACGTCTATCTTTCCCCAGCCCGCAAACGCTCCGGTCACCGTCACTTTAGCCTTCCCTTTGGCATAATCTACACTGTTTATATCCAATAACGGCAGCGACTTTTCCAGCGTCGTCAGCAAAGTCCGCAGCTGGTCAAAATTGTCTACCCCAAATTCCACATCCAGCAACGGCGGCAGATCCTTTGCCGAAGCACTGGCCTCATCCACATTTCCCACCGTTCCGTTATAAGAGGTGACTTCGGCCGAGGCCGCCGAGGCCGCATTATTCAGCTCCCCCAGCATTACCCAAACTTGTTTACCCGCCGGCATCACCGTCAGAGACCAGGCTAAATCACTATTCACCGCCGTGGCATCTACCGCCTGCAAAGCCGTCAGCTTTTTCTGCAGCACGGCCAGTTTCTGTTCCGCCACCGCCGCCTGGTCCTGCTTTTGCCAGATAGAGCTGAGTTTACTCGCTCCGCCCGCCTGCAGCTGGCTCGCGCTGATAAAAATAAGTGCCGCCACCGCCGCCGGATAAATCACCCACACAAAACTCTTAAGTTGTCTTAGAGGGCCCATCATGGCTTTACTCCCTTCACCGCGATCGTCCCTATCCAATTATCCAAAGGCGTCCAGGCCATACTGTCCACCTGCACATTGCTGAATTTACCGACCAAAAAATCCGTGAACGTCTTAATGTCCGTGAGGTTCTGGCTCTGTGCCTGGATCGTCACCCGGCCTGAACTGTCATACGCCCAGCCGATAATCCCTGCCGGGGAGGCATCCATATTGTTCAGATCCGCCGTCAGGTTGCTGCGCGACTGCAAAAAAGTGGCGATCCCGTCCAGTCTGTCCGACAATTTCCGCGCCAGCACCTCCGAGGCCGCCAGTTGATTCACCTGGGCGGTCACCTGGTCCAAAGAACTGCTGGCCCGGCTCTGCCTAGCCGACCAATATACTCCCCAGCCGATAAACCCGGCTACTCCAACGATATAAGCCACCAACACTCCCGTCGTCACTGCTACCCCCATCCGTCTGATGTGTGCCAACTTCGGATTTTCCCGGGCCGCCGGACCGACAAAATTAATCATAGCCCTCTCATTGCCAGGCCGACGGCCACTACATAAAATGGCCCGGCTCCCGCTAATGCCTTTTGTTGCCCCGCGTCCATCACCAATTTCCCGAACGGATTAGCGATCGCCACTTCCACTCCCACCAGCCCGGACATGGCTCCCACAATATCCGGCAAAGCCGCCACCCCGCCTGACAGGGTCACTATTTTTACTTCTTCCCCCGGGTGTTTTGATGTATAAAACTCGGCCGTTTTCTTTATCTCGTTGGCAATCACCACTAATACCGGCCGCATCGCCTCCGCCAGTTTCCCTTCCAGCTGGTTGGCGACAAATCCGTACGTCCGCTTATACTGCTCCGCCTGGGACGCATCCAAACCGAGTGTTGAAGTGATTGCCCGATTAAAGGCTTCTCCGGCCGTGGGAACTGTCCGCGAAAACACCAGCAGGCCGTTTTTTATAATCCCCAGGTCGGTCCCCTTGGCCCCGATATCCACAATCATCGATAAAGGGTAGGCGCCCGAAATCACCGCCCGGCTGGTCGCCATCAGCTCCGTCTCCAAAGCCACCACTTCCAACCCCGCCTGCTCCAAAATCTGTGTGTAGGCATTTACCAGATTTTTTGCCGCCGCCACCAGCAGTACTTCCATCCCCCCTCCCTGGGCATCCTTTTTTATGATCTGATAACTCCACACCGCCTTCTCCGCCGGGATGGGAATATATTGCTCCACCTGCCACTGCAGGGCCTGACGGACCTCGTCATCACTCATCAAAGGCATCTCCACCACGTGCGACGAAATCTGCTCCTCTGGCAGGGCCGCCACCACTCTCCGGCTCCTGGCTCCCGACTCTTTAAGGATTTTTGCTACCGACTGGGAAAAGGGCGCCAGATTAGCCAAATTTCCGGTTACCCCGCCCTGGTAAGACGTCATCGACGCCGCCGACAACAACTTCCACCGGTCTTTTCCCATGGGCGCCAGTTCCACCAATTTTATGGACGCGGATCCGATGTCTATTCCGAGTTTGGGCAGGTCGCTCATATCGCTTTACTTTACTACTAAATCGGTTCCGGAAAAAAGAGCCGAATCAAACATAAACGGCGCGTCCGGATTGGAAGCTACCACATGAATCTTTTGCGTCGATGTCCCGGCTGTTCCCGACGAAATAATATCTTTAGCCTGCACAGGTATAGTTGTTCCCCCCATCCCCGCCACCGACACTGCCACCGGCTGCCCTCTGCTTGTACCCAATATCCTGATCCGCATCATGACCAGGTTCTCATTGCCCCAATTAAAGACCGTGTCTGAGGCCGGCGAGGGATGCCAGGTCTTGCGGTAGGAATAGATATACCCGCCGGCAGACCCGGGGCAGGTTTTACTCAGCTCGCTCGCCGCAAAACCCGTATAAAATCCCGGTCCCAGCATCCACCTGCGAATATTAATGCTTCCGGTTGACGTCTGGGTGTAAATCATAACCTCGGCTACGGCCGCCGGTGATCCGTTGTCTCCCCAACACACCCGCAGTTGATTAGGGGTAATGGAAGTGGGGGGCGATCCCGGTTCCATCAGGCTGACGGTTGTCACGTCCCCGCTGTCCAGCTTTTCCGGTACTACGTACGCCGTGGTACCCCCCAGGTTGTTGTTGGTAACGGTTATTTGGGCGTTATTAGCAAGGGTTGCCTTCCCTCCGGATGCTCCGAAAACTCCCACGCCCGCCAGGGACTTTTCTACCCCGGCCTCAGCCGCCTCCAGCGCCCTGGCCGACTCCTCCTGCGACGTCGACACACTCACTTCGGTTACACTCCGCGAAACAATAGCCAACCCCACCGTCAACGACACCCCCAATATTAACAGCACCACCAATAACGCCTGCCCTTTTTGCATTAACTCATTATGAGTATAACCGTTATCCCTTGTCAATCAATTTCCGAAGTTTTCCAGCGTCACCTGAGACTGAAAATTCACCCCGTTAAGCCCGGCGCTGTCCGTCACGTCGATAGAATTCGCCCGATTAATATTAAAACAGATGTTTACCGTTTGTGCGCCGGTAGCTGCATTGCAGCTGAATATTGTGGTCCCGCTGCAGGGGACTACCGCCACGTTGGTGGATGTCAGATTTTGCACCAATAACCCGCTCGTAGACGCAATTTGTTTTCCCGTCAGGCTGTATGTCACCTGATCGCCGTTCAGTCTCGTCACCACCAGACTGTTGGGCACCAGATTACAGCTTATTTTGGTACCAAAGGAAATCAGATTACTCATCGCCTTCATCGCATAAGCTCCTTCCGACTTGGCCTGGGCGATAGCTCCGGCCTTGCGCGCCCCTTTATAAGTGCTGTACAGCATCATGCTGGAAAAAGTCATCACCATGGTTAAAATCCCCATGGCTACCAAAATTTCCACCAGGGTAAAACCGTTTTTTTTCATACTGTTTAATTAATAATTATCCAGAGTTTGGCTCAATTTGGAATACACCAGTCTCGATCCCTCGATCCACGACACCACCACGTCTACCTGCACCTCCTGTGCCGGTACCGTCAGCGTTAAGGTCACGTCCCGGTTAAACCCCGGCGGGCTGCCCAATTGGTAACCGACACACGGCCCCGGCGTCGGCCAGTCATTCATCGTTTTATTCACCAGAGACGTCGGAAAACAATACTGCTGCCCGGATACTGTGGCTTTAGCCGCCACCGCATTCCATCCGCTGATATCCCTCTGGGCTACAATCCACTGCATCACCTCCGTGCCGAAAGTCGTGGCTTCCACCTGCCGCTTGGCCGCCGCCGAATTGTTTACCGATTTGGTCGTCACGCTTACCAGCCCCAGTATAGCCAGCACAGCCACCGAAATGGCAATTACCACTTCCACCAGCATCTGCCCCCGCCGCAGTTTCATTGTATCCCTCCCGCCCCGTTAATCGTAAATGTTTTAGCCGTCGTCCCGCTGGCCCCGGACACCGTCACCTTAATCACATTTGAGCCGGACAGGGGCGGATAAATTCCCTGCCCGCCTGTCCGGAACATGACGGGGAATGCCGGCACCGGGCTCAGCACCGCCTTCACCCCGGCGGGGAAATTTTCCGTATGGCTGTAAAAAAACACCGGTGCCCCGCCGGGATAATCGGTCGCGCTGCAGACTCCTTCTACCGTATAAGTTCCTCCACCATTGGTCACATTTACCCGCCAGCCGATTAGCGGCAGCTCTCCCGCCGTGTTGCAGGCACAGGCCGTGCAGTCTTTTTTTCCGCTTTGGGCATTATCTTTTGCCTGGGAAAAGATCTGTTCCAGCCGATCTGCCCCAGTCGACACCCGCTGCTGGTTCCCGATTTGGATATACGCCGGCACTACCAGACCGATAATAATCACCACCACACCTATAGAGAGGAGTGTTTCCAATAACGTAAACCCTTCTCTCATGGATTAGTGACAATATACGGAGTCGGGGTAGGATAAGCCGGATCGTGTTCCATTAAATCACTCAGCGTATATGTACATGCCCCTGTCCCGCATGTCCCGGATGGCGAATACACATATATGTATGAGCCTGTACTCAAAGGATCCGTCGGCAGGGCTGAAATGTAAGTGGGAGCCAAACAGGGCAATGCCCCAGTGCAACTGTAATTAAACGATGTCGGATAATACCCCTGGTCGTTTCGGTAAGCTTCCAGCGCCGACCGGATATTTTCCAAATCCGACTTGCGTTTACTATCCCGGGCAAACTGCCGGGGTCCTTGCCCGATAATCGAAAACGCGAATGCCGAAAGTATTGCCAACAATCCAATTGCTACTAAAAGCTCAATTAGCGTAAAACCCTTCCTTCTAATAATTCCCCACATACCACTTACATTGTACCCCGGTACCGCACCCGACTGTCAAATTTTGCCGGGCTTCCGGGTCTCTTTCATATTCCAACCCGACGTAGATACGATATTTGTCCCGCTTCTCATCCACCACATATACATACTTCCATCCCCGGTCGGCCAACGGATCCGTCGGCATACCTTTCAGGTACACAACATTGTCATGGTCCACCATGCTGTCCCCGCTGCCCCAGACGCACGGTCTGGCCCCTTTGTCGCCACAGGCCACTATCTGCCCGCCGGCCGTCGCCGCCGGATAAACCTGGTAATCCTCAAAATATACCTGCAGCGCCCGGGACACCAACTCCACATCCGCTTTCCGCTGCACATCCCGCGTCTTCATTTCTCCCACCACCAGCTGGAAAGAAGAGATCCCCAAAATCACCAGGATTATCCCCGCCACCACTACGACCTCGCTTTTCTTCCATTCCCACACCGAAAACATATCCCTATTTTAAATTAGAAATCCAAAATTAGAAATTAGGAATTAGTAATTTCACAATCTGTGCTCCCCATATCCATCCTATCCATGACCCGGCCACCAGCCAGGGTCCGAACGCCATCCGGCTCTTCAGTTTCTTTCTGCCCTGGATCAACAACGCTGCCCCATATATTCCCCCCAGCACGAATGCCAGCCATAGTCCCACGGCAACTTTTGGCCAACCCAGCCACCACCCCATAACTGCCGCGATCTCGATGTCTCCCGCCCCCATCGCCTTTCCCCGCGTCACCGCCCAAATCCCGCCTATCAACCCCGCCGCCACCAGTAGTCCCAGTCCCCCCTCTTTAACCAAAGAGGGGGTCAGAGGGAGATTTAAAACCGTCACCAGCACCGCCCAAATCACCACCATCCAATCACTCACCAGCATTGTCTCCGCATCCATCACGAAAATAATCATAGTCACCCACAGTATCCCCATCACCACCGCCTCACCCATGATACCCAAACCGCTAAAGTAACTGATTGCTGCAAATCCCGCCGCCATAAATAACTCCATCAAGAAATTCCTCGTATTGATCTTTTTATGGCAATATCTGCACTTTCCTCCCAAAGTCAAATACGAGAGTAGGGGAATCAGGTCTGCGACTCCCAGCTCCTGCCCGCACTTATCACATACCGACCGGCCCGCGGCCCACGATTTCCCTTTCGGCAGCCGGTCAACCAGGGCATTGGCCGCACTCCCGAAAATCGCCCCGAAAATAAAAAAAATCACCCACATACCTTAATATACCACCCTCTCAACTCCCCCTCCTAAACTAGGAGAAGGCCGGGGGGTGGTACCGTAAACACAAAAAACACCGCCCCTTTCGGGGCAGTGTTAACTGCAACAACTGTAGTTTAGAAATCACAGTTATTTGACGTCACCGTCGGTACGTTACATGATCCACACGCCTTGCCGTTAGTACTGGTCCAGTACCAATAAGCGGTTCCGTTGCAAGTACCAGCATGGAGATACTTAGCCGACGTCAGCGGAACATAGACTCCGGCAGAAACCCCACCACCCAAATAGTTCAACGACGAACCCGCCGGTAGCACCGGCAGAGCAACCAATTCTCCTGTAAGCGTCAATTGGCTAAGTCCCCCCTGAGCTACAGTCGGATAATTTCCGTTCGTCTGCTGAGCCGCGTACGACTGTAAAGCCGTCGCCACCTGGCCCACAGCATTCTGAATGTTGGCGTCATTAGCTTGGCGGGTCTTTTCTAACGGGTTGATCAAAGCGACTACCCCAGCAGCCAAGACAGCCATAATCCCGATCACTACCAGCAATTCAATCAACGTAAAACCTTTCTTAATCATCGCTTTTGTTCACCCCCCTTCCACAACTCCCCTTCATCATATGTGATTTGTAATCGAATAAATAGGCATAACAATCGAATAGAGCAAGAACCCTACCCCTACTGCCAATACAATTAGTATTATCGGTTCAATAGCCGTTGTCAAGCCTTTGACCTTTTCTTCCGAACCGGTTTCAAAATAATGGGACAGTTTGGCCAGGACATCGTCCATCTTTCCCGTCTCCTCCCCCACAGCCACCATTTGCCCTACTACCACAGGCATAATTTCGCTCTCGGAAAAACTGATCGATACCGGAAAACCTTTCTCCACCTGCCGGGCAATCCGTTTTAAATCCGCCTCTACCAATTCGTTGCCCACAGCGTCCGCCACGATGTCCAGGGACTCGACGACGGAAATTCCCGCCCCCAGAAGTAGCGACAGCGTCCGCAGGACTTCCGCCAGCATCGTCTCTTTGGACAGCGACCCCACCACCGGCAACCGGTAAGCCACACTGTCCCATTGCAACCGCCCCCGCTTTGAAGCCATATACGACTGGCCCATAAAATACCCCCCGGCCACGATTAAAATCACCGCCCACCAGTCATGCACCATAAAGTTGGAAATGGCGATCATCGCCCGGGTAGAAAACGGCAGACTGGTATTGAAGTCGGCGTAGAGAGCCGTCAGCTTGGGAATCACTAAGACCATCATCAGCACAAATACGCCCACCATGGCGATCAGAATGATCACCGGGTAAATCATCGCCCCCACCACCTTTCCGTGAAATTCCCGGGATTTCTCCGAATTCTCCGCCAGTCGGTTGAGGATCTGCTCCATAACCCCGGCTGTCTCCGCCGCCCGCACCAACGCCGTGTACACTTTGGAAAAGACTTTGGGGTGTTTTTCCATCGCCGCCGACAAAGCCAGCCCTCCCTGCACATCGGCCAACAGGTCGCCGATCACCACCGATAACGCCGGTTTGGATTGCACTTTCAACAGGTTTAAAGCGTCCGTGAGGGGCAATCCGGCCGTGATCATCGTCGACAGCTGCCGGGTAAAATTTGTCACGTCGTCGCCGCTCACCTTTCCCGTCATCCCCTGCAATTTTTCCAGGCTCAAAAGCGGCTTGGCCTCGTCAATCCGGATCGGCACCAGCTTGTTTTGCTTCAGGGCGTCCGCCACCCCCGTCGGCCCGTTCATCTCCATCTCGCCTTTAGCCAACTTTCCGGAAAAATCACGGGCAGTATATTTAAACTTCATAGCTACAAACTGCCTTTGACACTTTTTTGTAAGTCCTCCGGCCTCAATGCGAAAGCCCGTGCCGTCTCCAGGCTGATTGTCCCGTCCCGCACCATCCTACCGAGCGTCCATTCCAGAGTCATCATCCCGTATTCCGAGGACGTCAGGATAATGTTATCCAGCATGTGCGTCCGCCCCTCCCGCACCGCCGTCCGCACCGCCTGCGTCGCCGTCATGATCTCGTAGGCCACCGCCCGGCCTCCTCCCACCTTGGGTAAGAGCCGCTGCGAAAACACCGCTTCCAAATTCTCCGACAATTGCAGCCTGACCTGCGGTTGCTGGTTCTCCGGAAACACGTCCACAATCCGGTCCACCGTCTGAGCCGCCGAGTTGGTATGCAAAGTGGCAAACACCAGATGGCCCGTCTCCGCAATTGTCAAAGCGGCGGCGATTGTCTCAAAATCCCGCATTTCTCCGATGAGTACTACATCCGGATCTTCCCGCAGTACCGATCTTAAAGCAATTTCCCATGAATGGGTGTCATTGTGCACCTCCCGTTGGGACACCACCGCCCGCTTAGGCGTATAGACATACTCAATCGGATCCTCAATTGTCACCACATGTACCGGCCGCGTACCGTTAATCTCTTCGATAATGGCGGCGAGGGTCGTGGATTTTCCCTGCCCCGTCGGCCCGGTCACCAGCACAAATCCCTGCTTCAAAGTCGCGAAGTCATGGCAGATTTTCGGCAGCCCCAAATCCTCCATCGTCGGAATATTCGCGGAGATCAGCCGGAAACTTCCCGCCATTTCCCCCTTCTCAAAATACACGTTCACCCGGAACCTGGCATTCTCCCCGAATGAAAACGAAAAATCCGACTCTTTATTTACCAGATAAATCTGCTTTTGCTCCGGGCTCATCACTCCAGACAGCAGCACCTCCACCTGATTGGGATTCAATGTCGTCTCTCCCACCACCGCCACCAAATCTCCGTCCACCCGAATAAGAGGTGGCGATCCCACCACCAAATGCAAATCCGAAGCCTTCTTGGCAATCACGTACATTAATAATTGTTGAATTGTCACAGGCTTTATTCCTGCGCTACGCGCAGCACCTCATCAATAGTAGTGAGTCCCTCCACCACTTTCAAATAACCGTCCTGTTTCATTGTCACCATCCCCTCTGCCACCGCCTGATCCTCAATCTCCGATGCCGCGGCATGCTCCAGGATTAACCGCCCGATTTTTTCTGACACCGGCAGCACCTCAAAAATTCCCACCCGTCCCCGGTAACCGGTGTTTGCGCACTGCTCGCACCCGACCCCTTTGAAAAATTCCACTTTGGCACCCGCCGCCGTCTGCCACAATTTTCCCAGGATCTTCCTCATGTCCGCAATTACTTCTTCCGCCGGGACGTACGGCTTTTTGCACACGCTGCACACCTTCCGGCAGACCCGTTGCCCCACGATAGCCGTAATGGTTGATGCTAAGAGGTACGGTTCGGCTTTCATATCCAGTAGCCGGGGAAGAGCTCCCGCCGCCGAGTTGGTGTGCAGGGTGGAAAATACCAAATGCCCGGTCAAAGCCGCCTGCACCGCCAATTCCGCCGTCTCTTCATCCCGCACCTCTCCCACCATGATCACGTTCGGATCCTGCCGCAAAAACGACCGCAGTCCCGACGCGAACGTCAGCCCCGCCTGCGGATTGATCTGTACCTGGTTTACCCCCGGCATTTGATATTCCACCGGGTCCTCGAGAGTCAGAATATTGACTTTTACCGTGTTAATCCGGGCTAAAACCGCATACAGCGTCGTCGTCTTCCCCGAACCCGTCGGTCCGGTTACGAGAATTATTCCGTGCGGCCGCAAAATCGCTTCTTCTAGATTCTTGAGAGCCCGGCCCCGCAGCCCGAGTTCATTCAACGTCGGCACCCCGCCGGTCTTTTTAAGTAGACGCATGACAATCTTCTCCCCGTCCACCGTCGGCAGCGAAGACACCCGCAAATCCACTTCATCCGTATCCGTCTGGAAATTAAACCGGCCGTCCTGGGGAATCCGCTTCTCGTCAATTTTCATATCCGACAAAATCTTGATCCGGGAGATCAGGGCATCATGAATTTTTTTGGGCAAAACGAGTTTCTCATGCAAAATTCCGTCTATCCGGTACCGCACCCGGGTCCGGTCCTCCAGCGGTTCAATGTGCACATCCGATGCCCGCGACTTGACCGCAAATTCCAATATGGTGGTGACTATCTTGGCAATGGGAGCTTCCCGGATGTATTCCCCCACCTTCCGGATATTCACCGTTTTCACTTCCACTTCGTTCTCTCCACCCGCCTCTTTAAGGGCCGCCGTCACTTCTGTTGACAAACTCTGGGCATAACTGGTGGCGATGGCATCCGTCACTTCCTTTGGCAGCGTCGCATACGGCTTTATCCGGCAGCCGGTCTTTTTTTCCAAAAATTCAATTGCCGCCAGGTCCATAGGGTTGGCCATCGCCACCGCCAATTCGTTCGTCGCCGCCTTAAAATCAAAGGGGATCAGGTTCAGTCTTTCGGAGATAGCCCGATCCACCCGCCCCAAAGCTACGGGGGAAACTGCGACTTCCGACAACTTTATAAACGGCACGTTCAGGTATTTGGCCCGGGCCCGGATCATATCCTCCTGGCTCACCAATTCCTGCTGTACCAGCCAATCCGTCATCGCCATCCCCGAGGTGACAAACGCCATATTGGCCCTATCCGCATCCGCCTGTTTCAGCTTCCCGTCCGCCACCAGGCTCGCCACCACGGCAACGGGTTCATTTTCATCCTGGGACACTCCAACCTTCCGGGCAGGCGGCATATACCTCCATTATGCACAATTTCCTCACAGAAATAAACTCACAAACGCTTCCGCAAATCCAAACCCTCGATAAAACTCTTATCCAATACTTCTTCTTCCGACTCCATCTCATCACCCCCTACAATTAACACTTTTTTCCCCCCGAGTCTTTCGCCCAAAATTCTCTGCGCCCGGCTGGGCCGCCGGCCCCTCTTGCCCTGCTCGGCCTTGGCCTTACTAAACTCATCCGGGAAAGCCTTGGCCAAAGCCGCCAAATAAATTTCGTGGATGTTCAGAGCCGTATCCATGGCATACTTAAATCTCTCATACACCTCCTCTTTATCTTTTTCCCCGTCGATGCAGGCATAAATCCGGTAGGGGACTTCCCCCTGCAAAATTTCTCCGTGCAGCCGCCAATACTGCTCATAAAGTCTTGGCAAAAAATCCTTGTTCGCCACCGGACCAGGCTTGCCTCTGCCAAAAGATATCTCCGGGCGGGTCATCATCATAATCACCCCACCTATCTGGACCGGCGTATTTTCCAAATCATACATAAATTCGCCCTCATCCTCCATTACTTTTGGATCCACATCTCCCCGGCCGAACAGAACTCTCCTAAAAGCCCTTCTGTCAATTTGCCCTCGGTCGGAAACCACCAACCTCATTCCGGAATTGACGTTTTTTAATGCCTCTATATAGCCAAAAAAAGTCGCCGTCCCTCCTAGTAGTGAATAATGAAATGGGTCAGAATACCTGAGATCGCCGTAGTCCGGTTCTATCTTTCTGGGCCCCTCTTCTACGAACGCCAGTTTGTACCTTTCACCTCTTAACCAAAGTTCTTTCAAATAGCGATTAATAGCCGTAGACTTTCCTGCTCTCGGCATTCCCAGCACTTCAACTGCATATGGCACACGCAGGTTAGCCATTAAATCCGGACGTACCAACAGGCTGCCGACTTTGGGTGCTTCAGACGGCGTCGTATCTTCTCTTATACCCAAATATTCCAAAGCCAGTTGTGTCCGATATTCTTCGTCCAATAAAATTTCTTTTGCTCCCGCCTCAACTTGCTTCGCGTTTGCTTCTAATGCTCTGTTATATCTCCAGTTTTCCAGCATTAACTCGCATTCTATGTCTAGGACGCTATACATTTCGGAATGAGTAATCATTTCGATGCCATCAGATTTCCACAAAATCAGGTATATTCTT
>DAHWUD010000050.1:0-234 GCA_027331445.1 Candidatus Amesbacteria bacterium
GGAAATTAGTGAACAGGTTCCAAAACGGCATGTCGTCCAGGGTGAGAGGGGTATCAACACTGGGCGAGTCGCCGAGATAAAGCGTATCGGCGTTCGTGCCGGGCGCGTACACGGTCCCGAAGAACTGCAAAATCTGGTTCGTCGTCGGGCTGAAATACACCGACTGCCCCGGTGATGTCAGCGTCAACGTGATCGTGTCCGCTTTCGCCGTTTGGCCCAAGCACATAAGGGCGA
>DAHWUD010000050.1:244-581 GCA_027331445.1 Candidatus Amesbacteria bacterium
AAGGCATCAGGTAAAGCAAAATCTTCCGCATTTTATTCCTCCTCAATTTCATTTCCACGAACTTATGGCAATTTTACCCATCTGCCGGATGAGAACGTGCCGCCGGAATACGTTCCCCCGATCTTTAAGAACTTCCAGGACCCAGCAAGGCCCGCGCTGGCCGGGAACGTAACCGTTGCAGTGGCAGAGCCGCCGCCGGCAATGTTGCCCAATGACTGCGGAAGCGGCGAGCCGGTGGCTGACCCCAGGGCCGCCAGCGTCAGCTCGACATTGTTGGCCCTGCTTCCGCCATTGTTCGTCACCTTCACCGTCGCTTGGTAGCCGCCGGACACGGCGG
>DAHWUD010000051.1 GCA_027331445.1 Candidatus Amesbacteria bacterium
CACCCCTGTGGCACCTGTCGGTCCCGTTACACCAGTTGCTCCTGTTGGTCCTGTCACCCCGGTCGCGCCGGTAGGACCAGTGACTCCTGTAGCTCCTGTCGGCCCCGTTACACCAGTGGCCCCTATCGGACCAGTGACTCCTGTGGCTCCCGTTGGTCCGGTCACCCCTGTGGCACCAGTCGGTCCTGTTACACCAGTAGCTCCTGTTGGTCCTGTTACCCCTGTCGCTCCGGTAGGACCAGTGACTCCGGTAGCCCCAGTTGGCCCAGTGACTCCTGTAGCCCCTGTCGGTCCCGTAACTCCAGTGGCACCTGTTGGACCGGTGACACCCGTTGCGCCAGTCGGACCAGTTATACCGGTCGCACCGGTTGGTCCGGTTTGTCCATTGGCTCCGGCAGCGCCGGTCGCCCCGGTTGGGCCAACGGCTCCGGTCGCCCCGGTTGGGCCAGTTATACCGGTCGCGCCTGTCGGGCCGGTAATTCCTGTGGCACCTGTCGGGCCTGTTATACCGGTTGCACCGGTGGGGCCAGTAACACCGGTCGCACCGGTCGGCCCGGTTACCCCGGTTGCTCCCGTCG
>DAHWUD010000052.1 GCA_027331445.1 Candidatus Amesbacteria bacterium
GCTGGGCCACGCGGACGTCTCGATGACGATGCGCATTTACGCCCACGTCCTCCCCTCGATGAGCGCCGACGGGGCGGCCCAGATGGACACCTTCTTCTCCGTTAAGGGGTCAGTTAAGGGGTCAAACCCGCTCGTACTGCTTCCCGGGGTCGAGAAATGAGGTGGCCCCGTGCGTAAAACGGCCCTGCACGGGGCCTTTTTGGGGCGGCTGCCGGAAGAGGATTCGAACCTCTGTAACGGGATCCAAAGTCCCGAGTCCTACCACTAGACGATCCGGCAGTGGGGCTGGAGCGGGTAATGCCCCCTCCAGCCCTTATTATAAGGCATCGGCGGGCAGGCGCTCACCTGCCCAGCAAGACAGGTAGCCAAAGCGGGGCGGGCCGGCAGGACGTGACGCTGTGCTCGCTCGCGTCACGCGGCCCGTACAAGTCACCTTTTCCCCCACCCCCTTCCTCTGCGACAAAGGTCGCAGACGAAGCGCACTCGCACCGCTACCGTGATCGTAGTAGAATAGTTAAGAAAGTCGTGGCTTTCTATTAGACCGCGAGGTGGCGACATGTCAAGCGACGTTGAGACC
>DAHWUD010000053.1 GCA_027331445.1 Candidatus Amesbacteria bacterium
CGTACGTTGGACAAACAATAAAAAACGTTACGGAAAGACTTAAAGAACACAATGACGGTTTATCAAGGTATACTAAAACGTATAGACCGTGGAAATTAGTTTATTTTGAACAATTTTATTGTAAAACGTGTACTGATAAACGTGAAATGTTTTTAAAATCGGGATTGGGTTTTAGGTTTAGAAAAATAATAATGGAGCATTACATACGATAAGTTCTGCTCTGCAGAACGGGGAGTAGTTCATCGGTAGAACGCTCGGTTTGGGACCGAGAAGTAGCAGGTCCAATTCCTGTCTCCCCGACCAAAAAGCCATCTAATTAGTTCTTGAATAGTAAGGGTGTCCCTTCCATTTAGCAGCTTTTTTTCGTAGCGCATGAACCGTTTGCCGCTTTCCATTGAAATAACTTGAGTAGTCATTAGGAAATTCCCTGTTCATTTTTCGTTTTATATCAGAATATAGCTTAGCCTCTTTTGGGTGTGAACGAAGATAGTCTCGAAGATCAATTAAATCTATCGCCCAAGGATGCCCGTTAGGCAGTATGTGAATACTTACTTCACGAAAACCGTCAGGAG
>DAHWUD010000054.1 GCA_027331445.1 Candidatus Amesbacteria bacterium
TACTTCTTTCAATTTTTGCGATGGACCTGTTAGATTTTGTTCCGCACTCAAAAATCGTTTATAACGTATTATGTTCCAAACAAGTTACGGATGTTATAAATGAGCGCGGTGGCATTCCAATCATGTGGTTAGTTGGTCACTCATTTATTAAGGCTAAGGTTAAGGAAGAAAGGGCACTGTTCGGCGGAGAACTGTCAGGACACTTTTTCTTTATGGATAATTTTTATGGTTATGATGATTGTGCATATTCAACTTTAAGAATCTTGAATTATCTAAAGAGGGTGGGTAAAAGTCTGAAGCAAGTTGTTTCAGAACTACCGAAATATGTATCCAGCCCTGAGATCAAGTTGGGTTTGGCTGATAACATTAAATTTGATTTTGTAAAAAATGTAGTCGGTAAGGAGCTTAAAGGTTTATATCCAAATGCTAAATACGTTGAGATTGACGGTGTAAGAATGGATACTTCAACAACAATGGCGGTGGTTAGAGCTAGCCAAAATGGGCCATATATAACGATTAAGTATGAGGGAAAAACTCAAGAAGAGTATGACGTTC
>DAHWUD010000055.1 GCA_027331445.1 Candidatus Amesbacteria bacterium
TGTTCTGGAAAGAACCAATCATTGGCATAGCGCGCTTTAAGATAAAAAGTATAAGTGCCATTTGCTGTTATGGTAGGCGTTCTATCTCCCGCAACATAGAAATCGAAGCTTCCCGCAGAGTAGCCGGATACCGTGAAAGTCAGCTTATAGACTTGTCCGATTACAGATGGTATCCCATTAGTTAAATAAGTATAGCTGGTTCCGTAAGAATCATGCGAGTAATAGTTGCCGTGGCATACCCAATCCGGGCCTCCTATTGTCCAGCCGTTACAATTGTTATCAAGCGTAGGGTTTGGATCGAGCTCAGGCCCAAGACTTTCCGGCGTAAGTAAACTGTTAACACCTAAATTCCCAGCTACCGATGAATTCCCTGTTCCTGTAATACTAAGCGTCCCTGAAGATGTAATATTTCCGGAGCTAATGGTACCGACGGTGATATTTGGTGTGCCGGTAAGGCCACTGGCATTTCCTGATATATCTCCGGTAATCTTTGAACCGGCAAGACCTTGTAGCCATGACGGGTCAGAGTATGAGCCGGTGTTGATTAAG
>DAHWUD010000056.1 GCA_027331445.1 Candidatus Amesbacteria bacterium
TTGGGATGACTTGCCAGATGAGATACGTGAAACATATAATAAACTAGGTATACCCGAAGCCGAAAAGAAATCACTTTCTGGAGTTGAAGTAATGTATGAAAGTGAAGTCGTCTACAACAGTGTGAAAAAAGAACTTGAGAACCTTGGAGTAATATTTTGCGATACTGATACTGCGATAAAAGAGCATCCAGAACTCGTAAAAAAATATTTTGGCAAAGTAATCTCTCCAAATGATAACAAGTTTGCTGCATTGAATTCAGCTGTATGGTCTGGAGGGAGTTTTATATACGTTCCAAAAGGTGTAAAAGTACCGATGCCATTACAGGCTTATTTCAGGATAAACGCTGCCAATATGGGGCAATTTGAAAGAACGCTGATAATTGTAGATGAAGGCGCCGATGTGACTTACATTGAAGGATGCACTGCTCCAGTATACTCAAAAGATTCCCTTCATGCCGCTGTTGTAGAGGTCATAGCGCATAAAAATGCGCATGTAAAATATATCACCGTGCAGAATTGGTCTAGCGACGTTTATAACTTAG
>DAHWUD010000057.1 GCA_027331445.1 Candidatus Amesbacteria bacterium
ACCTTCGGTTTTGTGCTCTTGTTAGCATCGTTTGTGCTGAGTTTTAATCAGCAAAATAAAAGGGGGTTATATCAACGAGGCCCTTTATTTTTTGGTAAAGAGAGTTCATTAGACTCTAAACGGTGGGATAATTAGTTTGAAAATAACACATCTAGAAATTTATGAAAAGACGTGTGGTCACACTTTCGCAGATAAGTAGTGATGAACAAAACTTAGTTGAAAGTGCATTTCAAAGATATGGAGATATTTATAAAAACGTATTAGGCGTTTACAATCTGATTGAGAATTTCTTTGTTAAATATCTGCTTATTTCTGAAGGCGGATTAGACCTTTTTTTGAGGTTTTTTTATGCAGCTAGAAATAGTTATTTATTAGCTACTTTTTCTATAGTTAGGTTACATCATTTTGTCAAGTACTCCTTTTGTTGCACAAGCTTTCTAAGCGGGCAGGCTTAGAAACTTAGCTTTGAAGAGGGCTGGTGGCATTTTGAGTTTGGTATGGATCCGATGGTGGTTGTAATAGCTCATGGTCTGGT
>DAHWUD010000058.1 GCA_027331445.1 Candidatus Amesbacteria bacterium
ATAAACCTTGGTTTTGCGGGGGTCGGCGTGCTTTTCTCTGACTTCCTGAAGTTCGTCTCTCACGACTTTGAGGATCTTATCGGGGTGGCCTAAAAGATCCTCAAGGTGGGCAATTAATTTTCTGATGGCTTCGTATTCGTCTTCGATCTTCTTCCTCTCAAGTGCGGCCAGCCGTCTTAATTGCATGTCAAGAATGGCGGTGGCCTGGATTTCCGAGAGCTTGAAGCGCTGCATGAGATTAACTTTAGCCTCTTCGGCGCTGGGCGACTCCTTGATCGTTTTAATAACCGCGTCCAGGTTATCCAGGGCGATTTTCAAGCCTTCCAAAATGTGGGCGCGGGCCCGGTTCTGCTTCAGGTCGTAAATTGTCCGACGGATCACAATTTGCTGGCGATGTTTGATATATTCGAAGATAATTTGTTTGAGGTTAAGCGTGAGAGGTGTGCGGTCAACCAGGGCGACAAAGTTGGCCGGGAAAGATGTCTGAAGGGCGGTGTGCTTATAGAGATTGTTG
>DAHWUD010000059.1 GCA_027331445.1 Candidatus Amesbacteria bacterium
AAATAAGCTTTCTTGATTTTTTCCATTAAAAAACCGACATTGCTGTCGGTTTTAGTTTTGAAAAAAGAAAATCCCCGGCGATGATCCATTGTCCCAAGTTTATAAGCTCAGTATCGTAGACGCTGAAGCGTTTCACTTCTCTGTTCGGAATGGGAAGAGGTGGTGCCACACCGCTAAAATCACCAGAAAATTTCTCTTTTTAATTTTGGTTTGGCTCCTTGAAAGCGAAGAGAAAATATGTCTTAAAAATCTACTTTTCAACCATTAGTACGGGTAGGCTTAATACCTTACGGTACTTCCACCGCCCGCCTATCAACCTGGTAGTCTTCCAGGGGTTTCATCCCGATTGCTCGGGAACAAGATCTTATCTTGGAGGCCGCTTCCCACTTAGATGCTTTCAGCGGTTATCGGTTGGGAATATAGCTACCCGGCGCTGCTCCTTTTATGGAAACAACCGGCACACCAGGGATTCCCTCATCCCAGTCCTCTCGTACTAGGGACGAACTCCCT
>DAHWUD010000005.1 GCA_027331445.1 Candidatus Amesbacteria bacterium
AAGAATATACCTGATTTTGTGGAAATCTGATGGCATCGAAATGATTACTCATTCCGAAATGTATAGCGTCCTAGACAAACCCTGGTAGAATTTAGCTATGGAAGGCCAGGAAGTAGTGCAGACAGCGACGGAGGTGTGGTCGGTGGCCTGCTGCCTGGCTCCGGCGGTGATAGGGCTGGCGGCACTTTATGTGGGACGAAAAATAAAAGGGGCTGGTGAGAGGACGGATATTTCTTTGGGAGAATTTGATAATGAAGCGGATGCGGCCAGAGCGGCGGCCTTGGTGGGTAGAAGTGTAAAACGAAGCGGAAAAAAATGGGGAGCGGGGTTGGCAGCTCATGAACTGGCTCACGCCCATAAATTTCTGGAGCGCAATCCCGGGGAAAAGGGAAATATCGGAGTAACTTTGGATGAGAAGGGAAATGTAGTGGGGGGATTTTTCAGGGCCAAATATAAGGATCCATATACAAAGTGGGCGGTAAACAGGGCTCCGGAAACGATGCATCCGGGGCTCGGGATGAGTGGCGTGGATAAAGCCCAAGCGGAACAAGCGAAAAAGGAAATTCGGCAGAGAGGGCGGGTGCGGCGGGATTGATTTTGAGGATTAGAATAAATGTATGTCCGGAAAGGAAAATAAAGAGGAATACATCCCGGATCAGTACGAAACTAAGCCCGGGGAAGTCGCGGATTTGGGGACGGTGACGTTTGGGCAAATCGAAACCCTGACGGGTCCGGACGGGAAAAAGATCGGAACTATAAAAAAGACGCACAGAGCGAGGGTAGTGCGGGGGGCCAAAGGGAATGTGACAGGGTTGCCGGCCGAAGGGGTACCAATACCCCTGAGAGATCTGAGGCCGGTTTTGGAGGAGACAGAATTCCACGAGCTGGAGAAGGCGAGGGATAGGCAGAAAGCGAGGAGGAAGAAAAGGCAAAATTTGGAAAATAAGCCTAACTAGTGGTACAATGCGCCGGTGAATAGAAGAGAGTTTTTTGCCCTTGTGGGCAGGACAACAGCCGCATTGCTGGTGGCTTCGTTTCCTGACGCAGCGGGTGCAGCCATAGCAGTTGGGCAAATGGGTGCAAATGCCACCACGGATCAAAAGGAGTCTGTGATAGAGGAAAAGCTGGCGGAAGACATGGCACAGGGCGACTTTACAAAAATATCGGCCGCGGCCTTTGTCCTGGTGGGGTTGAGTTATTTGCGGATCGGGCTTAGACACGACATGAACGTGGCTAGAGTTAGAATGGAGAGGGATAATGCTGAAAGTGATAGGAGATTGGCTGAAAGGCAGGCGGAAGTAGCTTTGATTAATCAGAAAAGGGCTGAGTTCGAAAATTTATCCCCGGAAGGCCAACGGCGTTTTCGTGAACAGCGAGCATATGGGCATGTGTCTACCTATCTGGAAACACGCAGCGGAACTCCACCGTTGGAAGAGGAATATGAGGCAGCTATGGATTATCAGCAGCATTACCCTGGATTGCCTGCCCTTGATGGGGTGAAGTTGGCTGAAGCAATTAAAAAATCCGAACACCGTTAAGCAGTCCGGGCGGGGGGTAATTAATTGGGACCGGTGAAGGTATGGAATCCGGAGAGCAGCTAGTGACGGAAATGTGGCCGGTAATCTGTACCACGGGCCGGCCGGTAGCTAAGCTACAATTGGATTTCCTCCCAGGTTTTACCTTCGATGTGAAAGAGTTTGGAGTTTTGGGCCAAAACGTGGTCGACAAAGAGGATGCCGTTTAGATGATCGATTTCATGCTGGATGATGTGGGCAGTGAAGCCGGTAAAGGTTTCGGTTTTATCGATCAAAATCTCCTCCGGCTTGCCAGCCACCCCCTCTTTAACTAAAGAGGGGGAAGGGGGAGATTTAAGAGTTTGATATTTAATGGTGACACTCATTGAGCGTTTGAGCGGGGAGTAAAAATGGGGTAGGGAGAGACAGCCTTCGTAGACACCGTTTTTGGCGGTAGGAGACTGGAGGCGCTGGGAAGCAGAGAGAATATCGGGATTAATGAAAACCCGAACCGGGGCCTTAAAGGCCGGGCGGATGGCGAATAAGCGGAGAGAGACCCCGATTTGGGGAGCGGCCAGGCCGACACCCTGAGGATCGGTGGCGTTTTTAAGCGCTTCCACCAGATCGTCAATAATCCGGAGCAGACGCTGGTCGACGGCGGTGACGGGTTTGGTCGGCCGGCGCAATACCGGGTCGGGGGCGACAACAATGGGGGTCATGGAGCCATTTTACCAGAGGGAGAGGCCAGGAGTTGTAACTGGCCCAAGGCGTCGGCAAAATCGGGTTTGAGGGAGAGGGCGGCTTCCAGGAATTTTTTCTCGGCGGCGGTATTGCCTTCATATTTGGCGTTGATAGCCCGGATATAAGGAATGCGCGGGTCGGTAGGGGAAATGACCTGGGCGCGGGCGAGGACGGCGTCGGATTTGACGTAGTAGGCGGGATCCATGGAGCCTAAAACTATCAGAGTGCGGGCCCGGTTTTTGTAGTAATTGGGATGGAAGGGGCTTTGGTCAATGGCTTTTTGGGAGGCGACGTCGGCGACCTGGGCCAATTGGGCCGAGGCGGTGGCATCAGTCGAATGGGTAAGCAGGGCCATGAAGGCGGCAGAAAGAGACAGCTCAGAACTGATGGGGGGGTCCAGAGGGTTGAGCTGATAGGCCTGGGATAGCTGTTGGTAGGAATCTAAAACATATTGGGGAGACTGGGTTTGATTGAAGGCCTGGAAGGATTTGATGCCGGAGGCGTAGTAGGTATCCGCCAGCCAATAATCGAACAGGAAGTAGCAGATAAGAAGGGCGGGGAGAAGCGGAATGAAGATGAGCCAGGGGCGGGGAGAAGCGGTGGGGGGCGGGAGAGGATGATCGAAGGCAGAAAGCAGGGCAAAAGCGGGAAAGAGGAAAAGAAAAATCTGCATGATGACGACGGAGAAGCCCCAAAAATTGGTGACGGAGATGCTGACCCAACCTGCGAGCAAAGCCAGCTCCAGGTGGGAATTTTTGGGTGAGGAGCCGGAGGGTGATTTAAGGGCGCGGATGAAAATGACGAGCATCCCGGCTAACAGAAGCAAATAAGAAAGCAAACCCAAAAGACCGGTGGTAGAAAGATAGTTGAGAAATTCGTTGTGGGCTTTGTTATAAAGCAATTCCCACTCTGAGGTATTATTGTGTGCAAGAGGACGGAATTGGTAGTATGACATGGCGAAAGTTTCCGGGCCTGATCCCAACAAAAAGTTCTTAACCGAGGAGTCCCAGATGTGGATGGCCCCGGTCCAGACGATTTCCCGGATAATTCCGGATTCGGTACCGCCGGTTTCCAGGGCGGTGCTGCCGGCGGGGGCGGCGGCGGGGGCAGGGGTCGGGGAAAGTTTAAGGTGCGAGAAGACCAAGTCCCGGACGGGGTTGGAGACGAGGAAAGTAAAAATCAAGGTGAGGGCGGCGAAGACGGCCAGGGGCTTGACCGGCCGGGGGCGGGCGGTCGCCAGAAAATAGCCCCAAAAAATGACCGAGCTGAGGCCGAAGGCCAAGTAAGCGGAACGGGACTTGGTGTAAAGCAGGACGATAAAAAAGAGAAGGGAAAGGCAGATTTGGAACCAGGACAGACGCTTGGCAAAGAGGGCTCGGCCCAGGGGGATAAAAATCAGGGCGACCAGGTAGGCGGCCAGCCAGTTGGGTTGGCCCAGGGTGGAAAAGACACGGACCTGGACGTCCTGGACCCACCAGGAAGCATCCACACCGAAGTGCTCGGCAAAGCCCCAGAGGGCGACGGCGACGGCGGAGACCAGACCCCAAAACAGAGTGGTGCGGACGGATTTTTGGTCCAGATTACTGACGGCGGCCCAGTAGAGAAGAGCATAGCTGACCAGGGAGAGCAGACCGCCGTTGAAGCGGGAATAATAGCCCATGAGGGAGGTGCGGGGATCGATGGAGAAAAAGAGACTCGTTAATTGGATGACTAAAAATATCAACAGGGGCCAATCCAGGAGGGTGCGGCGGAAGATGAGACGGCGCTCGGAGAGCATACGGGCGATCCAGGCGGTGACAATAAAGATGGTCAGCAGATAGGTGACGACCATTTTGTTGAATTCAAACAGCTCAGAGGTGTTGGGGAGAAAGATCAGGGGAACGATAATGAAGAGCAGGGGAAAAAAGATACGGATGAGTTTAGCTGACAGAGACATAAGGTTAGTTTAGCATAGGTGTTTGACTGAAGCCTGGCGTGCATGCTATAATGGCCTATAGCATTTATGGAACAACAACAGAAAGGACCTGTCATTGATCGAAGGACGGCATTGAAAATTATGCTCAGTACTGCTGCTGCGCCATTTATTGCTGAGATAATATCGGCATGTAATGCTGTAGGTGGGAGTGCACCAGCGGCGGCTGAAGCTGCCAGAGACAGTTCAGTTGAAGCTACGCGTTCAATTCTGACCGACGTTCCACCACAAGCATTGGCTCATATCACAAGGACAATAAATGAGGGTGATGTTCCCGTTTACCATGGGTCTTCGGCTTTGGTACTTGTTAATAGGGATCTGTTAGAAAAGGCTGCTTTTACTCCAGAGGAAATTTCCTACCAGAATGCCCTGAAGATGAATTCTGTAGGGCTGGTGAGCTTTAAAAATTTGATGGAGTCGGAAACCGCTGAATTGGTGTTGACCGGAAGAAATACAACCGGTGTACCTAAAGGGTATAAGAATATGGGGAACATGAAAAACACTACTGAATTGTGGGTAGGGGCGCAGAGGACAGAACTTCAGGATGAGCCTATAGGTTTACCATACGCCACGGCTCAAATGTACGCGAGCAGAATGGTGAGTTCAAAAGGGTTTGATCCGGAGATTTCTCAGGAAGTGTTGTCGACTATGAAAACGGAAATCAATACACTAGAACCAGTTGTCGTAGCAGGCCAGGCTACTGGAGCTCAAGCAGCGGCATATAATAGATTGTCGGCCGATTATAATTTTTTGTTTAACAGACAGGTTTTGATTGACCGAATAAACGCTGCTGAGGATCCCAATTTGGGAACGTTGATGACTAAAGCGATGAAGACACCAGTAATATTGGAGTCAAAATTGGCCCCGGATAGGCTCCAGTTTAATGGAAATAGTAATTTTGATACGACCGGGATGGTGGTAGACGGAGAGCTGCCGTTTACAGATGTGACCCGGGCATATTTTCCAGTGGGTGCCGATAAAGGGGTTATGGATTTGATTAAGTCCATGTATCCTAATATGGACGTAGTGATTGACCCTAAATTTAATGTGGCTTCGATGCCAAGTGCGATGTTCAGCGCAGCTTTCAAGGCATCGCAGGCCGTGGAAGCGGTTTCTGAATGGATGCCGATTGCAGGAGCAGTGACCTTAGTGTCGACGCCGGCTGGGGTGATTGCGAGTGACGTCTTGGGCATGGAACAGCGATATGTCGAAGATAAAAAGAAAGGCGTGACTGACATGGACCTCCCGACATTTTATGCATATGCGAGTAATTGGAAACGACAGTTGGAGCAAGCCGGAGATGACGGAATTGGGAATAGCATATTCCAGCCAGTTGTAGACTTGGCAAATACTTATGAGGGGGAAGTCGAACCGAACACGTGGAGATTTGATGTGGTGAGGCCCGGAGAAGCGGTAACCTTACCGGTGGTTATGCCAGATGGAATGCAGGTGAAGTCATTGATAAAAATTGACAAGAAAAGCTTTCTTGGCAAGGTTCCGGAAATTGTTGCAGATTCTCAAGTGAATGGCGATCAGAAATTAAATGATGTGAGGTTTGCATGGAATGGCCAGAAGAACGAAGTAGAAGTGTCAATGCCGGATGGGTCACCGGCTGTAGTTGAAGATACACAATATGCTGGCCATGTGGTAGTGTTTGAAGCGTTGCAAACAGATGACCAGAAATTGAACAAGTTGGGAGTTAAGATATGGCCCTTTTGTGAATATAGGTACTTGAAATTGGATGACGGTGCAGTAGTTATCGGAACGAAAGTTGAAGCTGTCGGTATGGCCGCAGATCAGCTGCCCGTCTCTTCCACACCGTCGAGAATTTTTGCTTGTGCGTTGTCGCGAGCAACTGTTTAACGATATGCAAAATAAAGAAGGTTGCCCAGGGTGTATTTTTATTAGAAATGGCCTTTGTGCTTCAAGAATTGAGCAGGCTAACGCAGGTATTAAACCTGATCAGATTAAGATCCCTGATAAAGCCAGTACAACGGAAGGCGATGCAGCCGGTATATTGGACTTGTGTTCTGTAGCGGAAGATAAACAGGCCCAAAGCGGTTGCTCTGGATATTTTGGCAGTGAGGCTTTTGAGATGGCGAATGCGGGATAAAGATTGGGGGCTTGGCAGGAGCGGAAAAATAGGGGTATGATGGGGGAATGAGTCTCAAGGTGACCAAAGCGGTGGTGCCGGTAGCCGGGTTTGGGACCAGGTTTTTGCCGCAGACAAAGGCGATGCCGAAGCAGATGCTGCCCCTGGTCGACAAGCCGGTGATTCAGTACATCGCGGAGGAGCTGGTGGGGTCGGGAATTGAGACAATTATTATGGTGACCAATTACCATGAACGGGCGATCGAGGATCACTTTGACCGGCCGCACCATGACTTGGTGGAGAACATCCTCATGGGCGGGGAGAAAAAGCGGCCGCTACTGGACGTACTAAATGAGATTTCGGACATGGCCAATTTTGTGTATGTACGGCAAAAGGGGCCGTACGGTAACGGGACGCCGCTACTTAATGTGCAGCATCTGGTGGGCGACGAGCCGTTTATTTATACTTGGGGAGACGAGTTTATTGAGCCGACTAACGGCAGTCCGTCGATCTTTGAGCAGCTGATGACGACATATGAGGAGTTTGGGTGTTCTGTTTTAGGGTCGATCCGGGCTCGGACGGATGAGGATTACAAAAGGTTCGGGTTTGCGGCAGGGGAGGAGGTACGGCCGGGGGTGGTTGACATCAAGAATATTGTTGAGAAGCCGGGGAAGGATAAGGCACCGTCTGACCTCGCTAACCTGGCGGGGTATCTGTTTACGCCGGAAATTTTTACCTATATAGGTAAGGCGCTGAAAAACCTGAAAGAGGGTGAGGAGCTGTGGTACAACGATGCACTCAAGTTGATGCTCGCTGACGGGAGGCGGGTCCTGGCTAAGGAGATCATAGACGGGGTATACCGGGATGCAGGTACGAAGATCGAATATATGAAGACCGTCGTGGAGATGGGCATGAAGCATCCGGAGATCGGGGCTGAGTTTAAGAAGTGGCTGAAAAGTAGTATACTATAGGGCATGGCAGGTGTAAGGCGGGAGTTTATGATGGTAGCGCAGCCATTTGACGAGCAGGAATTGAAAAACATTGACCTGTATTTGGGGGCCGGACTGATGGGGATTGCGATATGCAGACACGGGATAGCGAGAAGCTGGAGCTATGCGGATTATATGACGAGGTGCGGCATGCCGACAGTTTTTTGGGAAGGGGGTTTTGAGAGTTTTGAAAAAATGAATCAATGGCAACGAAAAGATGTGCTGAATAAAATAAGGGAAATTCCGGTGAGGTATGCAGTGCTGCAGGCAAAGGAGGTCAGACGGTTTTTTGACTATATAACTAAAATAGAAGCGACTATAGTGCGTGATGAAGATTGCTAAATTTGGGAAGAATGTGTGGTTTTGGTGACGATTAAATGATATATTGCGGGTGATTGTTATGTTTGATTATTTGTTTGGCCTATTGTCCTACGATGTAGGAATTGATTTGGGGACGGCGAATACGCTGGTGCATGTGAGGGGTAAGGGGATTGTGATCCGGGAGCCGTCGGTGGTGGCCCGGCATAAAAAGACTAAGGAAATTCTGGCCATCGGGGAAGAGGCCAAGAAGATGCTGGGGCGGACGCCGGCGACGATTGAAGCGATACGGCCTTTGAAAGATGGAGTGATCGCCGACTTTGACGCCACTGAGGCCATGCTGCGGCGGTATATTGTCCAGGTCCATGAATCGGGGAAGCTGATTCCGCGGATACCCAAACCCCGGGTGGTGGTGGGAATTCCTTCGGGGGTAACGGAGGTGGAAAGACGGGCAGTGCAGGAAGCGGCGCTGTCCGCGGGAGCCAGGCAGTGTTATCTGATCGAAGAGCCGATGGCGGCGGCGATCGGGGCCAATCTGCCGATTGATGACGCGGGAGGGGTGATGGTGGTGGATATCGGCGGAGGGACGAGTGAAATTGCTGTGATCTCGCTGGGCGGGATCGTACTCAACCGGTCGATTAGGATTGCCGGGGATGAAATGGACGAGGCGATAATCCATTACCTGCGGCTCAAATACAATATCTTACTGGGGGAACGGACGGCGGAAGAAATAAAACTGGCCCTGGGGAATGCGCATCAGACGGCGTTTTCGGTGACGGAGGATGAACACAAGACGAGTAAGGGCAGAATAATGGTGATCCGGGGGAGAGATTTGGAATCGGGTTTGCCCAGAAGCCTGAAAATTACGTCTGATGAAGTGCGGGAAGCCCTGATGCCGATATTAAAGCAGATTACGGCGGCGACGGCCGATTTAATTGAGGAAACACCGCCGGAACTGGTCGCTGACATTCTGGAGCGGGGGATTGTGATGGCCGGTGGGGGAAGTCTGATTGCCGGAATTGACAAACTGATGAGTGAAGACACGCAGATGCCGGTGTATATCACGGAGGACCCGATGACGGCGGTGGTGCGGGGCTGCGGACGGGTGCTCGATGACGCCGGGTTGCTGCAGAGAGTAAAAGTAGTGGGGGGACTGCGCTGACGGGAAATTCGCAATTTTTCGTGCTCGAATTCTGTGTTTCATTGCTGCGCGCGTAAAATTTGACGAATTTCCCTTTGCAACAATTAATATAATGTCTCTATGCGAAAGAAATTTAAGCCGGGGGTGACGTTCGGGGATTTTATTGTCCACGACAGCGCGGTTAAAAAAACAAGAGTGGACAGCAGCGTACCGGCGGATTACCGGCGAGGGTGGCTGGCGTGGATGATGGTGGTGGTTTTGTTTGCGATCCTGGGAGTGAGACTGGTCGGATTACAGTTGTTTTACGGCGGGCGGTACCGGACGCTGGCTGACGAAAACCGGATTAAGACCATCAAGCTGCCGGCGCCGCGGGGGGAGATTACGGATCGGAACGGGCGGGTGCTGGCGGTCAGCCAAAAAACCAGTGCCGGATGGGTGAGGCAATATCCGCTGGGAGCGAATGCGGCACAGGTAGTGGGCTATGTGTCGCAGGTGAACGCGGACGAGGTGGGGCTTTTAAAGGACGCGGGGGAGCAATACGACATCGGGGATATGATGGGCCGGACCGGGGTAGAACAAGTGTATGAGAAATCGCTGCGGGGGCAGGACGGAGGCCGGTTGGTGGAAGTGGATCACGAGGGAAGGGAAGTGCGGGAACTGGGGAGGAGGAACCCGATCCCCGGACAGGGTCTCAAACTGTCAGTGGATGCCAATCTGCAGATGCGGGCTACCGAGGCCATGGCGGGGAAGAAAGGGGCGGTGATAGCCAGCAACCCGCAGACGGGCGAAGTGCTGGCGCTGGTGTCCAGCCCGAGCTTCGATCCCAATTTGATTTCCACCGACTACGCCAAATATGCGGTCGATGCTAACCTGCCGATGTTTGACAGGGCCATCGGGGCGATCTACCCGCCGGGGTCGACATTTAAGATGACGGTGACGGCGGCGGCGATCACGGACAAAAAAGTGGATCCGAACTTCACCTTTTTGGACCAGGGGATTATCCGGGTGGGGAGTTTTTCGTATACCAACTGGCTGTACAGCCGGGGTGGGGGGACGGAGGGAACGATCGGGTTTGCCCGGGCGATTACCCGGTCCACGGACACGTTTTTTTATAAAATAGGGGAGCTGACCGGGCCGGACACGATAGCCAAGTGGGCCCGGGCGGTAGGAATGGGGGCCAAAACCGGGATTGACCTGCCGGGGGAAGTGGCCGGGCTGATTCCGACGCCAGATTGGAAGCTGCGGGTCAAAGGGGAAGAGTGGTTTTTGGGAGATACATATCATATGGCCATCGGGCAGGGAGATGTACTGGTGACCCCGCTGCAGATTAATTTGATGACCAATGTAATGGCGACGGCCGGTAAAAAGTGCCGGCTGCACATGACGGCGGCGGGCAAAGTGAGCTGCAGCCAGGTACCGATTGACCCGGTGGCTGTGGGAATTATCCATCAGGGCATGGTGGGGGCCTGCAGCCCCGGAGGGACGGCTTTCCCAATTTTTGACTGGAACGAGGCGGCGGCTAAAGGGTTGGCAGCAGGGACGTTTGCCAAGTCCATGGACGGCCAGCCGCTGCCGCTCGTCGCTTGCAAGACGGGGACGGCCGAGTATGTAGCGGCGGACGGCAAAACGCATCTGCACGGGTGGCTGACAGCCTACGCGCCGGCGGACAACCCTACGATTTCGGTGACCGTGGTCATGGAAGGCGGAGGGGAAGGATCAAATGTGGCGGCGCCGGTGGTGAGGCAGGTGCTGGCCAAATACTTCAATGTAACGGATACATATCCGTATCAGAATATCCCGCAGCAGATAAGCGAGTAACAGAATATGCGGTTAGAGTATGATTTTGATATGGATTCTTCGGAAATATCAGGTGGGGAGGAAAGGGTAAAGGTTCTGTGGTATCCGGTTGCCGTGACTACAAAGGTAATGTCTGATTTTGAAAGAAAGTATTTGAGGGGGGAGGAAAACGAGATAAGGAAATTTATCAGAAGGAATCTGCTGACTGTGGAGAATAAAGGCAGCCGGCTAACGGAGCAGGAGAAGAAGCTGATTCACACAGAAATGCGGGGGATAGGGTGGCTGTATTTGGATGAACAGATTGAGGGACAAGAGGCGGAAGGGGCAAACCCGTTGACGGATATGGGAGTTGTTGTGTTAGCAGGAACCCGCAGCACCGATCTTGTATTCCTGTCTAAAAAGGAACGGAATAATTATTTTCTCTCAGGCTACCACCTCCACCCGATAATAACAGATGAACGGGCAGGTAATGACAGGGATAAAAGTTACCAAGTGAACTCATCGCGGGGAGGAGAAGTCGTGAGGACGATTGTGGGGCCGGAAGAGTACAGGACAGCGGCGGTAAAATTTTTCGGGGTGGCTGATTGGGCGGCAAGGAACGCGCGGGGAGTATTGCGGCGGGCAATGCAGAGTTTGGGTTCGGCAGATGAGTGGAGGGGGACGCAGGAGCTGGGGTTGCTGGAGATAATGGCTAATTTGGGGCTAGTCAACAAAAAAGGTTTTGAGGATATTCAGGATTTTTTGGTAAGGGGAGCGGCTGGGATTGATGATGACCTGGATGTGTCAAATTACCGCGTGACGCAGCAGGATTGGTTTGTGGATCAACGGTGGGATGTATGGCACGGAAGAAACGGCCGTGAACCGTTGCAATTTCCGAAGACGGTTGTGTTGGAAGCGGCAATGAAAAGGCGGGACCAGCTGTCGCGGAGACTGGAACAAGCGAGATCTCCCAGAAGGTTGGTAACAGCGGCCGCTTTTAAAGAACCGGTGGATAACGCGGAAAAAATTGAGCGGGAGATAGAAGCGTTGGAAAAGTCTTCTTTGAATATGTTCAGTGCAGAATGGAAAAAGGTGTGGGAGGGAGAAACGCCGAGAACAGATGTGCCGGAAAAGCTTAGAAAAGCGGTACTTGGGAGAATGACGAAAGCGTTATTTGATTTTTTTTCCCACGAGTCCGGATTTCCCAGGAAGGCCATGAATTTTGAGGATCCGATCTATACGGCACGGCTGGATTTGGCAGTGGAGAAATTGGCAAACGATCGGAATTTCGTGTGGTGGGATCAGATGCAGTCCGAGCGGTATCTGCAATCTTTTGAAAGTGAGATTGGTGATAATCCCCAGTCGTTTTATTTTATGGCAAAGGCATTGACGGGTCGGTTGTTGAGAGATGCGCTGTCTTTTCGGGGAGGAGATAGGGAACTGATATTCGGCGGACGGTTGCTAACTGACCGGATGGGGGATGTGGAGGCTTTGCAGGGATTGGCTGCGGGGGCGACCAGGGTTTGGATACAGGATTTGGTGCCGGCGATGCCTGAAGTGATGCGAAAAGTCGCGGAGCAGAAAAAGGAATATTTGCCGCAGAAAGTCGGTCAGCCGACGACTCTGGAGAAAATCAAGGCCGCTGTCCGGAGCCTGGGAATTAAAAAGGAAGAGACCTTTTTACGGGTTTTGGGAAGCGAGATATCTAACCCGGCGCTGAAGACACTGGTTATAGCCGCTATGGTATCGGTTCCGATCGGAGCGGTGGAAATCGGAGTTTTGAATACCGTGTTGGCGCAAAATATAGATATACAGGAGGTGGCCCGGCAGTTGGGTTGGGGTGGGCTGGGAAATCTGCCCGAATCGGGAAATAAACCTCCGGATCAGGAATATGGCCGGATTTTGTATGCCCCCAGCGGGGTGAGCATTAATGACCGACAGCAGGAATTTTTTATGGCAGACAATCTGAATCATTTGGGGATGAGCCTCGTGCCGGTGGTGAGTAGAAGAATTCAGGATTTAGAGTTGAAGGCGACGGAATATAAACCAGAGCAGCTAGTGATTGCATATGACAGAGCCCAGGTGGACGGAACGTTTTTGACGCCGTTGGGTTGGCATGTAAGTGAAGTCTATTCCAGGAGCGGAGAGCAGGCGGGAGTATATGGCATCGGGCAAATTTCCGTGTCTGGGGGAGACAAGCAAATAATTGCTGTGCTGGAACGGGATCGGGTGCCGGACTTGAAAAATACCCGACTTGGAATATTGCCTATTTCTACAGGTTCCTATGAGGCCGGTGGAGGGGGGAATAGCCAAACGGAAGAGCAGAAGCTGAGCGGCGACCCGAGGCTGAACACCATTTATCAGCAGATGGATACAGGTTTGAAATCTGCCCCGGGCGATGTCCGGGCACAGACACGGGTAGTGAAGGAATTTTTAGCGGCCTATGGTGATTATGTAACAAAATTTAGGTTTTACAGTCTGGATGCCAAGCCCGGCGGAATACCACAAGAAGAGTGGTTGGCGAATAATCCTCAGGCCGGGTATTTTTGTTCCATTGCCGCTGACGCTACGGATAATATGTTGAGGTCGGTGGGTGTGAAGTCATTCGGTCTGACAGGAATGCCCGTGGCAGATTTTAACGGTCAGTTGTGGGGGAGTTTCAGCCACGAAAAGAACCTGGTTCTTCTCCCAGATGGGGAGGTGGTGGTTTTTGACGGGACACCGCCGGGAAAGGACGGCCTGACGCCGACGGGGACGGGGGATTATTTGAAAACTCCCAGGCCGGGGTTTTGGGATTACCATAGAGGTGAGGTGCGGGAGATAGGGGAGGTGGTGGGGGGAGCGGTGGCGGCGATGGTTCTGTGGATGACAGCAAAGGAATTATATCCGGGGTCTAAGTCGGAGGAGTTGGTGGAAAAGATAAAAAAAGCGTTTGGCCCGCCCCAGAAAGACACTACTGAAGATTTGCCGTTGGATATTGAAGATACGGGGAATATGCATTTCAACCCAGAAGAGATCGAGGTTTTGGCCGGGGTGGCATGGCACCTGGCCGGGCTACCGGGTGATGCGGAGTTTGAAGAGACGGCGAAGGCAGATTTAAAAAGCCTGGTGCGGGTGGCGGCCGGCCCCAGAGGTGGTATGTCAGCAGCAGCAGCGATGGCTCACGGGGAGGAAGTGGTCTCGGTCATCGAAGAAAAAAACATGCAGGAGGCTTACAAGCAAATGGCGGAGGAATTCGGATCCAGAATCGCCCATGCGAGTTTTCCGCCGGAGCTGAATGAAGAGATCAGAATGAATTCGGGGCCACGGTTATTCGCGGATTATTATCGATTGGCAAAACTGATGATAAAAGCGGAAGAACAGGCGAAGGTGCAAGAGATGGTTAGGGGTGTGATTGAAGCGGCGGGTGAACAGGTTGAGGTATCGCAGGCTGAAGATAAAAGGATGCTGTTGTTGCCGGTAGTGAGAGAGATGTACAATGGGTTGGCGGAAACGGAGAAGAAGAAGGCGGGTAGGTATCTGGTAATGCTATATAAGATATTTCACTTACAAAGTGGTTAAATGATACAATACTCAACTTATGGATTTGATAGTTGTGGAATCACCGACCAAGGCCCGGACGTTGGGGCGGTTTTTGGGCCCCGAATTTGTGGTGGAGGCGACGTACGGGCACGTGCGGGATCTGCCGGAGAAGAAAATGGGAGTGGTGGTCAAGGCGACTGGGAGACGGACGGAATTTATCCCGGAGTATGTGGTAACCAAAAAGCAGCAGGACCGGATGGATGAGATTGAGAAGTCGGTAGCCAAAGCCGGGACGGTGTATCTGGCCACAGATCCGGATCGGGAAGGGGAAGCAATAGCCTTTCATGTAGCGGAGCTACTGAAAGACAAATATTCAAAGTTTAAAGATCAAGGTTCAATTAAAAGAATTGTGTTTCATGAGATTACCAAGACGGCGATTGACCACGCCCTGGAAAGTCCGAGGAAGATAGATATGCCGCTGGTAAATGCCCAGCAAGCACGGCGGATTTTGGACAGACTTGTAGGGTACAAATTGTCTCCGCTTTTGTGGAGAAAGGTCCGTAGGGGCTTGTCCGCCGGCCGGGTGCAAAGCGTGGCCGTGCGGTTGGTGGTGGAGAAGGAAAGGGAAATTGAAGCCTTTGTGCCGGTCGAGTATTGGGACGTCTTTTGTGAGGTGAGTAAGATTCAGGGTCCAAGATTCAGGGTACAATTGGGGGAAAAAAACGGGGGGAAAATAAAGATAGGTAATGGTGAGGAAGCGGCGATGGTCAAGGCGGAACTGGAGCGGGCTGTGTATGCGGTGGAAAATGTAGAGAAAAAAGAGGCCAAAAGGACCCCGCCGGCGCCGTTTACAACTTCGACGCTGCAGCAGGCGGGAGCCAGCCGGTTCGGATGGAGCGCCAAAAAGACCATGCAGGTGGCGCAAAGCCTATATGAAAAAGGCTGGATCACTTATCACCGGACGGATTCGACTAATATGGCATCGGAAGCCGTGGAAGCGGCGGGCCGGTTTATCGCCGGGAAGTGGGGAGCCAGATTCGCGCTGGAGAAGCCGCGGCTGTTTGCGACCAAAAACAAGGTCGCCCAGGAAGCGCATGAGGCCATCCGGCCGACAGAGGTGGAACGGGACCACCTGGCGGGTGAAGGCATAAACCGGGATGAAATAAAACTGTATGACCTGGTGTGGCGGCGGTTTGTAGCCAGTCAGATGGCGGAAGCGGAATTGCTGAGAGTCGGCGTGAGTGTGTCGGGGGACGCCGGAGAAAATAAATACGGACTGACGGCCAGAGGCCAGACGATAACTTTTGAGGGCTGGCTGAAACTGTATCCGTCGGAGAACGCCAAGGTCAAGGTGACCAATTATAATGATCAGAACGAGGAATGCGGCGGGGAGAAGGAAGAAAATCTGCCGGAGGTAAGTACCGGAGAGAAACTGGAGCTAGCTGAAGTGCTGGCGGAGCAGAAGTTTACCCAGCCGCCGGCCCGGTTCAGCGACGCGACTCTCGTCAAGACTCTGGAAGAAAAAGGCATCGGCCGACCCTCGACGTACGCTCCGATTCTGACGACCATCCAGGACCGGCAATACGTGGAAAAAGTGGACAAGCGATTCCGCCCCACGCCTTTGGGAGTGGCTGTGAACGACTTTTTGGTGGAGCATTTCCCGGGGGTGGTGGATTACCAATTTACGGCCAAGATGGAGGACGATCTGGACGCGATTGCCAATGGGGAAAAAGATTGGGAGCCGGTTTTGGGTGAGTTTTACGGTCCGTTTGAAAAGATAGTGGAAACGGTTGCGGTCGGGGCCGCCCGGGTAAAGGTGGAAGTGGAAAAGACGGGGGACAAGTGCCCACTGTGCGGAGAGGGCGAGGTGGTGGTGAGGATCGGCAGATTCGGCAGGTTTCTGGCCTGCAGCCGGTATCCGGAGTGTAAATATAAAGCTAATTTTGTGAATAAGATCGGGGTGCCCTGCCCCAAATGCGGGGGGGATATTATTGTGCGGCGGACGCGGAACCGGAAAACTTTTTACGGGTGCAGCAATTATCCCAAGTGTGATTTTGCCAGCTGGACCAAGCCGGTGGCGGCGGATGTTAAAATATAAGTATGGCGGAAGGACAACCCGGCGGAGAAATAGAGTGGAAGAAGTGGGCCAAATGGGGTCTGATTGCCGTGGGGGTGCTGGCGCTGTTGGCGATAGTATAGTTTTGTGAGATAATTTAGGCATGAACGGCAAAAAAGGCTTGTTTATCGTGATCTACGGGCCATCCGGAGTGGGGAAGAGCAAACAGATGGGGCTATTGGAAGAGCAGATGAAACAATTGGGCATCACTTACAAACGGCTGGAGTATCCCATTTATGAAGTCGGGGAAGCGGGCAAAAAGCTGAAACGGTTAATCTGGAAGCAGGATCCCCAGCCGTCCGAGGAGCAGATGCAGGAACTGTTTGCAAAGAATAGGGAGGACTTTGAACCGACTTTGAAAAGCTGGCTGGAGTCGGGAGTGAACGTCCTGGCTGAAAATTATAAAGGGACGGGCATGGTGTGGGGTGTGACGCGGGGGGTGCCGCCGGAAAAAATGGAAGAGATAAACAGGGCATCTCTGGAACCGGATGTATCGATTGTGATTGACGGGCCGCGGCGGCAGGATCTGCGGCCGGGGGAAGGACATATCTATAATACCGACGAGGAGGAATGGTACCGGGCGCGGAAAGTCTATGTGCAGATGGCGGACAAATATGGGTGGGTGCGGGTGGGCGGGGACGCGCCGATTATTACCGTGGCGGGAAGAATCTGGACGGTGGTAAAACTGGCTTTGGCAAGGGGAAGATAAAATTCCATGGCTAAGAGGAAGGGTTGGTATATAGTCTTCGAGGGAATAGTGGGGAGCGGTAAAACCACGCAGAGTAAATTGCTGTATCAATGGCTGAAAGATAAATATCCCAAAAAGACGGTGATCTGGACCCGGGAACCTGGCGGGTCAGAAGTGGCTGAATCGATCAGAAAAGTTGTCCAGGGGACAGATTTTAAAGAGCTCATGGACCCGGTGTGCGAGCAGTATTTATATGCGGCTTCGCGGGCGCAAACACTGCGGACGGTAGTGCGACCGGTATTAGAAAGCGGAGGAATTGTGGTGGCGGACAGGTCGGTTTTTACCAGTTTTACTAACCAGGGTTTCGGTCGGGGAATGGGACTGGCAAAAGTACTGGAAATCAACCGGGCGGCGGTGGAAGACTTGTGGCCGGACAAAGTGATTTACCTATCTGTGCCGGTGAAGACAGGTTTGTCCCGGACGAGAGATGGCGGGGGAGATAAATTTGAAAAGTACGGGGACGATTTTTACCGGAAAGTGGTGCGGGGATATCGGTATGTGCGCAAGGCCTATAAACAAGTGGAAGAAGTCGACGGCAGGGGGGAGATAGGGGAGGTGCAGAGGAGGATCCGGCAGGTCTTGGGGCTTGAAAAGGGGTGGCGGTTCTGATAAAAGTTTGGGGATGTCAGAAAATCCGGACAGGAACGAGTTTGACCTGGAGTACCAGCGGGTAGTGAAAGATATTCTGCAAAACGGGACGGAAGAAACAAACAAGCGGACGGGACACAAAACGCGGGTGCTGCCCGGGGCGTATTTTGAAGTCGATAACGGATTTCCCCTGCTGTCGCTGCGGAAAATCCCCATCCGGATATTTGTGGCAGAAATGATTTGGTACGTGATGGGCTCACGGATGCCGGCGGAATTTTTGCAGCAATATACCAGGATCTGGGATGATTTTACGAATATTAACGGGGTGGTGACAACGTCTTATGGGTACCGGTGGCGGCGGCATTTCGGGCGGGACCAGCTGGGGGAGTTGGTGAAGCTATTAAAGACGGATCCGACGTCACGCCACGGCGTAGTGGTGACGTGGGATCCGGCCGACGACGGGCTGGCCAATTCGCTGACAGTGAGAAAAAAGATGAACATCCCGTGCCCGTTTACATTCGTGGTGAATATCACCAACAAGAAACTGAATATGTTTTCCGTGTCCCGTTCGACGGATATGATTCTGGGATGTCCGCACGATGTGGCGGGATTTGCCCTGCTGCAGCGGATACTGGCGGCGCATCTGGGATACGGAACGGGAAAATTTGTGTTTACCACGGCCAACGCTCACATTTACGATATCCATTACGCGGCGGCGGAGGAGCTGGTAAGAAGAAAAAGCCGGCAGAAAGAGATTAAATTAAAAGGGGAAGCCAATTGGCTGGCGCGGGCGGAGCGGGGTGACGATAAATTGGTCGGAGAAATTGTGGGCAAACTGGAATCCCAATATACTCCCGGGGAGCCGATTAAAGGTCTGAAGATTGTGATATGAAAGTAATTTTGTTCTGCACCACATCTGTCGACGGGAAAATAGCCACGGGGAGCGCGGACAGTACTGAATGGACGACCAAGGGAAACAAGAGAATCTTTGCCGAGGAGACCAAAAAGGCGGGGGTAATAATTATGGGGAATAATACTTTTAAGGCGATCGGGCGGCCGCTGCCGGATCGGCTGAACGTGGTGGTGACGGCGAGTACGGCCGGAAAGGAAAGCCAGCGGGGGGTGCTGGAATACATGGCGGCCCAGCCCCGGCGGATATGGGAGCAACTTAAAAAAAGGGGATTCAAAACGGTATTTGTGATCGGAGGCGGCCGGGCGAACAGCTTATTCATGAAAGCGGGAGTGATAAATGAGATTTGGCTATTGTGGGAGCCGGTGGTGCTGGGAGAGGGGCTGGGACTTTTCGCGGAGGTCGGGAAGACAAAACTGAAGCTAATATCGGTACAGAGGGTACTGGACAATTTACTATTTGTGAAATATGGGGTAGAAACAGCATAAATTTATGGGTGTGTTAACCAAAAACCAAATATTGCAGTCCATCCAAGCGGGAGAGCTGGGGTTTGAGCCGGCGCTGGACAAATTTCAGCTGCAGGAACACAGCGTGGACCTAAGATTAGGGTTTACGTTTATGATCCCCAAGTCATGGGCCATGGCACCCCAAGGCCGGGTGGCCCTGAACGTGAATTACGGAGAAAACAGAAAGAATTTTGACATCGTGGAGCTAGAAGCCGGCCAGTATTTTGAAATCCTGCCGGGAGAATTTGTGGCCGTGTCGACGTTGGAGAAAGTCAAAATCCCGGGGGGGATTATGGCCGTACTCTATCCCAGATCGTCCATAAACCGGCGGGGGTTGTCCGTCGACCTGTCTGGGGTAATCGATGCGGGTTACGAAGGCCGGCTACTGGTGCCGGTGAGAAACAATACGGTATCGCAGGTGATCAGGGTCTACCCTGGGGAAAGGTTTTGCCAATTAGTATTTGAGGAGCTCAATGATAAAGTGGCGAAGAAGCAGGGCCGGTACCACAACAAAGATGTGGTGGTGGGGGTGCTGAAGGAGAAAAGCAAGCGGGAGGAAAGCCTCGTCAGAAAAGGCAAGATCCAGGATCTCAAAAAGCTATTCCCGCTGGTCTGAGAAGTGGGCAAATTGGCGGCCGACAATGTTTCGCGGGTGGTCTTTGTTAAAGAGAATTTCCGAATCGGTGAGTAAATAGACATGGGTGATGCCGGCGGAGGTGATAGCCTGCCAGCAGGGCTCGCAGCACCACCAGTGGCCCCAGAGATAGAGACTGGCGAAGGAGGTGTCCCGGCCGTGATCCCGGGCATCAGCAATAGCTTTGCGCTCGGAGTGATTTTTGGGATGGCAGCCTTCACAAAGTTCATAGCCTTGGCCGGTGGGGATTTTCAGCCGGACACGCTCGCACTCGTGAGTTTGGTGGTAGGCGGAGCCATTGCCGCCCCGGCCGATGATTTTCCCTGAAGGACTGGCCACGACGGATCCGGTGGGCATGACGGCGTCCAGAGAGAGGTCGCGGGCGGCCAGGAGAGCGGCGGTCATAAAAGGCTGGTCGATGTCGGTGTATTCAAAAACGTAGCCGGGGGGAGGGGCAAAGGGATAGGAAATTTCTTTTTTCGTTGACATCTGCTAATTCTAACATTAGGATGAGAAGATGATTGACACCGAGGTCGCGGAATTAATCGGGCGGGAGGAAGAGAGACAAAAGGAGACGATTACCCTGATCCCGTCGGAAAACTATGCCAGCGCGGCGGTGCGGGAAGCGGTAGGGTCGGTGCTGTCTAACAAATACGCGGAAGGATATCCGGGCAGACGGTATTATCAGGGTAACGGAATAATTGATGAAATAGAGAATTTAGCTATAGAACGAACAAAAAGGTTATTCGGTGTGCCGCATGCCAATGTGCAGCCTTATTCCGGGTCGCCGGCGAACGCGGCAGTGCTTCTGGCCCTCGTCGGTCCGGGGGAAAAAGTCATGGGGATGAAATTGGCGGCCGGCGGGCACCTGACACACGGACACAGCGTGTCTTTTTCGGGGAGATTTTTCCCGGCGGTGCAGTACGATGTGGATGAGAACGGACTGGTGGATTACGGGGAAATGGAAAAGATGGCCCTAGTCGAGAAACCGAAGCTGTTGGTGGTGGGGGCGACGGCATATCCGCGGATTTTTGACTGGCAGCGGGTTGGGGAAATCGGAAACAAAACCGGGGCGTATATTCTAGCTGACATTTCCCATATCGCCGGGCTGGTGGCGGCGGGAGAACACCCGTCGCCGGTGCCGTTTGTGGATGTGGTTATGACCACCACGCATAAGACGCTGCGGGGACCGCGGGGAGCGGTACTATTAGTGACGGAAAAGGGGTTGGCCAAGGATGCCGACCTGGCTAAAAAGATTGATAAAGCGGTGTTTCCGGGGATGCAGGGCGGGCCGCACGAAAACGTGGTGGCCGGGATAGCCATGGCCATGGCGGAAGCAGCGACACCGGAGTTTCGGCAATACGCCAAACAAGTAGTGAAAAACGCCAGGGAATTGGCAGCAGGCCTGATGAAGTTGGGTTATAAGATAACTACCGGAGGCACGGACAATCACCTGATGCTTATCGACCTGGTGGATAAAGGTCTGACCGGCAAAGAAGCGGCGGTGGCTTTGGAGGAGGCGGGGATAGTAACCAACGCCAATGCGATTCCTCACGATCCCAATCCACCTCTCAAACCGTCTGGGCTGCGAGTGGGGACACCCGCGGTAACCACGCGGGGAATGAAAGAGCCAGAGATGAAGCTGATTGCCGAATTGATGGAGAGAGCTTTGCGGGGAGAAAAAGAGCAGGTGAGAGCGGAAGTGAAGAAACTGGGGATGAAGTTTCCGGTGCCCGGGTGATTATTCGGGAAGGAATTTGCATTTGTGCTTGCCGTTGATATAGCAGACGGTGGGGGTGGTTTTGACGCGGTGGATGGGAGACCTCTGAAAGCGGACCTCGCGGCTGGCGATGGCGTTAATTCCGCAGCTGGGACATTCGATCTGGAGAGATTCGCCGTCGGCAGGGAGGCTTTCCAGGTATGACCGGTTAAGCTGCAGACAGGTAGTGATGATGTTTTCGTAATTAGCCATGAGGGTGATTTTAGCAGAATTGCGGCGTAGAATCGACATATGACGGTAATTTTTGACGGCCGGGCGATGGCCTGGGAGATAGAGGACAAAGTGAGGGGGAAGGCGGCCAAAATGGGGCGGAGGCCCCGGCTGGTGAGTTTTTTCGATCCGGCGGACGCGGGGAGTGTGGCTTACACGAAGATTAAGGGCAGAAAGGCGGAAGAGCTGGGGATGGGGTTTGAGAAAATTCAAAGTTCAAATTACACAAATTCACAAATCAAGGCCAAAATACGCAGCCTGAATGCAGACCCCGGGGTGGACGGGGTGATGATCCAGCTGCCGTTTCCCGACAGCGCGGAGCTGATTGGCGAGATCGCCCCGGAAAAAGACGTGGACGGACTGCGGGCGGATTCGCTGTTTATGCCGGCGACGGTGCGGGCAGTCATGGAAATATTAAAGCTGGCCGGCGGCGAGGACAAAAAAATTGTGATAGTGGGGAACAAGGGCGAGGTGGGCGGGAGGCTGCAGAAAATCCTTCATTGCCAAGGAATGGGGAAGGACGATTTTGACCCGGCAGCTCTGCTTGGGGCAGAGGTAATTATCTCGGCGACGGGACAGGCCGGTTTGATCACCCCGCAGATGGTGAGAGACGGGGTGGTGGCGATTGATGTGGGGTACCCCAGGGGAGATTTTGATCCCGCGGTAGCGAACATAGCGGCGTTTTTTACGCCGGTGCCGGGAGGAGTGGGACCAGTGACAGTGGCCATGTTGTTTGCGAATCTGGTAAGATTGACCGGTGAGTGACGCGGGCGGTGAAATCAGCCAGGCCGGAAAAGCCTATACGGGACCGGAAAGGAGAGTGTTTAATAGGGACACCGAACCGGTGTTGGATGCAGTATTGAACGGAGCAATAGCCAGAGTATCTAACCATACAGCAACTCCGGAGGAGGCAGTAAAGCAGATAAAAGACCAGATTCAGGAAATGCTGATTTATGACGACCTGACCCGGGTGTACACCAGGAGACAAGCACTGATTTTATTGAATCTGCGGATGGAGGAAGCCAAAAGCAACCCCAACCGCGAGCTGGCATTTATTATGGTGGACGCAGATGATTTTAAGATTATTAACGATCAGGATCAAAGCCACCAGACGGGAGACCGGATGCTGATTAGTCTGGCGAATTCTCTAAAACGCACAATGGGCGACCGGGGATTTGTGGGGAGATACGGAGGGGATGAATTTTTGGCTGTAGCCCAGGCCGATTCTGGGGAAGAATTGGTAAAACTGGGGCAGGAACTGGGTGGGGGAGTGCATGCAGATAAAGTGGGCATAACCGTAAGCGTGGGGTTGGCGATATATGATCCGGCCACGGATACGGAAAAAACGCTGGTTGATAAGGCAGATAAAGCGGCATACAAAGCTAAAGCCGAGGGCAAGGACGGGTTGGTGACGGAGGGGCGGGAGGGATTTGTAAAGTTCAGCCAGGTGCGGTAGAATAGCTGGATCTATTTCGCACTTCGCCCGATTCTCCTTATAAACATGGGCGGAGGAGGTGCAAGGAGAAGATATGAGAGATATAACATTACAGGAATTGTTGGAAGCCGGGTGCCACTTCGGGCACCAGGTGCGCAGGTGGAATCCGTCCATGAAGAAGTATATCTATGGGGAAAGAGACGGAATTCATATTCTGGACCTGGCGCAATCTAAGACGGGACTAGTGGAAGCGGGAGAGTATCTCAGAGATTTGGCGGCAGAAGGCCGGGTAATTTTGTTTGTGGGGACGAAGAGGCAAGCGGCGGAAGTGGTGAAGGCGGAGGCTATCCGGGCGGGGATGCCGTACATGACCAAGCGCTGGGTCGGGGGACTGCTGACCAATTTTGAGCAGTTGTCCAGGCGCATCCGCAAGATGCAGGAAATGATGACGGCCAGAGGGGCCGGGGAATACAAGAAATACACCAAGCGGGAACAGCTGCTTTTGGACCGGGAGATCGGCCAGCTGCAGAAGTTTTTCGCCGGAGTGGACGGGATGGAAAAGCTACCGGACGCTTTGTTTGTGGTGGACTCGCATAAAGAAGAAGTGGCGGTGCGGGAAGCCGTACGAATGAAAATACCGGTGGTGGCTATGGTGGACACGAACGGCGACGCCACGATGGTAGATAAACTGATTCCGGTCAATGACGACGCGGAGAAATCCATTGAACTGATTGTCAAATATATCGGGGACGCGGTGGTTGAAGGCAAAACTTCAAATGACAAAATTCAAAATTCAACTCAAACTCAAAACTCAAATGACCAAAAGCCGGTTGTTAAAAAGAAAGCGGTGAAGAAGGTGAAAAAGGAGGAAGATGGCGCAGGTAAAAATTGAAGATATAAAGAAATTGCGGGAGATGACGGCGGCCGGAGTGGCGGACTGCCGGGAAGCGCTGGAGGAAACTAACGGAGATTTGAAGGCGGCGGCGGAAATATTGAGGAAGAAGGGAATTGAGAAAGCGGCTAAAAAGGCGGAGCGGGAAGTCAAGGCGGGGAAGGTGTTTTCTTACGTGCATCACACGGGCCGGTTGGGAGTGCTGGTGAGCCTGGCGTGCGAGACGGATTTTGTGGCCAAAACTGACGATTTCGGCAAACTGGGCCGGGAACTGGCCCTGCAGGTGGCGGCAGCCCAGCCGGAGAATGTGGAGGCGTTGTTGAAACAGGAGTATATCCGGGACGCGAGCAAGACCGTCGCGGAGCTGGTCAAGGAAACGATCGGAAAATTGGGGGAGAATATCCAAGTAGTGGATTTCAAGATCGTGACGGTGTGATATCATTGCAGTATGGATTTGGGAGACGTGCCGGGCAGGATGGCAAAAGTACTGGAATTTGTAAAAACGGATGTGGGAACGATCAGGACGGGGAAGGCGACGCCGGCTTTGGTAGAAAATATAGTTATCAACGCTTACGGCGGGACGGCCAAAATGCGGCTGGTGGAACTGGCGACGATTATGGCGACGGACGCGGCGACGCTGGTGATCACCCCTTACGACCAGTCGGTCATCGGGGATATCAAAAGGGATATCATTGCGGCCAATACCGGGCTCACACCGGTACTGGACAACACTCTCATCAGAATCGCGGTGTCGAGTTTGACCGGGGAGAGACGACAGGAATATATTAAGCTATTACACCGGAAGCTGGAGGACGGGCGGGTAAAATTGCGGCAGGTGCGGCACGACAAGATGAATGAGCTGAAGCGGATGTTTGAGGAAAAAACGCTCATCGAGGACGAAAAGACGCGCCTCGAGGAAGAGCTGCAGAAATTGACGGATAAAATGATGGCGGAAGTGGAGAAGATCGGGGAGGCAAAAGAGGTAGAATTGACTACGGTATGAGCACGCTTCTTATTTTTCTGCTGTTGTTGTCGGTGCTGGTGCTGGTGCACGAGTGGGGGCATTTCATGGCGGCCAGGCTTTTGGGAATTAAAGTGGAGGAATTCGGTTTCGGACTGCCGTTTACCCCGCCCGTATTTAAAATCAAAAACAAAAAAAGCGGGACGCAGTATGCGATTTATCCCTTGCTGTTCGGGGGGTTTGTGAGGCTGTACGGCGAGGAGAAGGACGTCAGTATTGACCGGGACAAGAGTTTTTGGGCCCGGGGAAAAAGGCAGCGGATCGGGGTGATCGTCGCCGGGGTGATCATGAATATGGTGCTGGCGCTGGGACTGTTCGTGGTGTTATACGGGGTACTGGGGGTGCCGAAGTCCGTGCATAACGAAGTGACGCTGGTCGGAGTGAGCTCCGGGTCGCCGGCGGCTAAGGCGGGCCTACAGGTGGGGGACAGAATCGTAGCAGTGGAGGGCAAAGCGGTGGGCAGCCTGGATGAGTTTTCCCAGCTCATGAAATCGTGGGGCGGAATAGGCGTAAATATTACGTTTGAGCGGGGCCAGGGTACGGATTTGTTTGAAGGAATTGTGGATCAGGGAGGCGTAAAGAAGGTGGTCAACATGGTACCACGGCTGAATCCGCCGGCGAGGGAAGGGGCCCTGGGGGTGATTATCGCCAGCTATCCCTACCTGGAGACGGATAAATGCTCGATGTGGAATGCGGCGTGCAGCTTGGCGGCGGTGAAGCAGGGATTTGCCAGTACCGGGCTGTGGATTGGGCGGGTGTTTGACGGATTGAGGTCGATTGCCAAGAGCCTGTTTGCTGGCCAGGTGCCGCAGGGGGTGTTGGGGCCGGTGGGAATTTACCAGCTGACGGGGATTATCGCGGCGGAGGGAGTCTGGCCGCTGGTGGAATTTACAGCTATCCTGTCAGTAAACCTGGCGGTGTTTAATATCCTCCCTATTCCGGCGTTGGACGGCGGGCGGCTGATATTTGTGGTTTGGGAGCTGGTGACGAGGAAGCGGATTAATCAGGAGCTGGAAGAAAAGGTGAATGCCTGGGGGATGGCGTTTCTTTTAGGGTTGATTGTCCTGATCTCGATACAGGATGTGCTGAAGCTGGACTTTTTCGTGAAGTTATTTAAGCATTAGTCCGGTTACTGATCATGACGATTGAGGCTAAAAGCGATTTTGCCCGGGGGTGGGAGGACAAAGTGGGATTTTTCCGAAGGAGGGAAAATTGTGAAGTACTGGGTCCAAACGAAGCCAGGTTTGTCAAAAATAAAATTGTGCGGGTAGTAGGACCGAACTTGGTGGAAGTGATTACCTCCCGGAAAAGAGGGGAGCCGGTGTATAGGTATTATGAATACGAAGCAATCAACCGGTATTTCGGGAAGGAGGGGGCGGTGAGGTGGAGAGATGAGAGAGTCAGGAGATGAAGGTGGCGTCGCCGAAGGAGTAGAAGCGATAATTTTGGGCAATGGCTACAGAATAGGCGTTTTCGATGATGGGCCAGGAGGCAAAGGCGGAGACCAGCATGACCAGGCTGCTGCCGGGGAGGTGAAAGTTGGTAATTAAGCCATCGATGACCTTAAATTTGTATGGTGGTTTGATAAAAATATCGGTGTCTCCAGTTTGAGGAATTAAATTGGTAGTTTCCAGGACCCGGGTAGTGGTGGTGCCGACGGCGATGATCCGGCGGCCGGAAGATTTTGCGGATCTGAGGCGGGCGGCAACTGCGGGCGACAATTCGAAATATTCGTGATGGAGTTTGCCGGAGGCGATTTGCTCGGGAGTGGGAGATTGAAAGGTGCCCAAGCCGACGTGGAGGGTGACGTATTCCAGCTGATAATTTTCAATTTCTAATTGTCCTAAAAGCCGGCGGGTGAAATGCAGGCCGGCGGTGGGGGCGGCGGCACTGCCCGGGGTTTTGGCATAGACGGTCTGGTACTGACGGCGGAGGGTGGCTTCCGGAACTTGGGAATGAATGTAAGGCGGGATGGGAGTGTGACCTACTTTGTGCAAAAGTTCAAGGTTCAATGGCCAAAGTTCAATTCGGGTCGGGGAGACGACTTTGGCGCTGACGTTTTTGGGAAAGATGATGATTTGGCCGGGGCGGAGGCCGGGGTGGGAGATAATTTCCCATTGATTGCGGCCCAGATTTCTTAGGAGTAAAACCTCGACTTTACCACCGGTCGATTTACGGCCGTAGAGACGGGCGGGAATGACTTGGGTGTGGTTGAAGACTAAAACGTCGGTGGGGCGGAGCAGCCGGGGCAGGTCGTAAAAATGATGATGACCCAGGGCGCCGGTGGTCCGGTCGATAGTCAGAAGGCGGGAATGGTCACGGGGGGAGGCAGGGGTTTGGGCAATGAGCCGGGGAGGGAGGTCGAAGGAAAAGTCGGGCATCAGCGGCTATAAGGGGAAGGATGATCTTCGATAAAGGCTTGGGGATTTTTGAGAGCTTCCCGAATGAGGGGCAGGGCGATGTGGTCAAAATCGTTGATTTCGGCCTCAGTAATGCCCAACTGCCGCGTTAAAAAATCGTTGCGGCTGCGCAAAAGTTCGCTGGCCGGGCCGAAGTATTCACGGGAGGGGATTTTTTCGGCCGTGGACGGATTTAATTTTACCGTGGCGGCCCTGGCCAGGGCAGCATGAATCTGGTTGCGGTGGTAAGGCCCGGCTTTTTCGTATAAATGAGGCAGGCCTTCTGGTGCAAGCGTGCGGTCAGTCATAGCCGATTATTTTGCCTTGACCTCTTTCGCCTGAAGTACGGCTGCGGCGACATTATCAAATTGGTTCAGAACGTTGGGATCAAGCCTTTCATCCCGGTAGTGGTGTTGCAAGGCGGAACTACTCTCATAGATGAGGTTTATAGTGTCTATGCGCTTGGTGATGATTTGTCTTGCCAATTCATATTCCCCAAAGGTGCGGAGTTCCTTGAGAATTTCCTCCTGAGACTCACTCAAAGACGCGCGTTGTTCTGGGGAAAGGCTGCGGGTATAGTCTGTCATAAGGGCATTTTAGCACCGTTTTTCAAGTCCTCCACGGTGCGGATTATAACGCGCAGGTTGTGGATGCTGGCGAGGCGGTAGTAAAGCAGTTCGCGGGACTTGAAGAGGTGGTGCAAATAGGCCCTGGTGAAGCCATTTTTGCAGGTATAACAGTCGCAGTCATCAAAAATAATTTTATTATCCAAGGTAAATATGGATTTACTTATATCTATATATTCAGATTTGGAATCAGGATGATAGAGCTGGCCGCAGCGGGCCAGGCGGGTGGGAGCGACGCAGTCAAACATGTCGGCGCCGGCGGTGACGACGGCAACCGCGTCGGAGGGGTAAACGCCGACGCCCATGGCATAGACGGGTTTATTTGCGGGCAGCAGGTCCCGGACCATGGCAATGTTGGCGGCGGTTTCGACGGGATCGGCGCCGATGCTGGCGCCGCCGATGGCTATTCCGGGCAGGTGTTTGGAGATGACGTATTCGGCGCTGGCGCGGCGCAGGTCGGGGAAGCTGCCGCCCTGGATGATGCCAAAGGGGGCCTGAGTTAAATCTTCTCCTGACCCCCTCTTTTTCAAAGAGGGGGAAGGTGAAGGGAGAGATTTCCAGACCTTTATACATCTGTCCAGCCAGCGGTGGGTGCGTTGCATTTGCTCCTCAGCCTGCCGGCGGGAGGTCTGGGCGGGCGTGCTTTCGTCAAAGGCCATGATGATATCGGCGCCCAGGTCTATCTGGGACCGGGTGGCGATCTCCGGGGACAAAAATTGCCGTGAACCGTCGATGTGGGAGCGAAACGTCGCTCCCGCCTCGGTGATTTGGGGCTTAAGGCTTTGAATCTGGAAGCCGCCGGAATCGGTGAGAATGGGGTGAGGCCAATGCATAAATTCATGCAAACCTCCCAGCGTTTTGACGTTTGCGGACCCCGGACGGAGGAAGAGGTGGTAGTTGTTGGCGAGGATGATTTGGGCGCCCAAGTCTTCCAGTTCGGCCGGTGAGAGAGACTTGACGGAGGCGGCGGTGCCGACGGGCATGAACACGGGGGTGCGGATGGGACCGTGGGGGGTAGTGAGCAGGCCTGTGCGGCCGGAGCCGGGCAGCCGGCCGGTGACGGTGAACTCAAACATAAGCTACCGGATTATCCAATATTGACAGCATCTGCGCAAATGTGGTGTACTGGATACATGGTAGTTGTCTTGACTTTAGCTGAGGGGGTGAGAGCATGACATCTTCAAGAGCGAAAGACCAGCCGGTTTATTTGGTGGTAGCTGCAGTTTTAATCTCCGGTGCCTTTTTAATGTTTTACTTTGCCCTTAACGGAGCAACTATGCCTCAGGTACAGGGAGCAGAAACCAGCCAGCCGGCGTCTGTGACGCAGGTAAAAAAGACAGTGGGGGCACCCGCTTATTTGTCACCGCAGCAGATGCAGGAAGACACTTCGGGCCAGTATTAAGCCATTATTTTAGCTTGTCCTGCTATGGCGGGATGGGCTATAATAGCGCCCATGGAAAGTATTCCTACTGAAAATTGTGTTTTTTGTCAGGTGGTGGAAGGAAAACTGCCCAGCCAGAAAGTGTATGAGGATGAGGAAGTTCTGGCGTTTCGGGACATTCATCCTTCGGCGCCGGTGCATATTTTGGTCGTACCAAAGAAGCATGTGGCGGCTAATTTGGGCGATGTGACGGCTAAGCAGGCACAGATTTTGGCCAAGCTGCAGCTGGCGGCGGCTAAGGTGGCCCAAAAAGCAGGGATTTCCGAGTTTAGTTACCGGACAAATACCGGAAAATCAGCGGGTCAATCCGTGTGGCACCTACATTATCATTATCATTTACAAGGTGGATGGAAAGGGGGAGAAGATTAATTCATGCCGACTGTGGTTCGTAAAAAACCAGGCCAATCTGATGACAAACTGATCGCTGATTTTAGAAAAAAAGTACTTGCGGACGAGATTCTAATTGAGCTTAAAGAGCGGGAGTTCTACCGGAAGCCGTCAGTTATCAAACAGGCCAAAATTAAGGAGAGGCGGAAGACGCACCGCCCCAGGAGTTATTGATGCTGATTGACCAGATCAAGACGGATATGACCCGGGCCCTCAAGGCCGGGGAGAGTTTGCGGGTCTTAACCCTGCGGATGCTTTTATCTGAGATTAATTATGAGCAAATCCGGGTGCAGCGGGAGATTACGGACGCGGATGTAGTGGGCGTGGTGGCCCGGGAGATCAAGAAGCGGCGGGAGGCGATCGAGTCTTACAAAGCGGCGGCAAGGACGGAACAAGCGGATTCGGAGCGGGTGGAGATGGAGATACTCCAGGAATACAGCCCCAAGATGATGAGTGAGGCCGAGGTGAAGACAGAAGTGCAGAAAGTGATTTCCGGATTAGGCGGGGAAGAAAAAAAGAATTTCGGGCAGGTGATGCGAGTGGTGGCGCCGGTATTTAAGGGGAGGGCAGAAGGGGCAGTGGTGGCGGCGGCGGTTAAAGAATTGGTTGGAGATCATAACGCCCCTTAATCGCCCTCTTAGCTTAAAAGAGGGAAATTTATGATCAGTGTACTAATAAGCTCTCAATCAATCTATAAGTTTGACAGGGAACGGATGCGGCGGGCAGTGGAAAGGACAGTAGCGGCGGCCGGGATCGGCGGTGAGGTGACGGTCAGCCTGGCGGTAGTGGGCAACCGAAAAATGCGGGAGCTGCACAAAAAATACATGGAGACGGACGAGACGACGGACGTGCTGTCCTTCCCGCTGGAAGAAAGGCGGGACCCGGAAGGGGTGCTGTGGCTGGGGGACATCGTGGTGTGCTATCCGGTGGTAATGGTCCAGGCTGGTGAAAACAACCGGCTGGTAGATGAGGAAATGGAATTTTTGGTGGAGCACGGGACGAAGCATTTGTTGGGGATACATCACGAATGAAATCTCCCCCCGCCTGCAGGTAGGTAGGCCGCCCTTCTCTTTATCAAAGAGGGGGACTAAAGGGGAGATTTTGAACACAATGTGTAAGCAGTTGATTCAAAATAACATTGGGGATATAAGTGACATGGCATGACTTTGTATCTGAAATATCGGCCCCAAAAAATTGCGGATCTGGACTTGGCAGAAGTGCGGGGGATATTGGCGGCGATGCTGTCTAAAAAGGACCTGCCGCACGCCTTTTTGTTTACCGGACCATGGGGGACGGGCAAGACCAGTGCGGCCAGGATCATCGCCAAGGTGGTAAATTGCGAGCAGCGGAAGGACGGGGAACCCTGTAATAAGTGTGCGATGTGCCGGGAGATCACGGCCGGGTCGGCGACCGATGTAATTGAAATAGACGCAGCATCAAACCGGGGAATTGAGGAAATCCGGGATTTGCGGGAGAAAGTGCGGCTGGCGCCGATGCGGGCCAAATACAAAGTGTACATTATTGATGAGGTGCATATGCTGACCAACGAGGCAGCCAATGCTCTTTTAAAGACTTTGGAAGAGCCGCCGGAGCGGACATTGTTTATTCTGTGCACGACGGAGCCGGAAAAAATGCTGGAGACGGTCAAGTCCCGGTGCGCGTGGGTAAAGTTTAAGAAGCCGACGGCGGCGGAGGCGGTAGCCAGTCTGGAGCACGTAGTGGATGGGGAGAAGGTGAAGTGGACGTCGGCGGCACTGGCGTTGGTGGCCCGGGCGGCCAGGGGGAGTTTTAGGGACGGGACAAAGATCCTGGAGCAGGTGATCATGGCTAAAAATGAGGTGTCGGAGGAGACGGTACGGGAAGTGCTGGGGTGGCTTGCCAAGGCGGATCCGGAGGAGTTTTTAAGGTTGGTGCGCGCCGGACAGACGGGGCCGGCTTTGCAGTTTATTGCGGGGCTGGTGAAAGACGGGGTTAACCTGCGGTCATGGGTGGAGCGGGTGGTGGAAGAACTGCGGGAGGAACTGCTGGAAAAGATCAAGGTTCAAGGTTCAAGCTTCAATTTTGAAAGTATTCTGAAAGAAATAGCCGGGATGGATAAAGTTTACGGGCAGATGAAGTCGGCGGCGGTAGTGCAGCTGCCGCTGGAGATATTTGTCATAGAAAATTCATCCGCTTTGCCAGCAAAATCCCAAGTTCAAAAGACAAATCAAATTCCAAATTCAAACGACAGAAACTCCGATAACGCCCCCTCTGATCCCCCTGTTACGGCGAAGACACGAGTCGAAAAGGAGGAAAAGGAAGTTGTCGGTGAAGTTGGTCAGAACCCCCCCTCTTTAATTGAAGAGGGGGAAAAAGAGGAAGTTCATAGTTTGGGCAGGGGAAAATTTAAGCTGCAGGATGTGGCGGAACGCTGGCCGGAGATTATGAAGCAGGTGCGACCGAAGAATCATTCGGTGGAGGCGCTTTTAAGGTCGACCAAACCCACGGACTTTGACGGGGAAAACCTGACGCTCGAGGTGTTTTATAAGTTCCATAAGGATAAGCTGGAGACGGAAAAATGCCGGATGATTGTGGAAGGGGCTGTCGCCGAAGTGTTCGGGGTGGGGCCGGTGAAACTGTTTTTGAAATTGGGGGATAAGAAAAGTAACAACGACAGCGCCCGGGATAGCCTATCCGGGGCGGTAGAAGAAGATATTGTTAAGGCTGCGGAGGCGATATTTAAAGTTGACGCGATGTAGGTGTGCTATAATCCCAAACATGGGTATAGGTGACACCATAGGAAAACTGGGGGACATGAATAAACTGCGGCAGCAGGCGATGCAGATGCAGAAAAACCTGTCGGCGCAGCAGATTACGGTGGAAGAAAACGGAGTCAAGGTAGTGATTTCCGGTGACCAAAGGATTTTGGATCTGGAGATTCAGGGGATGTCAAACCAGGTATTAAACGACGTTCTGAACAAAGCGATTAAGAAGAGCCAGGAACTGGCGGCCAAGGAATTGATGAACGTTTCGGGGGGCATGGGCGGATTGATGGGGTAAAAGCCGGCTTTGGGGTAAAATAGGCGGTATGCGGGTAGCAAGAGCGGTATCCAATCTGGTTGAGGCGTTTGAACGGCTGCCGGGAGTGGGGCCAAAATCGGCCCAGAGGCTGACTTATTACCTGCTGCATGTGCCCCAGGCCGAGCTGGATCGGCTGGCCCAGGCTGTTTCCAGCCTGAAAAAGGACACCAAGGAGTGCTCCGTTTGCCACAATATCGCCGAGACGGACCCGTGCGACATCTGTGCCGATTCGAGCCGAAACCGGAGCCTCATCTGCGTGGTGGAGCAGCCGCTGGACGTGCTGGCACTGGAGCGGGCCGTGCCTGCCGGCAGGCGGGGAGATGGGTACAAAGGGGTATACCACGTGCTGCACGGGGTGATCGATCCTTTACACAATATCGGGCCGGAGGAGATCAAGCTGGAGGAGCTGATGCAGAGGCTGAGGGCGGGCGGGGTAAAGGAAGTGATTTTGGCCCTGGATCCGAATATGGAAGGAGAAGCGACTTGTTTATACATTAAGAGGCAGGTGCCGGCGGGGATACGGGTGACGCGGCTAGCGCACGGATTGCCGGTGGGGGCGGATATAGAGTACGCGGATGAAGTGACGCTGTCGAGGGCTCTGGAGGGGCGCCAGGACTATGATTAAACCTAAAGCGGTCAAACCCGGGGACGTGGTGGGGGTAATTGCCCCGTCGGATGCGGTGGAAAAGGAGGATGTGGAGAAAGGGCGGGCGGTGCTGGAATCGTGGGGGCTAAAGGTCAAGATCGGCAAGCACGTGTACGCCAAAGTGGGAGATTTTTCGGCGGGGACGGCGGCCGAGCGGATGGAAGATATCCTGACCATGATCAACGATCCGGACGTGCGAGTAATCTGGGCGGCCGGCGGAGGATACGCGGCGACGGAGATTTTGCCGGTATTTAACCGGGAGGTGCTGGTCAAACTGACCGAGCAGCCGCTTTTGTGGGTGGGCTACAGTGATGTCTGCCTGATTCTCAATGCCCTGACCAGCTTTAGGATGGTGTCGGTTATGGGGCCGAACCTGGCCGGGCTGACGGAGTGGGATAAAAAATCGACGGCGGAGATGAAAAAAATTCTGTTCGGGGAGGCGTGCGAGGGGATGGCGCTGGACGCGCGGTGGCGGACGGGATTGGCAGGGACAGCCGAGGGGCGGCTGGTGGCGTCGAATCTGGAAACGCTGATTCTGTCTTTCGGAACCCGGTTTGACCCCCTGATGTACGGGAGCGGGAATATAATTTTGGGGCTGGAGGAGCTGGATATCGATAAAAGCTCCCTGCAAAGACAACTGGATACGGTCTTAAACCATAAGCGGGCCGGTAGGATTACGGGCATATTTGTTGGCCGATTGGTAAATATTGCGGAAAAATCTTACCCGGAATGGGGGAAGATAGTGACCTCCGAAGGACTGATTACGGACCGGGTCAAAAAATGGGGCGACGGAAAAATCCCGTTGGCATTTTGCAGTGATTTCGGGCATCCAGAATGGAGCTACGGAATGTTTTCAAAATGGTTGCGGTATTTTGCCAACCGCAGGTTCCTGCCGGTGCCGGAGGGGATCTTGGCCCGGTTGACGGTGGAGGAAAAATCGGTAAAACTGGAGTATCTGGAAAAAGTGACGGCGGAATAAATATGGCAGTATTTAATAACAGCCCGAGAGATGACTGGGAAACCGCTTTTGAGCAGGGAGCGGGGCAGGTGAAGAAGACGGTCAAGCAGGCGGCGGCGACGGTGGCGGCGGATATCAAAGAGCAGGTAACCGGAAGCGGGGGCAACCAAGCCAAGCCGGAGGCCGGGACGGCGGGCGGGGCGGTGGCGGAGGAAAAGCCGGAGGAGGAGCGGAAAAAACTGCTGGAACAGACACGGATCAATCTGGCCGAACTGGAAAAAAGGATAAAGGAGGTGAGGGAGAAGAGGCTGCAAAAGGAAAAACAACTGGCGGAGGCGGCGATACAAAAAAGCGAGCAGAAAAAAGCAGTGGAGGAAAAAAAGCAGCGGGAGAGTATCGAGATGGCGAACATAAAGAAAAAGGGCGCGACGGAGATATTGAAAGGGGTGAGCGGGTAGCTTAGAATAAGTTTATGGCGGGGAAGAATGAAAAACCTATAAAAGTGAAAGGGACGGCAGTACCCAAGTTTGACCGGGCCCACGTGGATTTTTTCCGGGGCAGCCGGGGAGGACAGATGTTTAGTAACCGGAAAGGGTTTGCCGGCCCGCAGAAGAGTTTTTTCGGGTTCCGGCGCGGGAGCAAGTGATATGAGGATCTATAATTCCCTGACGCGGCAGATTGAAGAATTTGTGCCGATCAAGCCGCCGGCTGTCGGGATGTATGCCTGCGGACCGACGGTCTACAGCTATGTGCACATCGGGAACTTCCGGACCTACACGACGGCGGATGTGCTGGTGAGGCTGCTCAAGGCCAACGGCTATGAAGTGAGTTACGTGATGAACATTACCGATGTGGGGCACCTCACCGGGGATAATCTGGGGGATGCGGACACGGGGGAGGACCGGATGGAAAAGGCGGCCAGCAAAGCCGGGAAAACGGCCTGGGAAATAGCGGATTTTTATACGCGGCAGTTTTTGATGGATTTTGACCGGCTGAACTTGCTGCGGCCGAGGGAATTCTGCCGGGCCACTGACCATATTCCGGAGCAGATTGCACTAATACAAAGACTCGAGGCCAACGGATTTACTTACAAAACCAGCGACGGAATTTATTTTGACACGGCGAAATTCCCGCGATACGGGGAGATGTCGACGCTGACGCAGATCCAGGAAGGGGCCAGAGTGGAAGTCAACCGGGAAAAGCGCAACCCCAGGGATTTTGCCCTGTGGAAGTTTTCGCCCACGGATGCCAAAAGACAGATGGAATGGGACAGCCCGTGGGGAGTGGGATTTCCGGGGTGGCACATCGAATGTTCGGCCATGTCCATGAAGTACCTGGGGGAGAGTTTTGATATCCATGCCGGGGGGGAGGACCTGCGGTCGACGCACCATCCCAATGAAATTGCCCAGGCGGAGGCGGCGACGCGCAAACAGTTTGTAAAATATTGGGTGCATTCGGCGTTTTTGCTGGTGGACGGCGGCCGGATGAGCAAAAGCCTGGGAAACAACTACACGCTTTCGGACCTGGTGCAAAAAGGCTTTTCGCCGATGGCGCTGCGGTACCTGTATTTTATGGGGCATTACCGCGGCCAGATAAATTTTACCTGGTCCGGCCTCGCTTCGGCCCAGACGGCGTACGACAAGCTGGTGGAGTTTGTGCGGCAGGCCAGAAGCAAAGGCGACAGCGCCCGGGTGGCGCTATCGGCGGAAAAGATGAAAAAGGCGGATGATTACCGGAAGCGGTTTGCGGCAGCCATGAATGAAGATCTGGGGACGCCGCAAGCCCTGGCAATAGTATGGGAGACGCTGAAAAGCAATATTCCGGATTATGACAAGCTGGATTTGCTTTTGGATTGGGACCAAATCCTGGGTTTGCGGTTATCGGAGGCGGGGGCGGGGATCACGGTGCCCGAGGAGGTGAGAAGCCTGGCCGGGGAACGGGAGAAGCTGCGGCTGGGGGGAAAATTCGTGGAGGCAGACAGCGTGCGGATGCAGCTGGAAAAAATGGGTTGGGAAGTGCGGGATACGGTGGGAGGGCCACAATTAAAACCAAAGATTCAAGATTCAGGATTCAAGATTCAGGATTCAAAATGAATGCGAAAAAAATTCTAGTGGGGGTTTTAATCGGGGTGGATGTGCTGGCGGTGAATGCCGGGATAGGATACCTTTTCTACCGGTCACAAATTCAAAATTCCAATTTACAAATAACAAATCAAATAAGTTCGACGGGGGGCGGGACAGTAACAGATACTTGCGGGGCGGACTGCCAGGCCTATATCGACCAGCGAATTGCCAGTTTGTCGGCGGCCCGGACGGCCGGACAACCGGCGGGGCCGAGTGCCACGCCCAAAGTGGTGTATGTCACCCAGACGGCGCCCAGGACCAAAGTGCAAAGCACCACTTATGTGACGGTGCCGGGCAGCGGCAGCACCACCAATAATGACTGGACGGATTTGCCGGGGACGGAGTTTTATTTCGACCCGGCGGATTACCCCGGACTGGTGAGCGTATATTTTGAAGCCAATATGAAGCTGTTCAACGGCAACGGGATGGCGTACGTGCGGCTGTATGATGGGACTAATGGGGTGGGAGTGCAGGGGAGCGATGTGCAGACGAACAGCCAAGCAGACAGCGTAGTCGCGTCCGGCCAGGTGAGTTTTTGGGCGGGAAAAAACCTGATCCGGGTGCAGGCCAAATCACTGACAGCGGACACGGCGATCTTTTCCTCGGGCCGGTTACGGATTGTGACGGAGAATTGACAACAGAGATGTGAGGGGTGTGATTTGGGAATTATGGCAGGCATCGAGGCGGTGGAAAATTGTTTCCACCCGATCCAAACGGTGACGACGGAAGTGGATGGGGTGACGGTATTTGAGAGTTCGTGCATGGCCAGGGCCACGATGGGATGTAGTAAGTTTGTGAGCTGGGACGGGCAGACTCTGGGGGCGGATGTGGATTTGATGCTGAGAAACGGAAAAGTGAAATGCACCGCCAACTGCAGGCTGCGGAGGGATTTGAAAAGTGGTTTTTTTGGGCATTAAGGGGCTGACTCTGTTAAAATTGGGTGATGATCACGGCGGTAATATTTGATCTGGATGGGACGATTACAGACAATGAGGGAGATTGGGAGGAAGTGTTTCGGCGGGTGTGGGAGGAGTATTCCGGAGCGCGGTGGATAGAGAAAAAGTGGCTGCATGTAGTGGGCATGGGGATGGTGCCCAACTGGCGGCGGCTGGTCAAAGACGAAGTCATAGTGCAGAAACTGGCGGCCAGGACTTTTGAACTGTATAAGGAAAAAGTGGCCGACCGGGGGGAAGTAAGAGTGAGAGAAGGTATGGTAGAAGCGGTAGAAAAGGCCCGGGAGCTGGGATGGCTGACCGCTTTGTGCACCGGAAGCAGCTGGAATACAGTGGAGGAAGAATTGGAGCAGCTGGGGTTGTACCTGGCCTTTGACATTACTACCACCGGTGAAGAAGTGCTGGCCCAAAAACCGGATCCGGAGATATACATCCTGACGGCCCAGAAATTGGGAGTGGACTTTAGAGAATGCCTGGTAGTCGAGGATTCGGTGTCCGGAGTAGAGGCGGGAGCCGCGGCGGGGATGGAGGTGGCGGGATTGGTAACGGAGTACTCGACGGCGACGGTGTTACGGGCGGCCGGGGCAAAATATAGTCTAAAAGACATGAAGGAACTTGCCGGTTTGATGGTAGAAATAAAGAGTAAAGAACAAGTTATTGATTCAGGGGAAGAGGTGTAGAATGGCGGCACTGAGAGAGCGAAGAAAATACGAACTGGCGGTGGTAATTTTGACGTACAATGTGAAGGAGGCGCTGTTGGATTGCCTGGCGTCGGTAGTCCTGGAGGGAACGGCCAACCGGCAGCTAATAGTGGTGGACAACGCGTCCGCGGACGGGACGAAAGAAGCGGTGGAGAAGGAATTCCCGGAAGTGAAATATATTTATAGTCAGAAGAATCTGGGATTTGCGGCGGGGAACGATCTGGCGATCCCCGAAGTGCAGGCCGACTACGTACTGTTTTTAAATCCGGACACGGTGGTGGTGGACAAAGCCATCGGGAAAAGCCTGGCGTTTATGAAAAGCCGGCCGGAGATAGGAGCTTTAACCTGCCGGGTGGAACTGCCGGACGGCAGCCTGGATTATTCCTGCCACCGGGGGCTGCCCACGCCGTGGAATGCCCTGTGCTATTTTTCGGGGCTGGCCAAACTGTTTCCCAAATGGGGGCTGGTGTCCGGGTACACGGCCACCCATCTGGATATCAGTGTGCCGCACGAAATGGAATGCGGAAATGGGACGTTTTTTCTGGTGCGGCGGACGGCGGGGGAAGCGGTGGGCTGGTGGGACAAAGATTATTTTTGGAACGGGGAGGACGTGGATTTCTGTTACCGACTGCGGGAGGCGGGCTGGAAGATCTACTTTTATCCTCCGGCGCGAATAATCCATTACAAGGGCTCGTCTTCGGGGCTTCAAAAGACGGCCAGAAAACCGGTGCCGACACAGGTCAGGCTGCAGTCGGCCAGGGCCGGGATCGAAGCCATGCGGATTTTTTATGAGAAGCATTACCTGAACAAATATCCGCAGGGGCTACGGAAACTGGTGGAGGCGGGAATTACACTTTTAGAGAAATACCGGCTGACTAAGATTAAGATGGAGATAACCCATGATTGATTTGTCGGTCATCATTTTGTCATATAACACCCGGGAAGTGACGGATAGGTGTCTGACGCTGGCGGCGGCGGCGGCCAAGAAAGACACGGAAATTATAGTCGTGGACAACGGGTCGACGGATGGGTCGGCGGAGATGATTGCCAAAAAGCACCCGGAGGTGAAGCTGATCAACACCGGGCAAAACCTGGGGTTTGCGGCGGGAAATAATCTGGCCCTGCGGCAGGCGACCGGCAAGTACTTGCTGCTATTGAATTCGGACGTGTTTGTGCGCAAGGAGACCTTTGTTAGGACGGTGAATTATTTTGAGCGGCATACGCAGGCGGATGTGGTGGGCTGCCGGCTGGAGCTGCCCAGTGGACGGCTGCAACCCTCGGCGGGACATTTGCCCACACCCAAAAACGTAGTGCTGTGGCTTTTAGGATTGGATAAACTGTTAGGAATTGACGGGGTGCACCCGAAAAACGCCGAGTTTTTTAAAAAAAGCCGGCGGGTGGAGTGGGTGATGGGGGCGTTTTTGGCCATGCGGCGGGATGTGTGGGAGAAAACCGGGGGCATGGACGAGCATTTCTTTATGTACATGGAAGAGGTGGAGTGGTGCTGGCGGATGAAGACCAAAGGTTTTTCGGTCTGGTACGTACCGGAGTGGACGGTGACGCATCTGTCTCAGGCCAGTAGCCGGGGGGACGTCAGAGGACCGCTGGTTAAGGAAATGGTGGGACTATCGTATCTTATCCAGCGGCACGAGCCGAACGCCTGGTGGTGGTTGCGGCCGGTGTTGCAGGCGGGCAACCTGGCGCGGATGGTGGCGTGGGGATTGCTGTTGAGGCCGCGTAAGGCAGCGGCGTACAAAGAAGTGCTGACGAAGATATGAAGAAACTGGCGATTGTCACCGTGGATTATAACGGCCATGAAGACACGGCGGCACTATTGTCCGATCTGGCGAGGGTAGATTTGAAGGATTGGGACAGCCGGATAATTGTGGTAGACAACGGATCCCGGCCGGGACTTTTGGCCCCGGCTAAAAAAGCTTATCCGGGGGTAGATGTGATCCAGACCGGCGAAAACAAGGGCTTTGCGGGCGGGTACAATTTCGGTCTCAAATACGCTTACGAGTGGGGAGCGGATTATCTGTGGATTATTAATAATGACACGCTGGTTAAAGACAAAGACGCGGCCAAAAAGCTGGTGCAGGTACTTCTTAAAAATCCGCAGGCGGGGGTGGTCTCGCCCAAAATCCGGTTTGCTCCGGGGTATGAATTTTACAAAGACCGGTACAAAAAATCCGAAATCGGGAAGGTGATCTGGTATGCCGGGGGGGTGATGGACTGGGCCAACGTGCTGGTGCGGCATCGGGGGATAGACGAAGTGGACCGGGGACAGTATGACTCAGTTTCCGAGACGGAATTTGTGAGCGGGTGCAGCTTCATGAGCCGGCGGGAAGTCTTCGAGAAAGCCGGGTATTTTGACGAAGTGCTGTTTGCGTATTTCGAGGATGTGGAGTGGATGCTGCGGGTGGCCCAGGCCGGGTTTTTGCGCATGTATGCCGGAAATACGGAGATTTACCATAAAGTATCGCGGACGGCCGGCATCGGTTCACCGCTCACGGATTATCTGCTGACGCGCAACCGGCTGGTCGTGGGTATGAGACTGGCGGCGGTCGGGTGGCGGACGAAGTTGGCTCTGGCCCGGGAAGCGGTGAAAATCCTGGTGACCGGGCGGGAAGCGCAGCGGCGGGGAGTTTGGGACGCCCTGGACGGAGCAGTCGGCCCGGGGCCGTATCTTAAAGCGCCGGACTGGGAGCCGGAGTATGAGACGGAAGTCTCGGTGGTGACGATTAATTACAAAACGGCGCCGCTCACCGAGGGGCTGGTCAAAAGTATTCTGAAAAAAGGCTCGGGCTTCGAAAAACTGGCCGGGGAGATCGTGGTCGTGGATAATGCTTCCGGCGACGATATGGCCGAGCGGATAAAAAAATATCCCGGGGTGAAGTTTATCGGCAATCGGGTGAATAACGGGTTTGCCGGGGGCAACAACCAGGCGATGCGTTTTGCTAAGGGCAAATATTTATTGATGCTCAACTCTGATATGGAGATCAAACCGGGAGCGATAAATGAAATGCTGCGGCAGGCAGAGGCAGTGAAGGGAAAGGCCGTCCTCGGGGCCAAACTGGTGTTCCCGGACGGGACGGTGCAGGATTCGTGCTACAACCTGCCCACCGTCGGGCACGCGATGGAGGAGTATTTCCTGGGGAAAAAGGGCAGCTATTTTATGTATGCGCCGCCGGCCGGGGAGGCAGTGGCGGTGGAGGGAGTGGTGATGGCCTGCTTTATGATTCCCCGAGTCGTACTAAACCGGGTGGGGCCGATATCGGAAGAGACGTTTATGTACTTTGAGGACATCGAATATTGCCGAAGACTGCGGGAGGCGGGAATCCCGGTGCTGTATTGCCGCAACGCGGAAATCATCCACTATCACGGCATGAGTTCAAAACAAATCGGAGTAGTGCGGGCTGTTGACTATCTGAAAAAGGGGTCGCTGTGGTATCACGGGCCGATAAATTATGCCCTCCTTTGGCTGGTTTTGTGGCTGGGACAGAAGTGGGGGAGAACGGCCACGCCTAAATCGAAGTGGGCGGGCTAGGGGGTTAGTTAGTGGTCCCAGCCTTGGGGATGGGCTTTGTACCAGGTGACGAGGGAGGTAATGGTCTGGTCGAGGGAACGCTGGGGGACCCAATCCAGGAGGCTTTTGGCTTTGTCAGTGGCTGCGATCATCTTGGCGTACTCGCCTTTGCGGGGCTCGGCTTTTTGCAGGTCAAACTGGTAGTGGGTGACATACTCGACTTTCTTGACGATTTCCAGGACGGAATTGCCGGTGCCGGTGCCCAAATTGATGATGTCGCTTCTGCCGCCTTTCCCAAGATAATCCAGGGCTTTGAGATGGGCCAGGCCGAGGTCAACGACGTTGATGTAGTCCCGGATGGGGGATTTGTCGGGAGTGTCCACCTCGGGGTAAGTGAGGCGGAAGGGCTCGATGCCCAAAGCCCCTCTGACGGCGTTTTGGACAAGTAGAGAGGAGGGCTTTTTGGAGTCGCCGATGGTGCCGTCGTCGCTGCAGCCGCAGACATTGAAGTAGCGGAGGATGACAAAAGAAAGGCCCTTGAGCTGGCCGTACCAGTGGATCATGGTTTCGATCATTTTTTTGGATTCGCCGTAGGTATTGGCCGGCCGGGTGGGGTGAGCTTCGTCTACCGGGACGTACTCGGCTTCGCCGTAGACGGCGCAGGTACTGGAAAAGACGATTTTGGTGATGCCGTTTTGGAGCAGGGTATCCAGCAGGTGGGCGGAACCCCAGACGTTGTTGGAAAAGTACTTTTCGGGGTGCTCCATGGACTCGTTGACGCTGCAGGAGGCGGCATAATGGAGGACGGCGGCAATGTCTTTTTCGGTGGAAAACAGGGGAGACAGGTCGTCACGCAGGTCGAGGGCGTAGATGCGGAGGCGGTTTTGGCCGAATTGCTGCTGCAGGTGCTCCAGGGGGGCGCGAAAGCCGGTTGTGAAGTTGTCCAGGACGACCACGTCAAAGCCTCCTTGCAGCAGCAGCTGGGTGGCAACGGAGCCGATATAGCCCCCGGCGCCGGTGACTAAAATTTTCTGGGCCACGGGGAAATATTAGCATAAAATATAGGGGGCGTGTGGTATAATTCTAGCCGTGGAAATGAGGCTATCAATGTTTATTTGCGGGCTGAGCCCGGTTTAACCAGTCCCGCCCAGTGGCGGGATTTTTTTTGGCTGATTATGGCTGGCAAAATTGAGGAACTCCGGGGAAAGGCAGTCGGAGCCGGGTTGGCCCTGATCGCCGTGGGCGGGATGGCGGCAGCCTGTGCCCCGGTGGGCGGGTTCTCCGGTAATGAGATCCAGGGCTCCCTAGTTGAGGTCACGTCGGGGGCGTCGGCGGCCAAGGAAACAAACGGGCAGAAGAAAGCGCTGGAAGAGCAGGCGTTGGCCGGCATTACGCAGTTGGCCAGAAGTCAGCTGAATATCGGTGAGTGTGACCCGGAGCTGTATACCGTGGTGGGAAATGACGGCAAGGCCAGGGCAGATTTGGTGTGTAATGATCAGCAGGGGTCTATTTTGGTGGCCCAGCTGATTGGGGGGAAGGAGACGGTGATCGGCCAACGGTTGTTTGCCAGTTCTGACAAATCCAAAATATATTACAGGGGAGCTGACGGGAGCTTGCAGGAGGCGATGGAGGTCGCACCGGCCAGCGTGGTTTACGTGTTTTCTGACGGGGCCAGAGTGAAATTTGATCAGGAAGCAGCCGGTGGGCAAAACACCCGGAATGACCAGGTCCAGGTGGCGGTGGCGCAGCTGGAGGAAAATTTGACCGGGAATATTGTGGCCCAGGCCCAGGGGTTGGAAGCGACCAAGACGGCGACACCGGTACCGGCGACAGCTACGAAAGAGGTGCCAACGGTGACGAAGGCGCCAACGGTTACCAGCACGCCTGAGGTGTGGGCGGCACCGGCGGAGTTGGATGCAAATGCATGGGAGCAGATGCAGAAGGATGGGTTTAGCGTGGTAAAGAGTAAAGACGGGGGGTGGGAGATGGACAAACTGGTGACTAAAAAACAGGATGCCCCGGAATGGACGGCGTCAGTGGGTAAACTGAGTGCGAAGGGGATCGAGATTACCGTCCCCGGAGAACAGGCCCCGGTGGAGTTGGAATATTCACAACTCAAGTTTGACGGAGAATATGTGTATACCCAGCAGACTCAAGTTGATCCGAAGTTCATTCACTTGGACGTGGCGCAGAAGTTTGATGGAAGTAAGGATCTAATTTACAGCCCCTACACAGGCAAATGGTTTAGAAACGAATGGGTGACTACCCCCGACGGTCGTTTTATCTACAACGTGGCGGAGAATTTCGGAGGGTTGATGACAGCCAACTCAAAAAATCCGGCGGCGGAAGCGGATTTTTATGACAAACTGGTATCCGGTGTATATCACATAATGCAAATTGATCCCAGAAAGAACCTGCCGGCTGACCCATCAGCTTTTGTAAACAAATTTACGCAGGCTCTAACCAACGAGGGAATGATCAGCGGGTTGACAATACCTGAGCGGTTCCCGGTACCCTTAAATAGTGCGGGTCAGCCGGTTAATGGAGCAAACCAATGGAGGAATGTAGATATGGCTGGAACCCCGGTTGAAATTCCTGCTGTAGCTCCGGGAATTATTATTGCCTTTTCTGATCAATCGGACCAGGAGGTGATGAATTACAGCCCGACGAACCCTGACTCGCCAGATTATAAATTTATTGATTTCCGGGGGGGATTGGGGCAGGTTCATTACGGAGTAGTGAAAGGGGAGGACGGAAAGAACCACTTGGAGATCATTTTCAGAAAATCCTGGCCGATTGATGACGTGACTAACGGGGGGGTGGCATATAATGCCAGAGACAGCAAGTACTCACCAGAGCATAACTTTAAATCATGGGATGCGCTAATCCAGGATTGGGTGAATTTATCTGCTGTTGAATTGGACTCCTCAAATTATAAGTGGGAGTTTCTCGAGTTGTTTGATGTGATCTCGTTCGCGAAAGTTGAGGACTTTGGTGCTGTGCTGGCTCAATATCAGAACAGGGATCCTAAAGATGCGCCTTTCGTTTTGTATTAACGGTTTTTTGGTGTAGGTATGGAAAGGAAAGAAATTACCAGACGAGAATTTGTTAAAGCCTCCGTGTTAGCAGTGGCAGCGGGGGTAACTGGAACCGCTACTTGATGGATACGGGTGAGGTACGTGTTGACTCCGATCTGTTAGTACAGTCGGAGACAATGAACATCATATTGAAAGAGTCTTGAGAGATAATTAATATTAGTGGATGTCGAAGAGGGTGGTAATATTGATAACAGGAACAGCGCTGTTTTTGGTGGTGATAGTATTTGTGGTTTATCTGATGTTTTGGAAAGGATCAAAAGTAGCTTTCGTGAGTGCGAATAGGTCGTATCGATGGGATGTAAATTCAAATGTGATTAAGAGAAATGTTGAGACTAAACTGTTCCCTAATGGTGACAGTTTTCGGTGGATTTTGGTGGTAATTGGAAATGAATATATAGAGACGGGTCTCAAAACAGGTTTGAGAGAAGATGACCAGCCGTTTGCTAGTTATGAGTGGAAGGTCTATGGTCCAGTAGATGTGTTGTATGTTTATATTAATCCGCCGGTTTGGAGTAAGCTGGATAAGGTGAGGGAGGATAATTTGCTGTCGGAATATATTCTGGGGGTATTGATCCCCGGGATGACAGGGTCGGCCTTTTCTATGCCTGATGCAGTTAACCTGTTGAAAAGTAACGGTTATTTGTTAAGAATTATATAAATGGCCAAGAAAGTGGTATTGGGGTTAATGATGGTATTGGCGTTGTTTGCGGTGGGAACTAAAGCAGCTGAGGCGGGTTGCACCGGAACAATAAAGTGCGAGACTTATACGAATGGTGTTTGTGATTCATCGCAGTGGTACACCGTCGGATGTGCGTACTCAGGAGGGGTATGTGGTGGTAATGGGTGTGGGTCAGGCAATCCATGCGCGGATCAGCCGAATTGTACGGATACGGGGACGGGGCCGACGGCGACACCGGCGCCGGGATCAGGTGGGCCGGGGGCGACCTACCCCAATGGGCAATGGTGGGGTTGGACCGGGGTGCAGGGGCCTTCACAGTGTGCGGCCAGCGGGTTTGCGACTGATTGGGACAGCAAGGGCTGGGTGACCACGCGGGTGGTGGATTCGACCTCTCTTCCGGCAAGCGAGGTAACCTCGGTTGTGGCTAATATTGCTTACCCTTCGCAACTGGCTGGGCAGTGCTACACGACTCTGGGATACGACTGTGGGTATTGGATGAATCTTTGGGGGGTGATACCGGCCAACTCGGTCCGGACCGTCCAGCCGCAGGCGCGTGACCTGAATAACAATTTTCCCTATTGTTTGAACTATCCTAGTTGCATTAATCCGGCAAAACTGCTGTGCAGTCAGACGCCGGAGTGCGGGACGCCAACCGGGCTGACGTGCACATACGCCGGGACGGCGACAACTTATGGTAATACTTGTACCGATGACCACGGGATTACACGGATGGATATGTATTATTCACCTACTTCCACTCAGAGCTGGACCAGGTTTGGAACCAATACCTGGAATACGACCGGGCTGACCAGCGAGACCTACTCGGCCAGTGCGACTTTTTCCACAACAGGCAATTATTATGTGACTACCAATGCCTGGGATGATTCAGGTTTGATATTTGGCGGGGGTGCTAGTGGCCTGGCCTGTTCGGGAAATCCGTTTGTGTCGACCTGGCCCACGTCCGGGTTTTGGAGCTGCAGTGCGACCAATGCCGACCAGAAGACGGTTACGGTGGTGAATGCGGCGATGGTAAGCAATCTTAGCCCCAACGGATCGGCGATCGCCTGTACCGGCGGAGTTTTGGGTACACAGGCAGTAACTTTGAGCTGGTCGGCGGCATACGCCAGCACTTTTTATCTCTCCGTGACCGATCTGACGGCTGGGGGGACGAGCAATTACACAGTGTCCAAGACGAGTTATACCTATACGGCGGTGGGAGGCCATTCATATAACTGGTCGGTAAAGGCGGTTGATCAGTGTGGGGTGGTGGATGCGCCGGTGACGGGGAGTTTTGCCGTCGGTCCGTGCGCCACCCCCACGCCCACACCGGCCCCGGTGTATATTGAGGGGCTTCTGGAGGACAATACCGGAACGCTCTTAACCACTCCAATGGCGGTCACCATTAAAGGGACGAACACCGGGACTTCTCAGGTGCAAACTACTTCCAGCGGCATGTTTTATTTTTTAAACCTGCCCGCAGACACCTACAGTATCTCGGCACCGTTGTTTGGTTACAGCGTGGCAAACGGAGTCTGTCTGAACTGCCCCAC
>DAHWUD010000006.1 GCA_027331445.1 Candidatus Amesbacteria bacterium
CCAGGGAGGTGTGGTTTACCTGGCTACTTTTATGGACTTATTTACCCGGGAGATTGTGGGTTGGAACGTGTCTACCGGGCACACCCAGGAACTGGTCATTAATGCCTTTTTTGATGCCGTAAAAACTTTAGGCAAAATGCCAAAGATTATCCATATTGACCAGGGCAGTGAATACAACTGTAAAGAATACACCACTCTTCTGGAAAAGCTGGGTATTCAAATCTCCATGAGTAAAAAAGGCAGCCCTTGGGAAAACGGATACCAAGAATCCTACTACGACAATTTCAAGACAGACTTAGGGTTGGAGCTTGACCGCTTTGAAAGCCTGGGTGAGTTAATCGAAGCCATTCATCAAACCATCGTGCACTACAACCAAACCCGGATTCATACCAAGCCCAAAATGTCTCCTGCTCAATACAAGCACATTTACAATCAGCGGATGTAGAAAGGGTGTCTACCAAACCGTATACTTGACAACCTAATCTGGTATCATAATGTCAGACCACACATGTCACTTAATATGCAAACACCCAACCAATTTGTCAAAGCTTGGTGGCGGATATTTAACTGAACATACCGTCTATTTGATAATCTTTCTGCTTTGGTTATGAATTAAGGTAGGCCTCAAGCTGCTCATTATTTACTGTTTCTTCGTAACCTTGATTTACCGTAGCCTTTAACGCAGCTTGGTCATTGTCAAGCATTGAAGCCTGGGGTTTGGTAGCCGGACTCAATAGAAAAACTGAATCGTTGATACTAAGTTCTTGTAACCGTCGTAGTTCTGAGGAATAGTTTTGTCTAAATGTTTTGCTTTTGGCTTTTACCCATTGGTTCAATACCGCGTCGACAATCGGAGATGAGTGGGAGGTATTGAAAGCAATAATTTTTTCTGCACCAAGCTCCTTCGCTTTTTCGACATTCGCCGCAAGATTTGATGATAACTTCGTATCGCAGTAGTCCGATTCTCCAACTTGTACCTGCCTGCCATATACCAGAGGCATAGCTTTTGTTGCTCTCATAGCTTTAAATATATTTTTACTTGGATCCCTGTTGGAGAAATATTCGATCAAACCTGTTGTGATATTGGTAAGTGGAATAAAGAAATCTATCGGCGACTTGTAAATATTTTCAGTATTTAATTTAACTTGCTCTTTGAACACCTTGTCTATTAAATAATCGATATCTATTACCTTCCAAAATCGTGGATATGAAATGAACTCCTTCGTAGCTAACAAGTTTTCCCAGATGTTTCTTATGGAATCATATTGACCAGACACATAATAAGACATGGTCCCGGCGCTGCCAGAACCGCCAATAACAATGTCTGGACTGGTTAATTTAAATTTATCTACCAACCCGAGTACACTTCCCGCCGTGTAACTGCAAGTCATACCACCTCCAGAGGCGATGATGGCCAGCTTTTCTGTCATATGTGAATTTTACAGTATTTCTCAATGTCTGTGAAAATCCGTTAAGTTGAAATGCTATTAGGTCCGATGCACAAGTCAGGGCGATTAAACAACATGAGGCTATTTGAAGCTGAGTTGACTGGTGCAGAGAGCGATACTCTAACCCATATAGATTTGCGTTCGAGTGCTCTTAGGGCCGTCGCGTAGACCATTCCGCCGCTTCGGCATTGATTTTCCTAATTATCTCACTGCCTACTCAGGAATGAGGTGCTTTTGCTGAAGAACGACCTGAAGAATAATGACCAGGGGAATGCCTAAAACAGCCCCGAGCGGACCTAGAATTCTAAAGCCGATCAGCAAGGCCAGAATGCTGATCAAGGGATGAACCCCGACGGCTTTCTGCATGATTTTGGGAACAAGAAAGTTGTTTTCCAAAAAGTGAATCAGAAAATACAATGCGACGGTAGAGAGGGCCAGCAGGGGGTGGATGGTCCAGGCGATGAGGACGGCAGGAAGAGCGGAAATGATGGGGCCGATGTTGGGAATAATTTCCATCAGACCGGCCAGTATGGCTAAGGGCAAGGCAATATCCACGCCCAAAACCGTAAGGCCGAGATAGGTAAAAATTCCGATACTGGTCATCAGCACCAGCTCGCCCCGCACCCAGCTGCCCAACCGCTGTTCAATCATTTCCAGAGTGGTGAGAATGGGTTCGGACTTCTGGGGATTTATGAGTTTGGCTAAATAGAAATCTAAATTTTTGTGTTCCAGAGTAAGATAAAAACTGATGACGATGGTGGTAAGAACGGTGATGACGTTGTTGAAGAAATTAACCAGCAGCTGAAGCAGGTCACTGGGAAGCGAGCCCAAATAGCTGATCAACTGCTGACTGATATCCTGCTGGTGGGCGGTAAGGAAATCGATGTGGCTAAAACCGGTAGAAACAACCTGGATGAGCCGGGTGGTCTGAGAAACCACGCCCGGGACGATAAAAGCAATCAGAGTGCCCAAAACTATCCAGAGAACGAGGTAAAGCAGAGCAATGGCCAGACTGCGGGGAAGGCGGTGTTTTTCCAACTTGTCCACGGCCGGGTTGAGCGCCGACATCAAAATGACGGCGACAAAAACCATAAAAATGATGTCCTTGATCTGATAAATAAACCAGAGGGAGAGGAGGAAAAGTACGGAAAAAATGACCGTTTTATATGAGGGTTCGAGTCTTCTGAGCACTATATTGATTATACCAAGAAGCAAATTTTTTCTCAGCAGTGGCCTGCCAGCCGGGGACGGAGACATCAAACCAGCTGACGGCGGGGATTTTGGCAAACCAGGTCAGCTGGCGGCGAAGATACTGCTTTTCTGAGGTAATCCAGGCAGAGGAAAAATCGGGCCGGGTAAAGGCCCGATAGCCGCAGGCTGTCATACCCGGCGAGTCGGGGGAGTATTTTTTAAGCAGCGATGCGGCTTCGACGGCGGCGCCGGATTGAAGCCGTGAAGCAACCCGGTCCTCTACCCGGTGAAACAGATAATCGCGGGGGGCGGTCAGACCAAGGGTTAAAGATGCGTACGGGCCGACATCATAGGCCGGTGGGGGTAATGAAAAAATTTCTATGGCGCGGATCAGCCGACGGGGATTGGCGGCATCGGAAGAATTTAAAGACGCGGCTTTAGCCGGACTGACGGACTTTAAATAATTAAAGAGTTCGACGGCTGTGTAACCAGCCAGTCGGCGGCGGAGCCGGGGATTAAAGGGGGTGTGAATCTGAGACAAATTTTGGGTAAGAGATTTGAGATAAAGGCCGGTGCCGCCGACGACGATGGGGAGGCGGCGACGGGAGAAAATATCGGCAATGACCAGATCGGCACACTGCTTCCAGAAAGAAACATTAAACGGCTCGTTTGGATGAACTATATCGGTCAGCCAAATCCGGGTTTGAGTATCGGTAAAATAGGTCAGGGGGCGAGTCTGCCAAAGAAGATCCGAGGCAGCTTTGACAAAACCGGGCGGAATATCTTTGCCGGTGACGATATCGGCGCCGATGTATACCTGGCGGGAGTCGGCAGACACCAACTCCCCGGAGAATTTCCGGGCCAGGGTTAAAGCAAACCGGGTTTTTCCGGTAGCAGTCGGGCCCGTGATAATTAGAATGGGAGACATGTCAACTGCTGGCAGACTGGTAATGACGCAGAGAATAATTCCAAAAACGGAGAGAAAGTAAAAGCAGGATAAATCCTGCCAAAACAGAGACGGAAATGACCGCGGGGGAAAGCAAGCCCAGGAGGGCTTTGGGAGGGAAGGTGTACATGACCGCCAGGGGAATAACAAAGGTGAGGACGGAGCGAAAGGGCTGGCTGTAGACATCGGCCGGGATACGCATCAGGGATGTCAAATCGCGATAAATCATGATCAGATGGTCTACGGACGTGGTGAGAATGCCCAGACAAAGAACGGCAATATGAAAGGCCGCGGCGATGAGGAGCGATCCCAAAATCAGGGAAAAATAGGCCAGCCAGCGAAACGGCGACAAGGAAAAGTGCACGGTGCCAAACCAGACGGTAAAGCCCAAGATGATGAAAAAAATAAACGCATCCAAGACATCGGCCCCGCCCAAGAGTACCCGGATCAGGGGGTGAACGGGCTGGATTAAAATCAGGTCCAAATCACCCCGAATAACGGTCTGACGAAAACGATAAACCTCACGGAAGAATAAGCTTGCCAGAGTGTCAATGAGATTAAAGGAAAGGTAGAAAAAAATAATCTGATCCCGAGTGAAACCGGCCAGACTTTGGGTGCCCTGAAAAACAAAAATCAAAAACAGTAAAAAGAGGGCGATGCGCAAAATTTTGCTGAGAATAAAAATCCCGGTCATGAAACGGTTGGCCAAAGTCTGGGCGAAAGAGTTGGAAGTATAAAGCAACCAGACTTTAAGCTGACGCATATTAATTGCCCTCGGCGCCAAAGACCCGGAGGCCTTTGCGCCAGAGAAAACGGGTAAAGATTAATAACAGCAGAGTCCAGGAGGCGGACTGAAACAAAATCCGCCACAAATAAAGACCGGTAATTTTGCCGTCTAAAATGGAAATCGGGTAATAGATCAAATAGGGAAAGGGGGTGGCCTGGAGGATGATCTGGCCGGCCGGGGGCAGAACGTCCAGGGGAAAAATGCTGCCGGAAAAAATTTCGATAAAAATAAGGATCAGAAAGGACAAGCCCCAGGTATTTTCGGGATACCAAAAAGAGGTGAAACGGGCGGAGGCACTGACCAAGAAATAGATAACCATGGCAAACAGACCGGAAGCCACAAATCCAAAGACAGAGAAAAAGGAATAATGGAAAGACAGAGCCGGGCGAAGAAGCAGCCAGAGAAGAGTGATTTCAATAAACGAGAACAGGAGATTGAGAGATTTGCTGGCCAGATCACGGGTGAACCAGAAACGCAGGTAACTCATGGGTTTTAATAAATAATTGCTCAAATCACCGCTGCCGATTTCCCCACCGATGTTGTCGGCGGAAGGAGCGGAGGTAATGGCGGCCTGGACGATTAAGACCAAAAAAATGTAAGCCACCATATCCGGGCGGGAATAGCCGTAAATGGTGGAGGTGGCTGAAAAAAGGCCCTGCCAGAGGAAATAAGTCATGAGAAAGCGGAGGACGTTTCTGAACCGCCAGAGAATAAAATTGAGGCGGTAAGTGAATTCATCCTGCCAGGATGCGGCGAAGACGGTGAAGTATTTGCGCATTTAGTTAAGCTAGATCTTTTCCGGTAAAGACTTCACGGATGACGTCTTCGATGGCCGGTTCTTCAATATTCAGGTCGGCGACGGGAAAATCACGCAGAAGCCGGGAGGCGGCGGCAGAAGTTTCGGCCCGGGGTACGGAAATAAGCGCCCGGGGATAAGTGAATTCCCTGACCTGACCGACAGATTTTAAAGCGTCAGGATTGATGTCTTTACTAAAGATGACGGTTAAGATTTTGTGGTTGGCAAATTTTTTAATGATTTCATCCAACTGGCCGTCAAAAAGCAGCCGGCCTTGATTGATGATAATGACGCGGTCGCACAATTCCTTGACATCGTCCATGTAGTGAGAAGTGAGAATAATAGTGGAGTGATATTGGCGATTGTAGTCTTTGATAAAATCGCGCATCTTTTTTTGCATCACCACGTCCAAACCGATGGTGGGCTCGTCAAGAAATAAAATTTTGGGGGAATGGATGAGGGCGGCAATAAGTTCCATTTTCATGCGCTGGCCAAGCGACAATTTCCGGACCTGAATCTTGAGTAAATCGGCCACTTCAAGCAATTGAACCAGCGTATCGAGTGTGGATTTATATTGGGCGTCCGGCACTTCATAAATTTCCTTATTTAAGATAAACGATTCCTGGGCGGGCAGATCCCACCAGAGCTGGTTTTTCTGGCCCAAGACCAAAGAAAACTGTTTTTGAAAAGCCGGCTGGCGTTTCCAGGGAGTAAAACCCAGAACCGAAACTGCGCCGGATGTAGGATACAAGAGGCCGGAAAGGACCTTGAGAGTGGTGGTTTTGCCGGCGCCGTTAGGGCCGATAAAGCCGACTAATTCTCCTTCGGAAATGGCAAAAGAGACGCCGTCGACGGCTTTGACCACTGAATACTGCCTATGCAACAGGGATTTGAAAGAACCGGCCAATCCGGCTTCTTTCTGGGCTATCTGGTAATGCTTTTTGAGGTCTTTGACCGAAATAATATCCACGGAATGATTATACCCGGTTTAGGAGCTGGCGGAGGAATAATGGTGAAGACCGGACTGCCAGGTCCAGCGGGAAAAGATGGTGGAAAAAACCAGCAGACAGAGATAGATAAGGTAGTAATCGGCGGGCAAGGATTTGAGCAGGAGGACAGAGGCGGGCAAGGTGGTAAACAGGGAAATACCAATAACCAGGGCCCCTAAGATGAACGGCAGCCGGGAGTAGAGAGTCGCCGGGTATTTATAGACTTCCTGGATTTCAAATCCGACGCCGGGAGTGGCAGTCAGATGGCCAAATTTGAAGTTGAGCGAGATGACGCACACACACAGGCAGAAAAAAATCCACAGACTGGACAACAGAATGAATAAAAATCCCAGAAGAGACAGAAAGGTAAAGGGAAGATGGAAGCGGACCAGGGCAAAAAGGAGAAACAAAAAACCCAGCAGAGCGCAGACTAAATTGTGAACTCCCCCCCCGCGGAAAAAAGTGACGAATAATGAAGAAATGGGTTTGGAGACAACTAAGTCCAAGGTCCCCGAATTGATGTCGCTGACGGTTTTGTTGAACCCATTCCAGAAGAGGAAAAAGGCGGTGTAGGTAAAGATCTCAAAGGTAAAGAGCAAGGCCCAGGATTCCCAAACGGTCCAGCCGGAAAAATGAAACCGGGTGAGCAAAAAATAAAAAGCGACCAGGTGAAGAGTAAAAAAACACAACGATCCGATAAACTGAAGCACTTGGGTAAACAGCGGGAGGCTGAAATCCTTGCCTAATCGGGAGGAATAAATTGACAGAAAAACTCTGAGGTAGCGCATAATCAGCTCGCGGTAAAGGAATATTTATTTAAACTGCGGCGCTCCAAAAAGGCGGCGGTGAGATACAAAACGATAATCCAAACGGCAAAGAAGAATAAATCGGAGGCGGGAACCTGTCCCTGGAGATAGCGGGGCACCCAACTGGCCAGGTAAGGAAAAGGAGAATAATGAAGAAAGGCAATTAAGGAGGCGGGGAAAAAGGAATAGGGCAAAACGATGCCGCCCAGGAGCTGGATGGCGACAAACTTGGTATTGTGGATAGGCCAAAAATCGTCTATCCAAAAACAGAAAAGGCCGATAATGTAACTAAAAGTGAAAGAGAGGCTGAAAGATAAAATAATGCCTACCAGGCTGATGATGATAGTGAGAAGGGGGGAATGCAGGAGGAAAAACGAGAGAACGACCAGGGGAAACAGGGTAAGAAAAATCGTGGATTTCTCGCTGAGATTTTTGGCGTAAAGCCAGCGGAAAAGGGAGAAGGGCTTGACCAGGAAATTATTTATGTCACCGGTGGAAACCAGATCATCCATTTCTTCATCAATATTGGAGAGGGTCAGAGAGGTGATTAAGGAGATAAGAAGGTAGTAGGGAATCAGCGACCTGGCCGAAAGTCCGGTAAGGGGCTGGGAATAAAGGAGGGCGGTGAGCATAAATACGGGGGTGATGAGATTGGAGAAGATTTGGGAGAGAATGTGCATCCGATAGGCGAGGTACTGCGAGAAAGTGGCGGTAAACAAAGCCAAATATTTTCGCATATGAGCTGATTTTAGACCAAAAACGAGGCACGAGGTGCCTCGTTTTTTTCGTGAGTCGAATTTGAAGTGGTTTACTTGACCGCTTTTTTCAGGGTCTTACCAGGAGTAAACCGGGCCACGCGGTGGCCTTTGACGATTTTGCGCTCCTTGGTCCGCGGGATAATCACGGGTTTATCTTTGACGCTGGCGACCTTAAAAGTCCCAAAGCCGGACAAAACCACTTTCTCCCCTTTACTGATGGATTTTTTTATCTCATCAAGGAAAGTCTCTATGGATTCCCGGGAAGCTTTCTTGGTCAGATGGGCCTTGCGGGCAACCACTTCAAACATTTGTTGTTTAGTCATCTATGCTCACCCCCTTTCGCGAAAGATTCATCCTTAAGCCCAAAATATTATATGGGGTCGAAGTTGTCAAGATGTAAAGACTTATTTAGCCTTGGTGATGTCAGTGGCCCGGACTTCTCTGATGGCAGTGACTTTGATCTGACCTACGTATTGGGCTTCTTTTTCCAGCTTTTGGCGGATGCGGGAGACCAGGACGGTGAGTTCAGCGTCGGAAGCCATCTCGGGACGAACTATCACCCGGACATCCCGACCCGCCTGGAAGGCGTAGACTTCGGCTACTTCAGGGAAGGTGCGGCCGATATCCTCAATCTGCTGGAGACGCTGCACATAGGCCTCATGCGGCTCGTAACGGGCCCCGGGACGGGAGCCGGAGATGGCGTCGGCTATCCAGACCACGCGGGAGACGACGGAGCTGAAGGGACGGTCTTCGTGATGCTCGGCCACGGCATTAACCACGGTTTCGGGAATTTCATATTTTTTGAGCAACTGGACACCCAATTGAACATGGGTCCCCTCCTCCTCGGTAACTACCTTGCCGATATCGTGCAGCAAGCAGCCGAGGCGAATCTGCTGGATCTGATCGTCAGGGAGATTAAGTTCGTGACCGATTTGGACGCCGATCTTGGTTTCCTCGATGGTATGAATGCCCAAGTTCTGGCCGTAGGAAAAACGGAAACGATAGCGGCCGATAGTTTTAATGAGATCGGGATGGAGGTGAAAGACACCGCAGGCGGCACAGATTTTGCGGCCCTCGTCCATGAGAATGGTGTCCATCTGATGCCGGGTCTGGACCACCACTTCCTCGATGCGGGTAGGGGTAATGCGGCTGTCCTTGATCAAAAACTCCAGACTTCTTTTGGCAATTTCCCGGCGCAAAGGATCAAAAGAAGAAAGGCGAATGGTGTTGCCTTCCTCAATTTCCATTTCCACCCCGGTGGCCTTTTCGAAGCTGGCAATGTTGCGGCCTTCTTTGCCGATAATGCTGCCCTTGACGTTTTCATTGGGAAGAGTGACGGTAGAAACGGTATATTCGGCTGTATACTCGGTGGCGCCATGAACCATGGCGTCGACCAGAATGTCCTGGGCCATTTGGTTGGCCTGAGCCTGATAGTCCTGGCGGGTCTGCTCGATGAGCTTGGCCAAATCGGCGGCGAAATACTGCTTTGCCTGTTCCAAAAGCTGCTCTTTGGCCTCCTCGCGGCTGAGAGAGGAGATTTTTTCGAGACGGGAAAGAAATTCTTCCTGCAGCTTGTCCAGACGGGCTTTTTGGGCGTCCAAATCCGAAAGACGTTTGGTAACTTCCTCGAGTAAACGTTCGACTTTATCAATTGAAGGAGGGGGGTTGGAATTACCCGTTTTGGCGGGCGGAGCGTAGAAGGCCATAATTGAAATTAGCGGTTAACATGGAGGTCATTATAACCTTTTTTGACGGTTTCGGCAATGACTTCCCAGGAAAAACCGCGGGTTGTCAGGTAGCGGGTAGCTTTGAGGCGGTAGTCTTTACCGGAGAGGCCGGACCACAGAGGCTGCTTTTTATTTAAGGCCTGAAAAGCCAGGGTTTTTTCGTCGACATCCGGGAGAGAGACAGAAGTAAGATCAATGCCTTTTTGCTTCAGTTCCTGTTTTAAGAGGCGCGAGCCGCGGGGACGGGAACGGGAACGGGACTCGATGAGCCACCGGGCGAAGGCGGCGTCATCAACCAACTTATATTTTTTGAGAAAGTCCAGTGTTTGATTAATTAAAGCGGCGTCGGAAGTTTTGGTGCGCAAGTAGCGGGTGACCTCAGCAAGACTCCGGGGACGATAGGAGAGATATTTCATAACTGATTCCCTGAGGGTTTTTGAGTCCATGGAAATGTATTTTACTCTTCGTCGGTTTCGTTTTCCCCGACTTGCTTGGGGACAGTTTTTTTGCCTTCTTTAACGGATTTCCAGATGGCGTCTTCGATTTGTTTAGTGACTTTAGGATTATCGATCAAAAAATTGCGGGCGGCTTCCCGGCCCTGGCCGATAATAGTTTCGTTGAAATAAATGAAAGCACCTTTCTTGGTAAGGATGCCCAGTTCCAGACCGACATCGATCAGGCCGCCGGCTTTGCTGATACCGCCGGAATTTAAGACATCAAACTCGGCCACCCGGAACGGCGGGGCGACTTTATTTTTGACGATACGGGCGCGGTGACGGGAACCAATGACGGTATCACCGTCTTTAAGAGTTTCGATCTTACGGGTATCAATGCGGATACTGGAATAAAACTTGAGGGCCATGCCGCCGGTCGTTGTTTCGGGATTGCCGAACATGACGCCGATTTTCATGCGCAGCTGGTTGGTAAAGATGACCACGGTACGGCTTTTGGCAATGGCACCGGTAATTTTTCTTAAAGCCTGGGACATGAGCCGGGCCTGGACGCCCATGACCGAATCCCCCATTTCTCCTTCCAGTTCGGCCCGGGGAACCAGAGCGGCGACCGAATCAATGACAATGATATCGATGGCGCCGGAGCGGATGAGGGTTTCCACAATTTCCAGAGCCTGTTCGCCGCTGTCGGGCTGGGAAATATAAAGATTATCCAAATCCACACCGATCGCTTCCGCCCGGGCCGGATCAAGGGCGTGCTCGGCGTCAATAAAGGCGGCGGTGCCGCCCATCTTTTGGGCTTCGGCAATGCAGTGAAGAGCGATAGTGGTTTTTCCGGAAGCCTCAGGGCCGTAAATTTCGGTGATGCGGCCGCGGGGAAAGCCGCCGATACCTAAGGCCAAATCCAAAGCAATAGAACCGGTAGGAATGACATCCACGGAAAACTTATCGGCCTTCTCGCCCAACTTCATGATGGCGCCGTGACCAAATTGTTTTTCAATCTGGTCCATGGCTATTTTGATGGCTTGAAGTTTTTGGTCTGTGGCCATATCTAGTCACAATATACAGGCCAAATAAAAAAATGCAAGGGCAAATTAGCTATCAGCTATTAGCCATTAGCTATTGGCGGACAGCTGTTGGGAGCCAGAAACCGGGTGATCGCGGAAAGCGAAATAGACCTGGAAGGAATAAACTCCGAGTATAAGCTGAAGGGGAATGTAAAGCAGACTGGCGAGGGATTTGGCGAGGGGAACGGGGCCCAGGGCAACGGAGGTAAGCAGGCTGTAGGCAAGTGAAACCAGAAAGGGAAGAATCAGATATTTGACGGCGGTCCAGAATCGGCCTTTGATCAAACTCTTACTGCGGCCCATGGAGGCGAAGGCCCCGAGATGCTCGTTGATAATAACTGGGCCGGCGAAAGAAAACCAGACGGAGAAAATTAGTCCGGGAACAATAAATAGGACGAAGCCGAGAGTGGTAAGAAAACCGGCGGAAAGGCTAAGGACCAACATGGGCCAGGTTTTCTGCCAGCCAACGGAAAAAAGCTGCCGGAAAGGCGACCTCTGATCCTGACCGACAGCATTAAGCTGGACCGTTAAGGACGTGCTAAACCACAAGAGCAGAAGGATCAGTACCGGAATATAAATTAGGGTAGGAAGGAGGGTGTTTAGATGAGGAATAGCATGAGAGATGGCAGCAAACATGCCGGTGGTGACAGCGATAATGATAAGGGGGATGAAGGCAGCCAGGGTCAGACCGAAATCAATGAGCCAAAAAACAAGCAGATAGACGAAATGTTTTTTAAAAAGGTTAAAGCTGGTTTTAAGAAGATCGAGGGGCGAGGCCACAATTTAAGTGTAGATTATTTGTCTGCTCTCGGCAAGGCGAGCAGCCAGGTAATCATAAAATAGAGAAAAACGCCCAGGCTGACAAAGGAGATCAGCTGGTTGGGAGCCAAAGCCAGAAACGCGTCCATGAGGAAAGGCAAGACGGAGGCATAAAGGACTAAATTGAAAATCTGGAGGTAAGTGAGGCGGCGTTTGAGCAGGAGAGCGGCCAGCCAGAAAATTAAACTCCAGATGGCAAAGCCCAGAAGCCGGCCGATCCAGAGAAAAGCCGAAAGCAGGAGCGAAAAACCTAAAAGGAGGCCGACGACAATCAGCCACAGGCGAATCTGGTGCGCGGTGACATAGGAAACCAGGGTGTTTTTGTCGGTATGGAAATCGGGAAAATCGGAGATATTCTGGGTCTGAGTAGTGTTGGCGTCCTGTTTAAACAGGATTTTGTCGCCGGTAACCAGGACACCAGTGGTAACATTGCCCAATTCGGCGGAAGTAGAGGCCGTGGTATCGACAATAATAGGAAAGTCAGAAGAGCCAAAAACGGCGGGTTGGGACAAAGTGGTTGTCAGACGGCCACTTTTTACCTGAACGGCGGCTGTAGGTAAGTTGTCACGCAGCAGGCGGGGCAACTGGGGAATAAAATAGGTGACGGCTGCCAGAACCAGAATCAGGGTGACGGCGGCGACCAGAAGAAAATACTGGGACCAGTACCAGAGAACCCGGGGAAAGGGCTTGGCAATAATAAGTTTGCCATATTGCTTATCCTGAAGGCTGGCCAGAGTTTCTTTAAACGTCCTTATCACCGTTTAATTGTAGCCTCAAATAGGGTAAAATACAACCTGATCCGGCGGGTTACGGAGTGTAGTTCATCGGTAGAACGCTCGCATGGGGTGCGAGAGGTAAAGGGTCCAATTCCCTTCACTCCGACCAAGGTATGGCGGAGACACTGCCCGGTGACGTGAGGCTGGTGGTAGGGATCAAACCGGACAGTTATATCGAGGCCAAAGGCCGACAGGCACAATTTGAGCAAATAGTCAGGTTGTCTGCAGTGGGATTACGACTTAAACAGGAGGGAAGGTTGGGGGTGATGTTTCCCATTCCGGAAAGAGGCGGGCAGGAGACGGGAGGGTTTTACGACCAGCTGGTGAAAAATATCGGGATGTACCGCCGCCCCGGCTGCTATCATCTACACGGGGAAGGCGATCCCGACGCGGACATCAAAATCGCCCGGATGCTGACCCCGGAACCTTGGTGCCGGGTAAAATTAATGAAAGTTCAATCGGGTATTCCTATCTCTATGACGAGCCTTTTGAATTCAGATAAGGATGACTGCGGATGACATATATAATGGAGATATGGAAGAAGACGAGAAGAAGTTTAAGTGGCCGGTAATTAAGATTACCGCCAGCTTCTGGATGGGGGTGATAGAGACGGCGCTATTGACCCCGGCGGCGGTGTTTTGGTCTGCCATCGCGATGTACACCACGCTGGGAACAGATTATGTGTATGACGTGGTGCTGCCGCAGCTGGAGCAGAGTTTTTGGGGAAATGCGCTGGTAACTTTACTGGTCATCGGATTCCCGGCAATAACGATTGCGACGTCGGGAATGGAATATATTAAGACTAAAAAAGGCGGATACAGATGGGGGATCGGATTGGGAGCGGCGTTTTTAATGCTGGGTTTTTACGCAGCGTTGAAGAAGTACTGACGCGGGACTAGCGTTTGGGAGATTGTTTTTTGCGGCGGGATTTGCCGCCCATGCCGACCATGCGGCGCTGACGTTCACGGGAATCGCGGGTCAAAAGATGGGCGGTATGAAGGACAATTTTATGATCCGCTTTGAGGGCAGACAGGGCCCGAGCCAGGCCTAAGACGGTGGCGTCCAACTGGCCGGATTTGCCGCCGCCCAGAACTTTAACCTCGGCGGCGTATTTGGTCAGAGACAGCAATTTGAAAGGGGTTTCGTAGCGGGTTTGGGCCTGAAGTCCGGGAAAATAAACGGAAGCCGGCTTCCCGTTAACCACGACTTCACCCTTGCCGGGAATTAAGCGGACGGAAGCCACCGAGCGCTTACGGCGGCCGATGGCGGAAGCATAAATTTTGACTTTAGTATCAGCCATTAGGCAACTTTCCTGAATTGATTAACATAGGTGTGGTCGGGTCCGGGAAAAATATGCAGATGGGAGAGCATTTTATCATGCAACTTGTTTTGGGGGAGCATACCGGAAACGGCGTGAAGAATAATCTGGTCGGGGTGGGTGGCCCGGAGAGAGGAAAAGGCAGTGACTTTGAGGCCGCCGGGAAAACCGGAGTGGCGATAATATTTTTTCTGAGCGGCCTTGCGGCCGGTAACCACCAAGCCGGAGGCGTTAATGACGACGACATGATCCGCAATGTCCAGGTAGCGGACAAAGCCGGTTTTGTGTTTGCCCATGAGGAGGGAGGCAATCTGGGTGGCCAGGCGGCCTAAAATCTGATCCTTGGCATCAATTAAGTGCCAGCCACGGGTAATAGCGGAGGCAGAAGTGGTTGAAGTATTCATAGATGAGATTATTTTTTGGCAACAGATTTTTTAGTCCGGGAAGTGGGGGAAGCGGCGGGGGTTTTGGAAGCATGAGCGGCTTTGGGCTGCGGGGTGTCGGAAATGACGGCAGGAACGGCGGCAGAAACAAATTCCATCCGAACCATGGGGGCATTGTCTCCGACCCGGTTTCCCAGCTTGATGAGGCGCAGGTAACCACCGGGGCGGGATTTGAAACGGGGGGCGATATCTCGAACCAACTTATTGACCAGTTCTTTATCAACGATGACGGATTCGACTTCCCGAACGTCGGCCAAAGTACCGCGGCGGGCTTTAGTAATCAGCCTTTCGATGAGGATCTTGGCGGCACTGGCCTTAGCAGCGGTGGTCTCGATGGCTTCCGAACGGATAAGAGCACCCGCCAGACCTTTTAGCAGGGCCTGACGCTGGCCGGTATCACGGCTGAGCTTGGTTCCAAATACGTTGTGTGGCATGTGTCATTGGGCGAGATCAAATCCGCGGTCTTTGAGGGCGGCCTCGATAATTTTGACGGATTTGCCTCCGAGATTTTTAACTTTGGCTAGTTCTGAGGCGGGGACAGCGAGTAAATCCGCAACCGTGGCAAACCCCGCGCGCTGCAGGGAATTGGTGATCCGGGTAGGTAAGTCCAATTCCTCGACGGAGATGCTGCCCCCGGCGCTGGGGCGGGATGAGGAAGAAGAATCCGAAACGGCGGGAGCAGAAGAGGGGTTAACAATGCCCTGAAAATAATTGACTAAAGTGCCGGCGGCGGCTTTGACGGCGGCGTCCGGGGAAAGAGTACCGTTGGTGCGGACATCTAAAATCAATTTGTCGAAGTTGGTAACCCGACCAACGCGGGTGGCTTCAACGGCGTAGTTGACACGGATGACCGGAGAAAAGTCGGCGTCTGTGGGGATCACACCTACGGTAGTGCTCTTGCGGTCTTCGGCGGGAGAATAGCCAAAACCGGATTCAACGGTAGCTTCGATTTCCAGGCGGGAAGATTTGTCAGAAAGATGGGCTAAAATCAGATCGGGATTGGCAATGGTGACGTCGGATCCGGTAGCGAACTGGCCGGCGGTAACGGGCCCGGGGCCCTTGGCCGAAAGAGTAATTTTGGCGGGCTGGCCGCCGGTATAAGCGAGATGAACCTGCTTGATGGCCAAGATAACCTGGACTAAATCCTCCTGAACGCCTTCAATGGTGGAAAACTGATGGCGGGTGCCTTCGATGATGACGCTCGTTATAGCGGCTCCGGGGATAGAGGTGTAGAGAACCCGGCGCAGAGCGTTACCCAGAGTATCGCCAAAACCCTGAGGCAAGGGTTCAATAACGAACCGGCCCTGGGAACCGGTGAGGCTTTCAGAAGTAACGGTGAATTGTGGTTCAGCCATAGTTTAGCGTGAATAAAATTCAACAATGAGTTGTTCGTTAATGGGACTATCAATGTCAACGCGGTTCGGTAAACGGGAAATTTTACCGGCGGCGGATTGACGTTCTAGCCAGGCAGGAGCACGGAACTCTGAATCGGTCAGACGGGATTTAACGTGGGGAATATTTACCGCCACGGAATCCAGGGTAATGACGTCTCCCGCCTTCACCTGATAAGAAGGGAGGCTAACGCGATGACCGTTAACCAGGACATGCCCGTGCGAGACAATCTGGCGCGCCATGGCCCGGGTGGGGACAAGCCCCAGGCGGTAAACCACGTTGTCCAGACGCGTTTCCAGGAGGATAAGCAAAGCTTCTCCAGTCTGGCCACGGACTTTTCTGGCTATCTCAAAGTACTTACGAAACTGTCCCTCGATTATACCATAAAGTCGGCGCGTTTTCTGCTTTTCCCGTAATTGGGAGCCGTACTCGGAAAGCCGGGGGGCACCTTTGGCTCCATGCTGACCGGGAGGCTGGGTAGAACGACGGAGTTTGCGGCCCTTGCCGAACAAATCCAAGCCTTCCCTACGGGAAAGTCGATTTTTGGGTCCGGTGTAGTTTGACATAAATTTTTTTTACCACCTAAAATGGGCGAAGGCTTTGTTGGCTTCGGCCATGCGATGGGTATCTAACTTTTTTTTGACAGCTCCGCCGGCATTATTTAAGGCATCGGTCAGTTCGGCGACCAGTTTTTGGGCAAAAGTATGATATTGGGAGCTGTCACGGGCGTTGGCGAAAGTAATCAGCCAGCGGATGCCCAGGGAGTCACGGCGGGGGCCGCGAACTGGGGAAGGCACCTGATAGGCGGCGCCGCCGATGCGGCGGGAACGAACTTCCATCTGGGGTTTAATATTTTCCAGGGCCTGATGAAAAACCGTGAGGGGGTCCTGACCGGTTTGGGTTTTGAGGAGGTCAAGGGCGGAATAGACTTCCTTTTGGGCCACGGTCTTTTTGCCGGATTGCATCACCCGGTTGATAAGCTTGGTGACCATCAGATCGTGATATACCGGGTCGGGAACTAAGGCGCGGGGAGTGGCGGGACGGGATCTCATATTAGGAGGCGGCGGCGGTAGAGGGGCCACTGGTCGCTTTGGTGCCATAACGGGAACGGCCCTGTTTACGGTTTTCCACACCACCGGCATCGTACTTTCCGCGCACGATGTGATATTTAACACCGGGAAGATCCTTGACGCGGCCACCCCGGACCAAAACAATGGCGTGCTCGGCCAGGTTGTGACCGATTCCGGGAATATATGAGGTGACCTCAGTTTTATTGGAAAGACGGACCCGGGCAATTTTTCTTAAGGCGGAGTTGGGCTTTTTGGGAGTCATGGTTTTAACAATGGTAACCACTCCCCGCTTGAAGGGATTTTGAGTGCCGGTAAAACGACGGTCCTTGGCATTGAATGAACGCCGCAGAGCCGTGGCCTTGACCTTTTTGATCTTGGCGTGGCGACCGAAGCGCACTAATTGATTGACGGTAGGCATGGTTAGTTGAGGACGGCCCGATCCGGACTGGTGGGAATCAGGCGACCAATAATAACATTTTCCTTCAATCCGAGGAGAGGGTCAACCCGACCTTCGATGGCGGCGTCGGCCAGCTGGGAAGTGGTTTCAATAAAGGACGCGGCAGAGAGCCAGGATCCGGTTTTGAGAGCGGCCCGGGTAATGCCCAAAACAATGACCTGGGCGGTGGCGGGTTCCCCCCCGGCGGCCAGGATCTTGGCATTTTCGGTTTCAAAGGACGCCCGGTCGAGAATATCACCGGGGAGAAGGTTGGTATCGCCCTGGGTGAGCACCCTGACCCGGTCACTCATTTTTCTGACAATGACTTCAAAATGCTTATCATGAATAGGCACGCCCTGGGATTCGTAAACGGCCTGAATTTCTTCGATTAAATATTCCTGGGCGCCGCGCAGACCCCGGACTTCCAAGACTTCCTTGATATCCAAAGACCCGGCGGCCAATTGGGTGCCGGTGGTGACCTCGGAGCCGTCGGAAACGTGAAGCTCGGCGGCCAGGGGAATAAGATACTCGCGCTCGTCCACGGGCTTGACGGAAGTGTTTCTAATGCGGACTTTGTAGCCGTCTTCGGTCTCGGTGACGTCGACTTTGCCGGAAATTTCAGCTAGGGGCGAGATCATTTTGGGAGTCCGGGCTTCAAAGAGCTCTTCAACCCGGGGAAGGCCCTGGGTCACGTCGATAGAACCCACGGACTGGCCACCGCGTTTGCCATGCAGGGTCATCTGAGTACCGGGCTCACCGATGCTTTGAGCAGCGATAACCCCGACGGGGTCACCCAGCGTAGCCTGAGACATGGAACTCAGGCTCCAGCCGTAGCATTTCACGCACAAACCGTGTTTGGTATTGCAGGTTAAGGGAGAACGGACGGTGACATCCATAACTTTTTCGGATTCAATTTTGGCCAGGGCGGCGTCGTCGATAAGACTGCCGGAGGAAAGAATAACTTTCTTGGTGGCGGGAGAGACCACATCGGCGGCCAGGATGCGACCAAAGAGCCGGGCCGGGAAAACTTTAGCCCGGCGGCCGCTTCTGTGAATAGTCAAGCCGGCGGTGGTACCACAATCTTCCTCGCGAATGATGGCGTCATGGGCGACATCGACCAAGCGCCGGGTGAGGTAACCGGCGTCGGCGGTTCTGATGGCAGTGTCAGATAAACCTTTACGTTCACCCCGGGCGGCAGAGACGTACTCAAAAGTGGAAAAGCCCTGGCGATAATTACTTTTGAGAGGCAGGTCCACAATGCGGCCCATGGGATCGACCACTAAACCGCGCATGGCAGAGAGTTGGCGAACCTGCTCGCGGGAAGCCTTACCGGCGCCGGCTTCGATAATGATGCGGACCGGGTTGGTATCGGTGAACAACTGCCAGGTAACGTCGGCTAATTGTTCAGTCGTCTCCAACCAAACTTCCTGGGTGAGGCGTTTTTTCTCTTCGGCGGTAATGAGCCCCATGGAAAAATTGGATTCAATTTCGGCCACCCGATTATTGGCGGCGGTGATAATCTGGTTTTTGTCGGGAGAAACCAAACAGTCGGTGATGGAAACGGAAATACCGGAGATGGTACCGGCCCAGAAGCCGAGATCTTTGACGTCATCGATCATTTTGATAATGACAGCGGTGTCGTAAAGTTCGAAGGCTTTGGCAAAAAGTTTGATCATGGTGCTTCTTTTGACCGGCTCGTTGACAAAACGAAGCTGCTCAGGCAGAACCTCATTGAAAAGCAGGCGGCCGGCGGAGGTGTCGATAATCCGGCCGTCAAGCTGAACCTTAATCTGCTGGCGCAGGCCGATATGGTCAGTGTGATGAGCCAGAATGGCTTCTTCGGGACCGGAAAAAACGGAGGAGAAAGCGGGCACGTGAGCATCGATAGAGGTGAGATAGTAATTACCCAAGGCAATTTCCTTGGTAGAAGGGATGGAAATCGGGGTGCCGTCGGCGGGCTTTCTAAGGTTGTTTTCCGGCATCATGAGAGTGGAGACTTCGGCTATCGCTTCCCGGCTCAGGGGGACGTGGACGGCCATCTGGTCGCCGTCAAAGTCGGCGTTAAAGCCGGCGCAAATACAGGGGTGAATCTTGATGGCTGAACCTTCAATAAGGAGGGGATAAAAAGCCTGGATGGACAATTTGTGCAGGGTGGGAGCCCGATTGAGCATAACGGGGTGGTTTTTGGTAATTTCTTCCAGGATGTCAAAGACCTCCGGGGGCCGGCTTTCCAAAAGGTTCTTGGCGGATTTGACGTTGGGAGCTAACCCCTGGACAATCATCTGGCGTAAAACAAAGGGCTTAAACATTTCCAAAGCCATCTCTTTGGGTAAACCACACTGATTGATTTTCAGTTCAGGACCGACGACGATGACGGAACGGCCGGAATAATCAACGCGCTTCCCCAGAAGATTCTGGCGGAAACGGCCCTGTTTGCCGCGCAGAATATCGGACAGGGATTTGGTATGGGCCTGGGCGGGAAGACGGGTAGTCCGGGCGGTTCTCTGAGAAGAATCGATCAAGGCATCGACTGATTCCTGGAGCATGCGCTTCTCGTTTCTGAGAATAATTTCGGGAGCTCCGAGATCAATGAGGTGCTTGAGGCGGTTGTTACGGTTGATGACCCGGCGATAGAGATCATTCAAGTCAGAAGTGGCAAAGCGGCCGCCGGAAAGCTGAACCATGGGCCGAAGATCCGGAGGAATAACGGGGAGAATGCGGACGATGGTCCAGGAGGGATCGACACCCGCCCGGCGCATACCGTCGACGACCCGCAGACGTTTGGTGGCTTTGATATGGCGCTGCCCGGTAGAAGTGGTAACCTCCTGACGCAGCTGGTTACTCAGGCTACTCAAGTCGACCTGTTTTAAGACGTCGAGGATGGCTTCGGCGCCCATGCCCACGGCGGCGAAATCCAGGGCCGAATATTCGGAAAGTTTGGCGTATTCTTCCTCGGTGAGAATAGTGGCCAAACGGACATTCTGGACAATGTCGGCGATGCGCTGGTAGAGACTGGCCGTGGTGTTAACCTCGGTAGTTTGCTGTTCACGGAGAGACTGGATCTGCTGCTTGGCTTTTAATTCCGTCTGCTCAATGGCCAAAGCCCGGGCATCGGCGGTCAGAGATTCCTGACCGATCTTATCTAAATCGGCTTTGAGATTTTTCTCGAGGACGGCAATTTTGGATTCATACTCTTTCTCAATGGCGGTTTTTTTGTCGGCGGCGTCTTTGCGCAACTGCTGCAGGGTAGCGGTCTGTCCCTTACCGTCTACCGAAGTGACGATGTATTGGGCAAAATAGATGACGGACTCGAGAGCTTTGGGGGCGGTGTCCAAAAGCAGGGACAGGCGGGAAGGGGCGCCTTTGAAGTACCAGACATGGGCGACGGGGCAGGCCAAAGTAATATGGGCCATGCGCTCACGGCGGACGCGGCTGTGGGTAACCTCGACGCCGCATTTGTCACAAATAATGCCTTTGTAGCGAATCCTTTTGTATTTGCCACAGTAACATTCCCAGTCTTTAACGGGGCCGAAAATCCGCTCATCAAACAGACCGTCTTTTTCGGGGCGCAGAGTCCGGTAATTGATGGTTTCGGGTTTGACAACTTCACCGTGAGACCAGCTCTGGATTACGGCCGGTGAAGCCAACTTCAGCTGCAGACTGGTGAAGTCAAAAATGTTTTTGAATGAATCCTGATGAGGATCGGTTTTAGTTTGCGCCATTGTCAGAGGGGTCGGCAGGAGCAGATAAAGCGGAATCGTCTACTAAAGCGGCGGCAGAGGCGGAAGCCGGAGCAACAGCGGCATCATCCGCGGGTTTGACTTTAACACCCTGGGGAATAACCTGTAAACCCAGACTTTGCAGCTCTTTGACCAAAACGTTAAAGGATTCGGGGACGGAACTGGTGGGGATATCGGTGCCTTTGACGATGGCTTCGAAAGCTTTGGCCCGGCCGATGACATCATCAGACTTAATGGTGAGCATTTCCTGGAGCGTATGAGCGGCTTTGTGAGCTTCCAGGGCCCAAACTTCCATTTCTCCCATTCTCTGACCGCCCATTTGGGCCTTGCCACCGAGAGGCTGCTGAGTGACCAGGGAATAGGGGCCGGTGGAGCGGGCATGAGTTTTATCCTCCACCATGTGATGGAGCTTGAGAATATAGCCGACACCGACGACGGAGGGTTCGGCGTAAGGAACACCGGTGCGGCCGTCGACCAGGGTGGCTTTACCGCTGATCGGGAGGCCGGCAGCGGTCATTTCGGCGGCAATGCGGTCTTCGGAAATGGTTTCAAAGGCGGGCACAGCCACCCGGTGATTCTGTTTTTGCATGGCCCAACCCAGGCGGGCTTCCAAAAGCTGGCCCAAATTCATACGCGAAAGAACGGAAATGGGGGAAATCATAATGTCGATGGGGGTACCGTCGGTGAGGTGGGGCATGTCGGCGATGGGGACAATCTTGCTGATGACGCCTTTGTTGCCGTGACGGCCGGCCAGTTTGTCACCGACGCTGATTTTTCGGATCTGAGCGACTTTAATGATGACCCGCTGGTTGACCCCCGGAGGCAATTCGTCGCCGGCGTCGCGGGAGAGGATCTGAACATCGACCACAATCCCCCGCTCACCATGAGGCATACGCAGGGAAGTATCGCGGACATCACGGGCTTTTTCGCCAAAGATGGCCCGCAGCAACCTTTCCTCAGCCGAAAGTTCGGTTTCACCTTTGGGAGCGATCTTACCTACCAAAATATCGTTGGGGCCGACTTCGGAGCCGACGGTGACGATGCCTTCGGAATCAAGGTTGGCCAAATAAACTTCGCCGATATTGGGAATGTCCCGGGTCAATTCTTCCGGGCCCAGTTTGGTATCAACCACGTCGGCTTCATATTCCTCAATATGAATGGAGGTGAGGACGTCATCGCGGACCAGGCGATCGGAGATAACGATGGCATCTTCATAACCCAGACCGCCGTATGAAGCGTAAGCGATGACCATATTTTCACCTAAAGCCAATTCGCCGCTTTGGGAAGAAGGACCGTCGATCAAAAGCTGGCCGGTGGTAACTTTTTGACCGGCGGAGACGACGGGATGCTGGTTGAAACAGGAACTCTGAGAAGTGCGCTTGAATTTGATGAGGGAATAAGTCTCCTGGTCGCCTTTGACGGAGATATTTTCGGCGGGCTCAACCCGGTCGGGCTTGCGGTCCAGTTTGATGACAATTTTGTTGGCGTCGACATAAGTCACCGTCCCGGCGTGACGGGCATAGACGCACCAGCCCATGGAGGCGGAAATATCGACTTCGATCCCGGTACCGACAACGGGGGCACTGGGACGGAGAAGAGGAACGGCCTGGGTCTGCATATTGGCGCCCATGAGAGCGCGGTTGGCGGCATCGTTGGCCAGGAAGGGAATTAAGGCGGCGGAAGTCCCGACCACCTGGCGGGGAACAGCATCGACCAAGTCCACGGAATCGGCGGGGCCTTCGAGAAAACCACCCTGGTAGCGAATGGGCAGCCAGGTATCCTGAACGTAGCCCTGATCGTCGGTATGGAGATCGCCGTGGGAAATATGAAAGGCTTCCTCATCGTCGGCGGTTAAATAGACAATCTCATCAGTGATTCGGACACGGTCGCCGTCGTGGGCCAGTTTGCGGTAGGGGGATTCCAGAAAGCCGTATTCATTTACCCGGGCATAAAGAGCAAGGTAGGTCACCAAACCAATGTTGGCTCCTTCAGGCGAGCGAACCGGGTCAATGCGACCATATTGGGAACTGTTGACGTCGCGGATACTGAAGGAGGCCCGTTCACGGGTGATACCGCCGCGGCCCATGACGGTGAGACGGCGCAGATGATCGATTTCGGAGAGCGGATTGGTTTGTTCCAGGATCTGAGACAGCTGGGAGCTTCTGAAGAACTCGTTGATGGCGGCAATGACGGGGCGGGCGTTAACCAAGAGGCTGGGGGTGACTAATTCTTCGGTAGAAACCAGGCTCATTTTTTCTTTAATGGCCCGTTCCAGACGCAGCAAACCATCACGAAACGCGGTTTGGGCGACGAGCTCCCCGACCCGGCGCAGCCGGCGATTGGCCAGATGGTCAATATCATCGGTATGACCCTGGCCATTCTGCAGCCGAATAAGATAATTGACGGTGGAAACGATGTCGTCACGGGTAAGGACCGACTGGTCCGCGGACAACTGCAGGCGTTTGTTGAGCTTGTAGCGGCCGACCTGGCCCAGGTCGTAGCGGCGGGAACTAAAAAACAGGTCAAACATGAGGTGCTGGGCATTCTCCAGAACGATGGGTTCTCCGGGGCGCATCTTTTTGTAAATTTCGATCAAAGCTTCTTCGGTGGTCTTGGTGGTGTCTTTGGCCAAAGTGCTTTCCAGGTAGTGGTGATTGGGGTCGGTATCGGCGGCGGCAAACAGCCCCTGAAGAGTGGCGTTGTCAGACAGACCCATGGCCCGCAGGAGAGTGGTGGCGACAAATTTGCGGCGGCGGTCGACACGGACGGAAATGACGTTGTTTCGGGAAACTTCAAATTCCAACCAGGTGCCGCGGATAGGGCGGAGTTCGGCGGTATGGAGAACCCGACCGGAAGCGACGTCTAAATCGGCGCCGAAATAGACACCGGGGGAACGGACGACCTGGTTGATGACGGTCCTTTCCACGCCATTGATAATGAAGGTGCCGCGGTCAGTCATCTGGGGGATATCGCCCAAAAAAACTTCACCGATGCTGTCTTTGCCGGTTTGTTTATTGGTTAACTTGGCGTGAATGCGCAGGGCGCAGGAATAGGTGAGACCTTTGTGGATGGCCTGAGAAGGGGTGAGGGCGGGTTTTTCAACCCAGTGATCGAGGAATTCGAGGTGCCAATTTTTACCGGTGAAATCTTCTATAGGACTGATTTCTGCCAGACTTTCGACGATACCTTTTTGCAAAAACCAAACCCAAGAATCCAGCTGAAGTTGATTTAGATTGAGGGTCGGCAGGTTAGTGAATGTTTTCCCCCAATAAAGACGGTTTGAATTTGGCATTGGCGTATTTTATAGGCCGAGCAGGGTTTGGAAAAACAAAAAGGCGCTTTTGAGCGCAAAAAGGGTTGGCGGATGGCTCGCCTTCCCTTAACGTGAGCTACTTATATCAGGGGCGAAGGTATTTGTCAACATTCAGATTCTGTTCGGCCCCGGTAGAAGCAAAGCGGGTGACGCCGTCGGTGCCGGTGAGGTAAAACCAGTACCCAGTAACCTGGGGGTGGAGAACGGCGGCGATCGAGGCCAGCCCGGGATTGGCGATGGGAGCGGGGGGAAGCCCGGGGTGAAGATAAGTATTGTAGGGGGAAGACACCCGGGTGTTCACCGGAGGCTGCCACCAACTACAGTTCAGGGGGGTAGCCTGGCAGCGGGAGGTGCCTTCGACGTACTGGACCGTGGCATCAACCTGGAGCGGCCAGCCGGCCCGGAGGCGATTTTGGAGGATGCCGGCAATAATCGGGCGGTCAGGGGCCTGTTTGGCTTCCCGTTCGACCAGGGAGGCCAGGATAAGATCGGAGGCAGAGATAGCGGGGACCTTGGCCGTGAAATTGGCAGAGATGATACGGATAACGTTTGAGGTGGTAGCGTAAGTCGGAATAAGGTAGGTGTCGGGAAACAGACGGCCTTCCAAGGTGGCGGTTTGGGCCAAAAAATCCTGAGGGGAAAAGGCTGAGTCGGCGGCCAGAGTCTCGGCCAGACGGGCGGCCATTTGTTCCCGGCGCCAGCCTTCGGGCAGAGTGACCCAGACGTCCTTGGGACCGGAAATAAGGGTTTTTACGAGGTCAGGGACGGACTGGGAAGGAGCGACCAGGTAAGCCCCGGGGCGAAGCCGGGAATCCAATTCGGTGAGACGCAGGTAAATCTTGGCGGCGAGGGGGTTTTTGATGAGATGACGGGAAGATAAAGAGGCAACCACCTGGGCAGCTGTGGCTTGGGGAGGAATGACAAACTGCTCCTCAGCAGTAACTTGCGGGTCGGCGGGAGCGAGGTTTTGGAAAAACCAAAAGCCGGCCAGGACTACGACGATGACAAAACCCGTAAAGATGAATAGAGCCAGGCGGAATTTCACACCTCTTCAAACAGAGCGCGGCGGTATTTACCCGTAGCAGAATCCTTAATGAAGATTCGACCACATTTAAGACAGGTAATCCGCTCCCCAGGGGAGTGCTTTTCCTTTTTGCCGGAGTTCAGATCGGTACCGCAGCCCACACAACGCCCCTGAGACAGCAACCAGGCCTGAACAGGAGCGATGACGTTTCTGAACATTTCAAGATACTTTAATGGGTAAAGGGGCAGGAGTCAACTCCCTATCCAACCAGGATTGAAGAAGCAGCGTAGCGGCAACGGAGTGCTCCTGAGTTTTTCTGCGGGTTTGGGTGGTATGGAAAAGGGCGGATTGGGCGTCTTTAGTCGTCAGGGTTTCGTCAACCTGGTGGACGGGGAGGCCCAAAGATTTAAGAGCGGAGAGAAATCGGGGTTCCGACTGGCCGATGACCAGATGTGCTATCTGATACTGAACGATGAGTTTTTTTATTTGGGAGAGAGCGGATGAAGTAGATAAAGTAGTTAAGGGTTCGGCCAAAGGACCGGCGGCTAAAGCCACCCCGACATGACCGGCGCCATAATCGAGACCTAGATAATTCATTGACTCTAATTATATATATAATGGGCAATACACATTATGGAAAAGTTGGCGGCCGGGTTCATTGTCCTGTCACAGGACGGAAAACGGGAAGTGATAGGTAAAAAAAAAGAGAGTTCATCCAGTCCCCTGGCGGGGAAATGGCACATCCCCGCGGAAACAGCAGAAGCCGGAGAAAGTTTGTGGGACACTGTCAGGCGGGGCGCAGAACAGGAATTAGGAATATGGGTAAACGGATTGGTGGAAATTGACAGGATCGTTAATCCCTACGGGGTAGAAGTGCATTGGTTTGTATGCGGACCGTTTGGAAATGAAAAATTAACCCCCGGGTCGGATTTGGCGGAGGCAAAATGGGTGGAGAGAAAAAATGTGCTCGAGGAGATTGATCCATTAGCGGCAGAATTATTACCGGAAAAAGTGAAACAATATCTAGAATCAGTCAGATAGTTCGGCCAGGACGATGAAGCGGTGCCAGTAGGTACCCAAGGGGACGCAGGTGATGAGAGTGATTTCGGTGCGGTCATAATGCTGGGCAAAAACCTGAACGGCCGTGGGGTCAACCTCGGAAGTTTTATGGACGAGATAATGATAATTAACCCCGTCAAAATTGACATAAATATCATCCCCGACCCGGGCGCCGGGCAAGGGATTAAAGATGGTCAAGGGGTTGCCGGATTGGTAAAACTGGGGCAGGGCGGAGTGACCGATAATGACGGCGTTGCCGGGAGTGCCGGGAAGAGCAGTGCCGGGGTAATGGACGGCATTTTCGGCCAGATCGGTGCCATTAACTTCTACCGGGACGTCAAATAATTTCAGCCGGGGGTAAGAAACGGTAAAATATTTAACCGGGGAGGAAACGGGAGCGGAAACCGGCGGGGAGACAAACCAGCTGGAAGCAGAGTCGTAGTCGGGGGCAGCGACGCCAAAGATATTGACGATCCGGGGGCCGGGGGCGCCTACGGCCAAAGGATCGATAAGGGAGGGGGGGCGAAATAAATAATAACGGGTAAATGAGAAACCCAGGGGCAGGATAACGCTGCCCAAACAGACGACTCCGGCGGTGATAAAGACCAGGGGAAGAAAACGGCTGAGAGGCAGGGAGGTCACTTCGCAGATTGCAGATTGAGACTAATGCGGGACGATTGGTGGGGCAGGAAGAATTGGAGAAATCCGGGAAGTTGGGGAGTAAATGTGATAGCGGAGTGAGTCACTCCGGGGAGGGAGTCCAAGTAACTGACTGCTTGGGCAGGAGATTGGCCGACGAGATGGGAAAGGACATCGTTTTGGGCAATTCTGGGAATTAAAGTACCGGAAACCTGGACGGCGAGGGTGGTGGAATTACTAGCGATTTTTTTGACAGCCAGGGAGTGCTGCAGGTCGCCGGCTATAACATAATCCGCGGAAATCTGGGACTGAGTCTGGTTATGAATTATGCCGGCTAAATCGGCTTTAGCAAATGTCAGGCCCTGGGCCTTTTCGGTCAGACGGAGAGTAACGGTATCGGCCTGGTCACCAATCTGGTGGTCGAGGTCTTCGGACGCTGACTGAAGAGTGACCGTATCGGGAATCAGTTCATCTGCGGCAGGAATTTGGGAAGCCAGCTGGGTCCTGGCATTGCTTTGAAGCGAGGGAGTGAGGGCGGTACGAAGAGCGGCGACGTCGTCTTTACTGACCACTTTAACCTGGCTACTGGTACCTCCGGCCAGGGCGACGTCGTTTTTGGCGACAAAGTCCAGAGTGGAATAGGTGCCGATGCGGAACTGGGTCCCGGCGGAGAGATTACTGTCGCTACCGATTTGGGAAGCGGTGACATTAACCGTGGCTTTCCCCGGCTGGTAAGAATTGGGGTCGGCGGTACCGGAGGCGGAAGCGACCTGGACGTCGGAATCAAAAGTGAAAGCCAGGCCGGAAGGAGAAGTAATGGAAGTCCCGGCAGTGAAAGTGTGGGGAGCGCCGGTGCCGTTAATGACGGTGACTGAGCCGGTGGCCGGGTCCCCCACTAATTTGGTGCCGGTCGTCGGAGCAGATTTATCTGCCGACGCGGTAACTGATTGGACAGTACCAGGGATAACCCGATTAGCCGGATCAACAGCGACGGCTGCGGTGCCTACCGTCAGGTCAAACTGGGTGGCCAGGTTTTTGGGAACAACGGTAAGAGTCACCACGGCCCGGGGCAAATACCACAGCGCGGCAAAGGCGCCACAGAGCAAGGCGATGAGAATCAGGGGGAGGAAAATCAGGGAGAAATGAAGCCGGGGAAAAGAAATTTTAGGTAAGGAAGGCCGGGGCGGGGAGTGGGGAAAGGGAATATACTCGGCCGCCGGTTCGGGTGTCGGAGGGGCGGCAGGCGAAGGGGCGGGTAATGGGTCGGTGTCGGGCAGAAAACCCAACTCCTGGGCGGTGGCTGAGGGAACCGGGGCGGGGGGGTGATCCTCCGGTTCCGAGGAGACGGAATCGGGAATAAGGCCTATCGACCTGGCGACTTCGGTACCGCCGGCGGTGGCGATGGCTCTAATGGTAAAGTCGCCGGGGAGAGCTTCAATTTTAGGAAAATGTAAAAATGATAAATGAGTTTGGGGGGCCTGCCAGGGATGGGCCAGCAATTGCTGTTTTTGATCCTCCAAATCTAATCCGGAGTCATACAGCAAGATGCGGGAGGGAAACATGTCCACATGGGAAAAGCGGGATAAGCCTTCGACGACATCGGCTACAATCTGGGGGCTGCGTCTGACGACCTGGGTACTGTCGATCCGGCCAAGGCGAACCAGAGTGACGGAAATTTCACGGGGCCAAAAACCGACCAAAATAACATTAGGGGAAACCCCTTCGGTGTGCTGCAAAAACCGGACGACAGCATCAGGAGTAATGACAAACCCGACGGCCTGAAGGGAAAGTTTTTGGGTGACTGTGTGCAGGAGCTTAATTCTCCCGGGTTGGATCTTTTCCCCGGAAAGCCAATCCGGAGGCAGGCCCAGAATAACTTTCTCCGGAGAGACGGCCCCATTGGGATCAAAGCGGGTGGCAGCGTCAGACAAGGTCTGATCGGTGGCGGTTAAAAGGCTATTTTCCGATTCCCCGTCCCAGTTGGCGGAGGAGCCGACCGCCAGAACGTGGGTTTTGTCGTTAAGGACGGCCCAGATAGCACTTTTTACCGATGAGGGGCTAATCTCCAGGGCGAAAAAATATTCGCGGGTAGGGGCCGTCCCGGCAGATTTTTTTTTAAAAAACGGCAGGTTCATGGATAAAGATCCTCAATATTCAAGGTTCATTAAATTAATCAGGCTTTGAACCTTAATGAGAATCAAGTTTGGCATAGATACGACGTACGCCGGCTCCGGCCGATTCTTCCTTCACTATCTTAATCTTTCCGATCTCACCTGTCGATGCGACATGAGGGCCGCCGCAAAGCTCCTTGCTGTACCAATCGTTCAGGGGGCCAATGGTGTAAACGGAGGTAGTTTCCGGATATTTTTCCGGGAAAAAAGCCATCGCGCCCTCGGCGAGAGCTTTGGCTTTGGGCATCTCCTGACGGGTGACCGGCAGATCCTCGGCAATTTTTTGATTAATCGTGTCTTCAATTAATTGAAGTTGATCCGGGGTCAACTTGGCGGGGTGAGAAAAATCGAAACGCAGCCTTTCGGAGGTGATGTTACTCCCCTTCTGCTGGACATGAGTCCCCAGAATATCGCGCAGGGCTTTGTGCAGCAAATGAGTGGCGGTGTGATATTTGGTAACGGTCTCGGAATGATCTTCCAGTCCCCCTTTAAACATGCCTTTGCTGGCGGTACGGGAAAGATCCTGGTGCTTTTTGAATTCGGCTTCAAATTGACTTTTGTCCACAGTCTGGCCTTTTTCTGTGGCTAATTCCATTGTTACTTCCAAGGGAAACCCGTAGGTCTGAAATAAATCGAAAGCAATCCGGCCGTCGATTTGACTCAATTTATTGAATTCGCGCAACCCCCTGGTGAGAGTCTGAGAAAAACGATCGCGTTCATCGGAAACAATTTTTTGAATATAATCTTTTTTTTCGGACAAGGCGGGATAAGCGTTTTGATAAATGTCGACAACGGCGTCGATAACCTGACCATAATCAAAAACCCGATCAGTAAGTTTTTGGGCTTTGACCATGGCCCGCCTCATAAGACGTCTTAAGAAATAGCCTTGGGTTTTGTTGGAAGGAATAACGCCATCAGAAATTAAAAAAACGGCGGCTTTAAGATGATCGGTGATAATACGCAGGACATATTTGTCCTGAGGCCGGGTGTAGTCCAGAGAAAGCTGTGTTTCAAGAACCCGGATGACCGGAGTATAGAGATCGGTGAGGAAAATATCCGGGTCATTATTGGCGGCTGCCAGAGTACGCTCCAATCCCCCGCCAAAATCAATATTCTTTTTTTCCAGCGGGACAAACCCGTGCTCCGTTTTCCGATAGGTCATAAAGACAGAGTTACCTATTTCCAGAAATCGGCCGCAATCACAGTTGGGATGGCAGGCCTGATCTTTAAAGCGGGATTTTTCGTGCAAGTGCAGGTCGGCCCCAAAATCATAAAAGACTTCGGAATCGGGACCACCGGGTTCACCTACCGGCATGCGGGATTTTATGCCGGCCCGGGACCACCAATTTTTGGTTTCGTCATAGGGACGAATTTTGTCCTCGGAAACGCCCAAATTTTTCCAAATATTAATGGCTTCTTCGTCTTTAGGAATGACATCGTCACCGCCAAAAACGGAAACCCATAATTTTTCCCGGGGAAGACCAAGTTCCCGGGTGAGAAATTCATAAAACCAAGTTAGCTGGGCTTCTTTGAAGTAATCGCCCAAGGACCAGTTGCCCAACATTTCGAAAAAGGAGTCGTGACGATTGTCGCCGACTTCTTCGATATCCTGGGCCCGGAAGCATTTTTGAGAGTCGACCAGCCGGGAACCCAGGGGATGAGGCTGGCCTAACAGATAAGGGACCATGGGCTGCATACCGGATCCGGTAAAAAGGGTCGAGGGATCGTTTTCGGGGACCAAGGGGGCCGAGGGGATCTGTTTGTGTCCCCTAGCCACAAAAAAATCAATGTATTTCTGACGAAGCTGGTTGCCGGTCAACATGAGGGTAATTATAACCCACCGCCACCTTACCTCTAACCCCTTTCCACAATTGTGGAGAGGGGGACAGAAGGGGTGAAGTAGAATTTAAGAGTGAGAGACAGGGTCAGGATTTATCATCTGACTGAATTGAAAGATCGGCGAAGAGATTTGAGAAAGAAATCCACACCAGCAGAAAAATTGCTGTGGGAAAAACTCCGGAACAATAAATTAGAAGTAAAGTTCAGGAGACAATTTAGCGTGAGGGGTTGTGTGATGGATTTTTATTGCCCGAAAGCTAAATTGGGGATTGAACTGGAGGGATAAATTCACAACCGGAAAAGGATGAAGGTGTATGACAAATATAGAGAAAGATATCTGGAGATTTTTGGAATGAGAATTATTAAATTCAAAAAGAATGGGTATTTAACGACTTGGAAAGAGTGTCGGAGGAGATAAAGGGGTTTAGTTGGAGCTGCGGAGGGGGAGACCGGAGCGGCGGAAGAAGCGGCGGCCGGCTTCCTTGATGCGGGTGACGCGGGGAAAATGACGGACAATTTCTTCCTGGGTAACTACGCGGTCGGGGGTGGCGGAAATGATCTCGTCCTGAGTTTCGTCTACCAGATCTTTGACCCCGGTGAAGAACTCATTAACGGCGGTGATGGGCTTGGCGGCGGTAGTAGAAAGGGTCTGGGTATTGTCCAGGACCTGATTGACTTTTTTGAGCGCCTGGCGAAACTCGTAGAGAATCTGAAAGACCTGAATGGCGGCAAAAGTGATTAAAAAGGTCAGGGTAGAAATAACAATAACGAGCAGCAGCTGGACAAAATTGGTCATAGTTAGTTTAGGGTAGCAAGACTAGGGGGCCGTTGTCAAGGAAACGATCCGGGTAATAGTGGTGGTTTGACCTGATTTTCCGGTAGCGGTGATGCTGATTTTGTTGACTCCGGGATTTAAGGGGAGACGCAGATAAAACCGGCCGCCTTTATCCAAAACGACTAATTGATTGTCTACGGAAAGAGTGGCTTCGGGATCGGTTTTCCCGGAAATTTCGACGGAACCCTGCTTTAAAACCAGATGGTCGGGAGGGCGATCGACCTGAAGGTAGGGAGGGCCGATCAACACCCGGTATTGATAGAAAAGATAGCCGGCAAACAAAATAAAGAGGGCAGAGACGGCGGCTAGGATGGTGGTGCGGGGAGTCCAGAAACTGACCCGGTCTACGGGATCAGCCAGGCCGCGGGGAACGATTTGACCTAATTTATTTTCTATGAAATCGCGGCGGAAAACGGCTAAAACGTGCTCGGGGTTTAAGTTCAGGAATTTGGCGTAATTTCTGATAAAGCCTTTGGCCACGGTACTGTCGGGAAGGTGGCTGTAGTCGTCAGCCTCGATGATCCGGAGAGCCTGGGAGCGAATTTTGGTGATGCGGGCAATATCTTCCAGATCCAATTTCTGGGCGAGACGGGATTCGTGTAGAATTTGACCAGTGGTCTTCATGAAACAGATACGGAGGAGGCAGGGAGCTCACGGATAAGAATGTCCCGGGGTTTGGCGCCATCGGCCGGACCGATAACTCCGGCCTGCTGCAGTTCATCCAGAATACGGGCGGCCCGGGCATAACCGATGCTGAGTTTGCGCTGCAGGAAAGAAGCGGAGGCGTTGTCATTTTGGACTATCAGCTTAAAGGCATCCTCAAATAACGGGTCCCGGTCTTCACCATTGGGAGAAATGAAGGCGGAACCGCGATTATTTTTACCGGTGGAGGATGACATCCGGCTGATGTCTTCCGTGTACTGGGGGGCCACGCCCTGCTTTTTGAGAAAATCAATCAGTAATCGGATTTCTTTGTCGGAGACAAAAGCGCCCTGGATGCGGGAGGGCTTGGCCTGATCGGGGGGAACATAAAGCATATCGCCCCGGCCGAGAAGTTTTTCAGCGCCGGGCTGGTCAATGATGACCCGGGAATCGATCATACTGGAGACGGCAAAGGCGATACGGGAAGGGATATTGGCTTTGATAAGACCAGTAATGATGTCGACCGAAGGGCGCTGAGTGGCAATGACCAGGTGAATACCGGTAGCCCGGGCCATCTGGGCAATACGAGTGATGGCATCTTCCACTTCCACGGGGGCAAAGAGCATGATATCAGCCAATTCATCGATAAAAATGACGATGTAGGGCATGGCCTGGAAGCCGGAGAGTTCGTTGTAGCCTTCGATATTTCTGACGCCTACCTCGGCAAAGAGCTTGTAGCGGCGGTCCATTTCGCCCATGGCCCAGCGGAGAGCCTGCAAAACAATTTTGGGCTCGACAATGACCGGGTAAATAAGGTGGGGAATGCCGTTGTAACCGGTCAGCTCCACCCGTTTGGGGTCAACCATGATGAGATTTAATTCCTGGGGGCTGGTTCTAAATAAAAGCGAAGCGATAAAAGAATTGATGCAGACGGACTTGCCGGACCCGGTGGAGCCGGCGATCAGGGTGTGGGGCATGCGACCCAGGTCGGCTACTACAGAAGAACCGGAGACGTCCAGACCCAGGGCAACGGCCAACTTGCTTTTCTGATGTTTCATTTCGGGAGACTCCAGGACCTTTCTGAGGCTGACGAACTCGGGGGAACGATTGGGCAATTCGATGCCGACCAGGGAGCGGCCGGGGATGGGAGCTTCGATACGGATCTGGCCGGTGGGGGCGGCCAGAGCCAGAGCCAGGTCGTTACTTAAAGCGCTAATCTTGGACAACTTGGTGCCGATGGCAACTTCCAGAGCGTATTGGGTGACGGCCGGACCCAGGTTGACCTCGACGACTTTGGCGGTAATGCCAAAAGCTTCGAGAGTTTTTTCGATAGTAGCGGCATTTTGATTGACATTGCCCCGGTCGGCTTTGCCGGAGATGTTTTCGGACAACAGGGACAGCGGTGGATAGTGCCAGACTTTATCGGCGGCGGTGGCGGGGGTGGCGGGAATGAATCCGGGCGGGAGCGGGGATTTGGCAACGGGAACCTGCGAAGGTTTGGGGTTATTGGAAGTAAGACCGGTGGTTTTCAGGGGAGCCGAAGCGGGAGAGGAGACCATACCCCCGACTTTCAACGGTTTGGCGGAAAGGGTATCAACCCGGGCCGGACGGGTAAACAGAGGCCGGAACAGACGAACCAAAAGACTGAGAATGTCTTCGAAGGGAATATTGAAGGTGACGATGATGCCAATGCCCAGTCCGGCGATAAAAAAAAGAAAGGCGCCGGGGGCGGAGATAAACAGACTGGAATTCTGCCAGAGGCTTTTGCCCAAGTCCCCGCCCCGGAAGATGCCGGTAATAAAAGAGATAACTACTAGGCTGCCCAAAAAAACATGAGGTTCGGAAAGGGCAAATTTCATCTTGCTGACCATCAGGCCGGCAATAACAAAGGGTAAGGGAATGAGGAGACCGGAGATAACCCCGATCTGGCCTACAATTAAGTCATTGAGGCGGGAAAGAATAAGGCCCTGATGGGTAAAAGACAGCCAAATGAGGCCGGCCGCGGCAAAGCAGAGGACGGCGGAGATGGAATAGACGGTACTTTTTTTGAGTTTAAGCTGGTAATTGGTTTTGCGACCAAAACGAGCAGGACGGCGCGCCATATGAATCATTATAATGCAGTTTAGCCAGTTACCGCTCACCGGTTTAAATACTTTTGCCAGAGCTTTTTGAAAAAGGGGAGGGTGAGGGTGGACAGGAGAAAGCCCAAGGAAGGAACGATGGCATTTAACCAGGGGCGGTCAATATGAATAGCGGACAGATACAGAAAAACGGCTAAATAAGTAAAAATTATTAAAATAATTTTTCTGGTTAAACTGGTTTCCCAGGCCTTGTCCGTTTCAACACGGGAATTTCTACTTTCGATGGCGGTAATGCGTTTATCTAAATCGGAGAGGGCCGTATTGATCATGTGGAGGAATTAAACCAGGATGACGACGGGGAGGACCATGGGGCGGCGGCGGGTCTGGTCGAAGAAAAAGTGCTCGAGACATTCGACGATGATCTGGCGGATATGGCGATCGGATTCGACGTGGCCGGCTTTAGAAGCAATGACTCTCTGGACCTGAGACCGGGCCAGATTTAAGAGTTCGGAATTTTCTTTTTCAAAGACAAAACCCCGGCTCATAATTTCCAGGCGCAGGATGCGGGACAGGTCGTTTTGGTCGACTTCGGCCACGGCGACGACAATCCCCTCCTCGGCCAGTAACTGGCGGTCGCGCAGAACCACGTTGCCCACATCCCCGACGCCCAAGCCGTCCACCATCACGTTTTTGATTTCAATGGTCGGCCCAAGACGGGCGCCGTCTTTGGTGACTTCAATGGTCTGAGACTGACCAGGAAGAAGGACTTGCTGGGGAGAATAGCCGGCGGCGGCGGCCAGGCGGGCATACTGAACCATGTGGCGATAAGTGCCGCCGATAGGTAATAGATAGCGGGGCCGGGTAAGGGTCATCATGAGGAGCAAATCCTGCTGGCTGCCGTGCCCGGAAACGTGGAGATGATCTTTGATACCAGAATAGACGGCTGTCGCTCCCAGACGGGAGAGGGAGTCAATCAGACTTTGAACGGCGGTTTCGTTGCCGGGAATATAGTCGGAAGAAAAAATAACTTTATCCCCAGGAAGAATGGAGACGTCTTTGGACTCGCCGTTACTGAGCCGCTCCAGGGCAGACCCGGACTGGGCCTGAGACCCGGCAACCAGTAAACAGACCTGCTTGGGGGGTAACTTTCTGACCTGTTTAAGATCGACAAAGGCGCTTTGGGGCAACTGAAAGTATTTAAGGCGGGTGGCAACTTTGAGATTGCGATCGATAGACCTGCCCATGACGGCGATTCTGCGGCCGTGACGGATGGCGGCGTCGGCGGCCTGCTGCCAGCGGCTGATGTTACTACTCATGGTGGTAACAATGAACTTGCCCGGGCAGTCGGAAATTTCCCGATCGAAGGTTTCGGTCAAGGTCCTTTCCGAGGGGGTGTAACCGGAACGTTCGCTACCCAAACTGTCGGAAAGCAAAAGAGTAACCCCGGCGGTACCGGCGGCGGCGATACGACCCACATCAGGTAAGGGACTATTCAGGGGGGTAAAGTCAAACTTAAAATCGCTGCCGTGATAAACGGTGCCCACGGGGGTAGTGATGATAAGGTTGGTGGCGTCGGGAATGGAATGGGAGACATGGACCGATTCAACCGTGAATTTACCCAATTGAAGCGGCTGGCCGGTGGGCAGAATATTTATGGTCTTGGGCATATTGGCGTAGTCGGCGAGTTTGTCCATAACTAAATTGGCAGTCAGATTGCTGGCGTAGACGGGGACGTGGGGCAGCTGGGGCAGGATGTAAGCCAAAGCCCCGGTATGGTCCTCGTGGCCATGAGTGATGACCAGGCCACGGATTTTGTCGAGTTTATTTCGGAGATAAGAAATGTCGGGGATTAAAATATCGATTCCCAACATATCCTCGGTGGGAAAGCCCATGCCGCAGTCGACCAGAAGAATGTCCGGGCCGCATTCATAAACGAACATATTGGAAGTGACCTTGCCGAAGCCGCCCAAGGAAATGATTTTCAAAACCGAGTTGTCGGGGTGAGAGATAAATTTCATGATTTAAAACAGGCTGGTCTGCATGATATTCGGGGCGGCAGAGGCAGGCTCGGGGACGGGAGGAGCCGAAGGAGATAATAACTGCTTTAATTTATTAAAGTCCAGTTGGAATTCTTTCAGGACGGCACCGGCCCGAAGAGCAGCAGCCGGATGATACATCGGAAAAACAATATAGCGGACACCTTGAAAATCGACGAATCGGGGTTGACCATGAACCCTAGAAATAGTTACGTCCGGGATAAACTTGGCCATACTGAAACGGCCGAGAGTGACGATAATTTTGGGGTGAATGGCGGCGATCTGGCGGTCCAGCCAACCGGCACAGACCTCGATTTCCTGGGGGAACGGGTCGCGATTCTCGGGCGGCCGGAATTTAACGATATTGGTAATATAAATTTCTGACCGGTCCATATTCAGGGCTTCCCTGAGAGTTTTTTCCAATAATTTTCCGGCCTGGCCGACAAAGGGGCGGCCCTGCTGGTCTTCGTTAAATCCGGGGGCTTCGCCGATGAACATAATGGCCGCGTCCGGATTACCTTCACCCGGGACGGCGTGAGTGGCGGCGCGGGCAATATCCAAGCCCCTGAAGGCTTTAATTTCGGAGGCGATAGCTTCCAGCTCGAGTTGTTTTTCGGAGGTGGTCATTAGTAAGTGGGGATAAATTGCTTGAGGTTGCCTTCATTGATAACAAACTGGCGGCCCTTGCCCTCGACGATCATTTTGGAGACCTTTCTCACCAGGCCTTCGATGGTCCTTTCCAAAGTCCGGATACCGGCGTCGAAGCCCAGAGGGCGGACAATCTTGGGCCAAAGCGCGTCATCGATGGTGATGGTACCGGGAGCCAGCGAAGCGAATTTCATCTGAGCGGGCAGGATATAATCCTTGCCGATGCGGATTTTTTCCTCATCGGTGTAGGAAGGCATGAGAATGGGTTCCAAGCGGTCCATGACGGCGGGGCTGATGTGGGTGGTGTTATTGGCCGTCGCAATAAACATGACCTGCGACAGGTCAAAAGGATAGTCCAGAAAGTGGTCGGTGAAAGCCATATTTTGTTCGGGGTCCAACAGCTCGACCAGGACGCCCATGATTTCCCCGCGGGCGTTTTCGGAAACGCGGTCAATTTCATCCAGGAGGAAGACGGGGTTTTTGGAACCGGCCCGCCTAATGCCTTTGATGATCTGACCCGGTTCGGCGTCGGGTTGGGCCCGGGACTGACCGCGCAAATCCATGGCGGAACCCATACCGCCGAAGGGTAGACGGACAAACTTGCGGCCCAAGGCCTCGGAGATGCTTTTACTGATGGTGGTCTTGCCGGTACCGACCAGGCCGACCAACAGGAGAATAGGAGCGCGGAAAGAGGTATCCTGTCTTTGCTCATTGATGATCATGACGGAAATATATTCCAAGAACCGTTCTTTGAGTTCTTCCAAACCAAAGTGGTGGGAGTCCAAAACCTGCTTGACGTGACCCAAATCGAGGATATCCTTGGTGGTGAAATTCCAGGGTAAGTGGGTAATCCAATCGATGTAGTGCTGGGTCTGTTCAAATTCGGCGGCATAGCTGCCGTGAACGGCCTGACGGGTGATGCGGGCCAGCATTTCTTCGGCTTTGGTCAGCAAATCGGGGGGAAGAGGAGCAGATTTGATCTGGGTCTCTAACTTTTGAATATCGGCGGTAATTATGTCGTCCACTGCATTAATGATAGCACTTGAAGTCCTCCTCAAAACGAGAGTTTAGAAGCGGCGGCGATCGTCACGGCGATGAAAATCACGGCGAGGCATGGGAGCGCGGAAGTTGCCTACCCGAGGGGGTCCTGAAGGAGCCGGACGGGGTTCCCGAGCCTTGACTACGGGTTTACCGGCGGCATCAAATAACATACTCAGATTAATGCGGCCCTGAGAATCAATTTCAGTGACCCAGACTTTGACGGCCTGGCCTTCATGGACCACCTGGGAGGGATCGCTGACAAAGCCGGTGCCCATCTGGGAGACGTGAACGAGGCCGTCTTTGCCGGGAGCGATGGTGACAAAGGCGCCAAAGGGCTGAAGCCGGGCGACGGTGCCTTCATAAATTTCTCCGGGGACGATTTCCTTGCCCAGGGAAGCGATCCAGGAAAGGGCTTTTTGGACGCCGGTCTGATCCGTACCGGAGACAAAGACGGAGCCGTCGTCTCGGACATCGATGACGGTATCGGTATCGGCCATGAGCTTTTTAATGACCTTGCCGCCGGGGCCGATAAGTTCGCCGATTTTGTCGACGGGAATCTGAACGGTGCTGATTTTGGGAGCGAAGGGAGAAAGCTCGGTATGAGGGGCCGGCAGAACTTTGAGCATGGCGGCCATGATTTGGGAGCGGGCGGCTTTGGCCCGGGCAAAAGTAGCTTCACAAATATCCAAAGTGAGACCGGGAACTTTGACATCCAACTGAATGGCGGTAATACCTTTGTCGGTACCGGCAACTTTAAAATCCATGTCGCCGTAGTGGTCTTCGCCGCCGTTAATATCGGTCAAAAGAATATAACCATCGGTCTTTTTTGGATAGTCCGGAGGAGTGATCAGGCCGGTGGAAATGCCGGCGACGGGAGCCAATAGAGGCACTCCGGCGTCCATTAAAGACATGGTAGAGCCACAAGTGCTGGCCATGCTGGTACTGCCGTTGGAACTCATAATTTCGGAGACGACGCGGATGGCGTAAGGGAATTCGGATTCAGGGGGAATAACGGGAGCCAGGGCCCGTTCGGCCAAAGCGCCGTGACCGATTTCCCGGCGGCCGGGGGAACCCATTCTGCCGGTTTCACCGGTACAGTAAGGAGGAAAATAATAATGGTGCATATAGCGTTTGGTCTCTTCGCCCTCGGCTGATTCCAGAGATTGCGACAGGGAGGGGGCGCCCAGAGTGGTGACGGTCAAGGCCTGAGTTTCGCCGCGCTGGAAGATGGCTGATCCATGAACCCGGGGCAAAAAGCCGACCTGAATATTGAGGGGGCGGATATCTGCGGGCTGCCGACCGTCGGCTCTTTTGCCGGTTAAAAGCTGTTTTCTGAAGGCGGTGAAAAAGAGGTCCTCAAGAATTTCCCGAACCTGAATCTGAACCGAAGATTCAAAAGAGGCCACGATTTGGTTTGCGGCGGCGGCGTAAGCGGCTTCCCGTTCGAGGATGGGTTTGGCTGAGGAAGAGGCGACGGCGTCGGAAATGACAGTTTTGGCGGCTTTGGTGACGTCCGCTATCAGCTGGGGAGTGACGGAGGAGACGGGAACGGGAAGTTTGTCCCGGCCGACTTCGGCCACCAAGTCGTTGATGAGTTTAATGATGATCCGGTTATGTTCGAACCCGGTTTTGAGGGCGGAAAAGACCGTAGCTTCGGGGACCTGATTGGCGCCGGCTTCGATCATGGGAATCAACTCGGCCGTGCTGGAAACAACCAAATCCAAATCGACACCGGGGCGATTACCGTTAGCGGGATTAACCACAATTTGACCGTTTTCCAAACCGACACGGACGGCGGCGATGGGGCCATTCCAGGGAATCTGAGAGATGGCCAGGGCGGCCGAGGCGGCGATAACGCCTAAAACGTCGGCGTCGTTGGCCACATCGATGGAAAGAACGGTTACTACGACCTGGACTTCATTTTTAAATCTTTTGGGAAAAAGAGGCCTGATAGAGCGATCGATCAGACGGCCGGAAAGAACTTCGGCGTCGGTAGCCCGACCTTCACGCTTGACCCAACGGGAACCACGAATACGGCCACCGGCGTAAAGACGTTCCTGATAGTCGACGGACAGAGGGAAGTAATCTTTCTTGGTGTCCTCGGCGCCCATGACCACCGTGGCCAGGACGGAAGTGTCCCCGTAGCGGGCATAAACGGCGGAATCAGCGCGGGCGGCAAAACGACCAAACTCCAGGGAGAGGGTGCGTCCAGCCAAATCTATAGATTTACTAACAATTTTCATTGAGCTTGCCGAAGTGTTCCAGAAGTCTGAAGAAGAGCAGTTTTACTTCTCTTCACGCTTCTTGAACTCTCCGATTATGGTTATTTTAACAGATAAATGGGATTAATGATAGTACTTTTTAAATCTCCCCTCCTCGCTCCGCTTTGTTTCCCCTCTTTACAAAAGAGGGGATTAGGGAGATTTATAGGCCCAGTTTTTTGGAAATTTCGGAAAACCTAGCGGCGTCTTTTTTCTGCAGGTAAAACAGCAGACGACGGCGTTTGCTGACCATGCTGATCAGGCCCCGACGGGAGTGATTGTCTTTTTTGTGAATTTTGAGATGTTCGGCCAATTTGTTGATCTTTTCGGTTAAGAGAGCGATCTGCACTTCAGGAGAGCCGGTATCGCCCTTGGCGACGGCAAATTTTTTGATAACTTCCTGTTTGGCGGTAGGATCTAAGGCCATATTAGGAGAAGAAAATAAAAGCAGGGTGGATATCCGGGGTTATAGGAGCCTGGACCGATGAGTCATATATCCTTTTAAACACACAGCCCACACAGGTAGGAAAATCCGGTCTGAGACAGGGCTGTTTTTCAGCCTGACTACCAAAAGCGGCAGCGGGGGCGGCGAGAGCGACGCGGATGATGCATTCGCCTTCGGTGAGCAATTCTTTATTATTCATAAAACTGAAAAAACCAGAGATAGGGCGGCAGCGGGTCAGTAACCTGGCTAGTTGACGTTAATGTCTCTGTTGTGAGAATTGGATTTTACCCGGTTTTCGAGAATTTGTCCACTGGCGCGCAGGCCAGCCTGTATTTTTTTGACGAACCGGTCGTGGTTTTGGCTTTCATTACGGATGTGGTCATGGGAAGCTTTTACCCCAACGGCGAAAATAAAAAGGAATCCTATGGCATAGGCCCCATCTTTAAGGTAGGAAGGGTTCTCGGATAAAAATTTAAATATTTCAGGCATGGATTAAGGCAGCATGGAGCCACTGAAAATTTTGGGCTCGTACCAATCAGGGGAAGGGGCGGCGGGGGCGGCGGTCTCGGCCGTCGGTACTTCAGGAACCGGCTGGCTGTCGGTGCCGTAACCTGCCTGGACGGAGGGCCGGGGAGGAGACGGGGGCGGGGCGGTGGGAATGGCGCCGGCAGGAAGATTTGGGGGGGCAAAAATATCCTGGCGGCGGGCACCGTGGCGCATGAGCAGGGTGGCGGCTTCAAAAGTGGAGGCGGAAACGGCTGAATCCTGAAACTGATGGGTGCCCTGTTCCAGACCGGCTAACAAATTAGAAGCCGCGTCGGGGTCAAGGGATAAATGCAGGGAATCAATGACAAAAGCGGTGATTTCACTCAGACAGGACGCGGAGGGATCATAAATTTGGTAAGGAGTAAAGTTTTGACGGGGAAAATCGCGGGTGAGAGAAATGATCTTGACCGTGGAAAAGAAGTCTTTGGCGGAGACATACAGCTCCCCCAAATCGGACAAATCGTTAACCCCGAAGGTGATGACTAAATCGGCCGGGTTGGTGCCGCCGGAAAATTTAAGGCGCGCGGGGTCGATTAAAGGCGCATTAACCTTGGGAATGACTACCAACTGCAGTTGGCCGTGGACGAGATCATAATTGATGCGGTCGACGTATTCGGTCTGGTCGGGAAAGGAAATAATCAGGCTTCTAGAGCTGGGAGCGGTAGTAGTAATAGCGTTGACGCCCACCAGACGATTGAATTCGACGGTCATGGGGGAAGCACAGGCGATGACAGAGGTGCCTTCAAAGTGGGAGTCCAGGGCAATTTTCAGGGCGGTAGCGGAGGCGACCTGATCGTAAGTCGGGGAAGCGGGAAGAAGCAGACTGAATGAGCTGGCTGACCCAAGCAGATTGACGAATTGAGTGGTGTCAGGACGAGCCATGATGAGCGATGGCAATTATATAATCACCAACTTTAAAGTCAAGGTAAGGGCTTAATGTCGCGCCAAATTCCTGACCTGCCTTGACGCGGTCGGCGGCGGTTTTGCCAATTTGCAGGGATTTAAGTTTGGAGGTACCAATGACTTGGGACCCCCGTTCCAGCCGCACTTCCCCACCCCGGTCCAACTGGCCATCCTGAACCCGACAACCGGCGATGCGATCGGGGCCGATTTTAAACTCCGCACTAATCACGGCTTGGCCTAAAATGACTTCGGTGACGGCCGGGTGGAGAAGCTGATCCAAATAATCAGAAAGCTCATAGATGATACGGAAAGAATGGACGGGAACAGCCTCAATTTCGGCCAGTTTGGCCACGGAGCCGGGAATTTTGACATTGAAGGCCAGAACCTGAGCATCGGAGGGACGGGCAAGCAGAATGTCATTTTCACTGACGTCCCCGGTAGCGCTGCTTAAAACCGTAATTTGAGGATCGAGAAGAGCGGTAATGGCTTCAAGCGAGCCGACAACATCGGCCCGAAGGATAATGTTTAACGAACCGGGTTTGGAGACGGGGAGGGGGACGGCTACCGGTGAAGAAACGGTCAGCGGATGATCGGAGATGACGGTGCCCACGGGGGGAACAGAGGTCAGGCCAAGAATTTCTACAGGGGTAGAAGGAAGAGCTGAGGGAAGGTTCTGGGCGTCGGAGTTTAAGAGAGCCCGGACTCTACCGACGAGAGCCGAGGTAAACAGAGAGACTCCGGTCGTAAGGGTGCCATTTTTGACAATAACCTCTGCCAATGGGCCTTTTTTGGAGTCGAGGCGGCTCTCAATGACCACGGCGGCCAACTGACCGTCGGGATCTGCCTGCGGGGGATGGAGCTCAGATAGCAAATTGATGGTGTCTAAAAGTTGAGGAATACCGGCTCCGGTTTTGGCGGAGACGACGGCGGCGGGAACCGGACCACCGAAATCTTCCACGACAATACCCAACTCCGTGAGCTGGGTTTTGACCCGATCGGGATCAGCTTCGGGCAGATCGGATTTGGTAATGACGACAAGGTAGGGAATCTTGGCGGCCAGGATGGCGGCGGCGGCTTCTTTGGTCTGGGGCATGACTCCGTCATTTCCGGCCACAATGAGAAGGGCAATATCGGCTACCCGACTGCCCCGTTCCCGCATGCTGACGAAGGCGGCGTGACCCGGAGTATCGATAAAGGTCAAGAGTTTTCCGGCAGCGGTTTTAAGCTGAAAGGACCTGATATGCTGGGTGATGCCTCCGACTTCCCGAGCGGCAACATGGGACTGCCGCAGATAATCAAGAAGGGTGGTCTTACCGTGGTCGACGTGACCCAGAATGACGATGATGGGAGGACGAGTTTGCAGCATAAAAATTTCTAATTTTTAATTTCTAACGACTAATAACAGAAACACAAATCCGAGGCCAAATTCCAGTTACAAAATCAAGATGAAAAAGGTTTCATGAGGTTTTTGAATTGTCACCGGAATCGGTATCGGAAGGAACTTCTTTCTTTTCGGACGTGCCTTTTTCTTCGGGGAGACCCTCAATGTCTATATGGAAACCGGTGAGTTTACCGGCCAGTTTGGCGTTTTGACCGTCGCGGCCGATGGCCAAGGACAACTGGTCAGCAGGAGCGATGACAGTCGCAACTTTAGTGTCGGGGTTGATTTTGACGGTCAAGCCGGTAGCCGGAGACAGGGCTGAGGCGATAAACTTGTCCAGATCTTCACTGAACTGGACAATATCGATTTTTTCGCCATTGAGCTCGCCGATCACTGCCTGGACACGGACGCCTTTTTGGCCGACACAGGAGCCAACCGGATCGACACCGCTTTGATGGGAATAAACGGCAATTTTGGTCCGGGAACCAGGATCGCGGGCGACGGCACGGATTTCAACAGCCTTACTGGAAATCTCGGGCACTTCGCGGGCAAATAATTCCTTGATCAGGCCATTGTCGGCCCGGGAAACAACGACTTCTTTGCCGCGGACGCCGTCCCGGATGCCCTGAAGATAAAAGGTCAGGCGCTGATTTAGATGATAGTTTTCAGAATGAATCTGCTCGGCGGCAGGCAAGACGGCTTCGGCCTTGCCGATATCAATGATGATTTCAGGGCCGACAAAGCGGATAACAGTACCGTTGACGAGGGTATTGAGGCGTTTCTCGTATTCGGCAGTGACAACGGACTTTTCGGCTTCACGGATTTTCTGGAGAACGACCTGGCGGGCGGTTTGGGCGGCAATACGGCCAAATCCCGGAGGAGTAACGTCGGTTTTAGCAGCTTTAGGGAGAGGGGTAACGGTAGTGACCCCAGCCACTTCGGTGACCTGGCCGGGAATCTCAAAAATTTTGGCTTCGCCGGTGCCGGGGTCTAAAACCACGTCATAAACACAATCTTCCCGGTATTTATCCTGATGATCTTTTCTAAAAGCGGCCACGATGGCCTGGCGAATAGTGTCGAGGACGATTTGAGGATCGAGATTGCGCTCGTGGGCCACCTGAGTGACGGCTGAGGCAAACTCGGATCTGGTAGTAGTCGGTTTATTGGCCATAGTTTGTGAAAAAAAGAGGTGGGTACTTCTTCCCACCTCAAATTCACTAATCGAGGGGATTATACCAATAAATAGGTCACAGATCCAGATACAGTATCACCCTCCTGATTCTCCTGTGATATTTAGACTGGAGTAATGTTATCCTGAGTGCTTTTTTTGAAGTTCGTTAAAAATTTCAAGGGAATCTCTTTTGGTCCTTCTTCCACGAATGACTGCCGTTCCCAGATCGTAAAGAACATCTTCAGAAATATGGCCACCATTATGATAGAGGTCGATTAAAAACTCTGGATCGTTATTTCCCAGGGCATCAATGGCTAATCGAGCTATGTTTCCAAAACCAATGGAGACACCA
>DAHWUD010000007.1:0-42436 GCA_027331445.1 Candidatus Amesbacteria bacterium
ATTGTATATCCAAGATTGGGACAAGTTAAACCAAAAACTTATTCATTATTTAACCTGGTACAATACACGAAGACCACATTACTCACTCAACTACATGAGCCCAACCCAATACCTAAACCAGCTCCATTCCGAAAAGTAGGCATCCTATACAGGGTTTTGACTTTCTCCAAATATGCACTAAGATCCCCTTATTCATGGCGGCTGAAAGAAATTACTCCGTGCTGGCTGTGGGCGTCCTCGTTCTGTCGGGCATTGCCGCCTTGGGATATTACGATACTTATCTGCATAAACCTGTTTCCACCCCCTCACCCCCCTCTAATTCTCCCGCCCTGCTTGCCCTATCCCGCAGCAACCCCACCCCCATTACCGTCAATGGGGTAGAAATCTCCCCCCTCTCACCTCCCGGATACGACTGCGTCGCCATTTCCCCCGCCACCGGCATCCTTAATACCTATGACGCCGACGCCGCCATCTTAAAAATGCGCGGCCTGCCAGTTTCTGTCTGGCTCCGCTACCGCAAGGAGCTTTTAAACCGGAACGGTCAGGTCCTGGTTCCTCCCACCCTCTCTACTACCGCCGTCCGCAACGTCAAGGTCGGTAACCTGGATTGCCTGGCCCGGGTTGCTGCCGTTAAGTAAGCTATAATCTTCTCATGCCCCCCCTTGTCTTTTTCGGCTCTTCCGCCTACTCCATCCCCGTTCTCCAAACTCTTCTTGACCACCATCTTGACCTCGCCGTCGTCACCACTCCGGACCAACCCGCCGGCCGCCACCTGCAGCTTACCCCCAATCCCCTGAAAAAGTTCGCCCTGGAAAAAGGCCTCACGGTTGCAACCTCACCTCTAACCCCTCTCCAAGATTTTGGAGAGGGGAACCAAAGGGGTGAGGTGGTCGGTCTCGTCGCCGCTTACGGCAAAATCATCCCCCAATCCGTCCTGGATAAATTTAATTCTCAAATCTACAACATTCACCCATCATTACTGCCCAAATATAGAGGCCCTTCCCCCCTGCAGCAGCAAATTTTAGACGGACTGACTACCACCGGCGTCACCATCATCCAGCTGGACGCCCAAATGGACCACGGTCCCATCGTCGCTCGGTCAGAAGAACCCTTGCTCCCGACTGACACCCCCGAAACCTTGGGAAAGCGTTTGTTTATCAAGGGAGCCGAGTTGTTCATAAATCTTGTTGGTCATTTGTCATTAGGTGAATTAGGGAAATTAGAAATTCAGGACGACTCCGCCGCCACATATACCAAAAAACTCACCCGGGAGAACGGTTTTGTCCCTTACCCGGAGTTCCAAACCCAAATTCAGCATCCTTCCCCCGAATTCTCCCGCAAATTCCGCGCCTACTTCCCCTGGCCCGGTCTCTGGTCCACCGACCCGGCCGGCACCCGCCTCAAACTCACTTCCCTTCACCCACTTCGTCTATCCCATAATTGACACACTTCTCGCCTAGGTTAGAATCCGCTCATAGAAATCGATCGCCCCAAATCTGAAAGAAAGGCCGGCGTAACCACCAGAACCGTCACCGCTCTGGCCGTCCTGGCTAGTCTGGTCGGAGTCGTCCCGGAAACTTCACCCGTCCAAGCCGCCGGTCCCGAAAATGGAAATACTACCAGATCCAGCGAGGCGGCGCCGCTTTCTCCGAACCGGGTCCAAATTGCTTCCCGATCACAAGTCTTTCTTCCCCTGATCACAAAAAACTAAGCCGCCGCCACTTTTTGTACTTCGCTCTTCCCCTTCAGTATTCTCAGACACTTCGTGCACAACCTCAGCCCCTGCCAATTGTGTAAATTTGGTCGAAACACTTTCCGCGTATGCGGGGCCCGCTTTTTCCACCGGCCTCCAGCGACTCCCCGGCCATGGGTATGCGACTCTCCGTACTGCACTCCCCGACCGCAATTATCACACACATAAGCCATAGCTTTTATTTTACCATATAATAGCTCTATTATGCTGGGCCAACTCTTCACTTCACCCGCCGCTTTCTTCCTCGAACTGATCGGGATAATTTTGGCCATCGGCATCCACGAAGCCGCCCATTGCTACACCGCCGATTACCTAGGCGATCCCACTCCCCGGGCCCTCGGCCGGGTCACCCTAAATCCCCTGGCCCATCTGGACCCCATCGGCACACTCATGATCATCGTCACCGGCGCCTTCGGCTGGGGCAAGCCCTCCCCATTCGACCCTTATAACCTCAAAAACCCGCAGCGCGACACGGCCCTTATCTCTCTCGCCGGCCCCGCCAGCAACCTGATGTTAGCCGTTATCTTCGCCGTCATCCTCAGGTTAACGGGCACCTCTTTTGTCAGCGATCTTCTGGCTTCCCTCATCTTTCTCAATGTGAATCTTGCCCTTTTCAATCTTATTCCCATCCCGCCCCTGGACGGCGCCAAAATTTTCCTCCGGACCAACCCCTTCCGCAGCCAAAACTCTTATCTATGGCTGCTCCTCATATTGCTGCCCTTCTTTGGCGGCCAATCCGTGGCCACCCTGGTCATCTCCCCCATCAGTAATTTTATCCTCCATTTTCTCATCTGAGTTCTCAGCTGCTTCTTGTTTTCTTGTGTATAATTAAAGTGTCCTGCCAAGAAGGACGTCAGGGTCATTTTCCTTGACTATTTTCCCAAGTTAGGGCAAGGGCACAATTCTTTGTCGGTCCTAGTACCGCTGGAGACGTTCCCCCCGAGGCTTTGCGAAGGGGGACAGCTCGCCCACTTACTCTTGACTCGGGGAAAACCCCTCGACCCCTGATTGGCGGGACGTTTAGTTTCCCCCCCTCCAGCCGCTCTGAACTGCTAAAATTGCTATGCTGCCACCTTAGCTCAGCGGTAGAGCAGCTGTTTTGTAAACAGCAGGTCCTCGGTCCAAATCCGAGAGGTGGCTCCGAATCTGTTAAAATCATCTTCAATCCGCCGAGGTATCGAAGTGGTCAAACGAGCCTGACTGTAAATCAGGTGGCTTCGCCTTCCCAGGTTCGAATCCTGGCCTCGGCACACCGCCAGGATTCTTGCCCGCAGGGCAACATTCTGGCCTCGGCACAACTTGCAAAATCTTGCCATCTAGTCTCATAGCTCAATATGGCCAATCACAACAGCTCACCCGAAGCCGTCATCGACAGCTACAAACACGCCGGAGAATATTTAGTCATCGTCGGACTGTCCGCTGTTGGTCTTATTGCCTTAGCCGTAAGCGCCCCGGGATTAGTTGACGCCGCAAAAACCACCTGGCCCGGGATCATAAATGGAGTTTCCAATGCGGCTCAATTCCTGTTTAGTCCCCCTGCCGCTCCGTAACTTCTCTTTTCCTCTGATATAATTTCCCTAAACTCGCCTGGGTAGTTCAGTGGTAGAACGCATTCTTGGTAAGAATGAAGTCGTGAGTCCGATTCTCACTCCAGGCTCACAATTTAGTTATCTCGCGTCGTACATCGTCCGCAGGTACTCTTTGAGGCTTGTCACTCCCTCGTTTACCAGTCTTACCCCCTCCCGGCTCATTCCGGTAAACCCTCTCTTCCCCATCTCTTCCCTAAACTCCGTCTCCCCCGCTCCCGAAAACACCAGTTTTCGCACTTCATCGTCTACCTCCAGTAATTCATAAATTCCCACCCGCCCGGCAAACTTGGTCTGCCGGCACATCTCGCACCCCTTGCCCGCAAACAATTCCCCCAGCGCTTGTCCCGCCTCTGCCACATACCGCTCCACCTCCTCCTGGGTCGGCACATATTCCGCCCGGCAGTGCTCACACACCCGCCGCAGCAGTCGCTGGGACATCACCGCCCGCAGGGCGTAGTTCAGCATGTATTTATCCACGCCCAGATCCATCATCCGGTACAGCGCCCCCACACTATTTCTGGCGTGGATAGTCGATATTACCAGATGCCCCGTGAGTGCCGCCTGGATCGCCACCTTGGCCGTTTCGCTGTCCCGGATCTCCCCTACAAACACCACATCGGGATTGAGCCGCAGCATCATGCGCAGGCCATTGGCAAAATCCATTCCGATGTCTTCCCCGACCTCGATCTGGTTAATCCCCCCGATCACGTATTCGACCGGGTCCTCCAGTGTCATAATGTTGACCTCCCCGTTGTTCAGGTATTTAAGGCAGGTATGCACCGTCGTCGTCTTGCCCGCCCCCGTCGGCCCGGCCACCAGAAACAATCCGTACCTCCCTTCGATATTCTTTTTTATCTTATCGACAATCAGAGGCGACATCCCCAGCGCCTCAAATTCCGAATACTGCGGCAGGTCCAGTACCCGCAAGGCCACCATCTGCCCGAAGTTAGTCGACACCACCGCGACCCGCAGCACGTAAGGATGGCCTTCCACCTCTACCCGAATCTTGGCCTCCTGCGGCTTGCGGTTTTCCGTCACGTCCATATTGGCGAGCACTTTAATCCGCGCCAGAGCCTGGTCGTATGATCCCGGCGGCATCACCCCGAATACCTGCAGCACTCCGTCCACCCGCAGCCTCACTAGCGTTTCTTTTTCCTGCGGCTCAAATAAGATGTCCGATGCATTCATTTTCGCTGCCTGCGAAATCACCTGGTCCACAATCTCCACCGGCGACGACATTCCCGACAAAGAAAACGCTTCCGCATAATTGCCGTCCATACCACCATTGTGACCATCCTTTACAACCAAGTCAATAAACGATAAAGTAGAACCATAGCTGAAAGGCGGTGATACTAAGTGGATCCCAATCAAAACGTTCAAGCTGTCTGTACCAACTGTCAAGCCGTGCACACGGTTGACGGCCGCACTGTCTGGGTCTGCGAGAATTGCGGCACCCAAAACGAGCCCGCCGTCGCCCCGGCTCCAGTCACGGAAGCAGAGACTCCCGTGATGCCCCCGGCGGCACCGACACCCGATGTCACCGCCGCCCAGGCCGAAATCAATTCAGCAGCGGCCCAGGTAACCCCGCCCATGTCTCCGATACCTACCCCGACTCCGGCTTACATGAATGTGGGTAGTCCGGCGGCGGACGCTTCATCCGCTACCCCGCCTCTGCCTCCGGTAGTCCCGCCTGTCGGTATTGCGGATCAGTCCTCACCCGTTATGGGCGGCTCTGCTCCTCCGATGCCCCCCGGACCGGGCGTCTCCCGCTAGCCGATTTCCGAAACTGCTCCGGCTCTGTCCGGCGGTCCGACCGCCGACAGGCTGGATGGCAGGTGTATTTTTGTTCCCAATAGGATATAATTTCGCAACCATGGCCAAAAAAGGCGCCCGTCAAGTCTTCGCCCTCATCTGTTCGGTTTGCAAAAGCCAGAATTACCTATTGGAAAGAAACAAGATCAACACTCCTGAAAAAGTAAATTTGACTAAGTACTGCCGTAAGTGCAGGAAACACACGCTTCACAAGGAAACTTCCAAGCTGAAATAATCTCCGCCTAGTCCTCAAAAGGCATTTTCTCCCGCCAGAACACGCCGGGCGCGTGCTTTACCCATTCCCAAAGCCTGGCGTAGCCAAAAACCCTCCCCACTCCCGCCGCCGAAGTTACTGCCGAAACAGCGGCGACCGTAAAATTCTCATCGTGCCCAAAAAAATGCCTGAATAAAATATTCGCTCCCAGCATCGCCGTCCCGACTACTCCGCCATAGGCCAAACACCCCGCGCAGCTTGTATATGCCTCGCGGTCTTCCTGCCGCTTGGTAAAATTTCTCTGTTGTTCTGCCTCAAGTCCCCACTCCAGAGCCGCTTTCCTGGCCGCCAAGGGCCCCAACTGGCGGTCGATTTTATCAATTTCCGCCATCAGTTCCTTTTCCCTACTCATATCTGCGTATTATAAGACATTTATACCCAATTTACCTCACCTTCCTCCCTGGGCTAATTTCACTGCCTTCCTGATCTCCTCCGCAGTCGGCGGATTTTCCAAAGTATTCCTCAGATAGGCTTCATAAGTCTGTTCATCCAATCTAAAGTATTTCGTTTCCGCACCGGCGTATGGCATATTTCCGCCCGGTCCATTCCCGTCTATAAATAAACCGCTGCCTTTGGGACCCGCCCGTACCGCCGCCACCCGATGCGTAAACGCATCCCGCAACACTCCCCAAAAACCTTCTTCTTTTACCTCCGGCACATCCGCGCCGGGTATCTTTACTTCCCTTCGATTCATGGTTCAAGTTAATCTTCGTCTTCCCCAATTCCCGGCGAACGCGAATCCGGCGCAACCAGCGCCATGCAGCTTTTCGCCAAAGCATTAGGTCTTTTAATTTTAATATGGAATAACCCTTCTTTTTCCAAACCGGTGATCTTAAACCCGTCTCTCTGCGGAACCATCAAAGCATCATTTCTTCCTCCGTCCGCCGCCGGAACCGCCAGGGAAACTCCCCTCCCCCTCCCGGGAACATTCGCCCACGGCTGCTCGTTGCTTCTCACATGGACTTCATGATCCCTCCTTAGCTGACGGTCGCCTGCGATCCGAGCTACCAATTCAGTCTCCCTCAACTTTCCCGTCCGTACCAGCCGCAAAGCTTTAGTCCCATTCACGACAATTCATTATTACTCTGCCCCACCGGCAGGTCAATCTTCAGACCGAGCAAAAAGTTTCCGATACGGTAGGATTGCGTTCTCCAAAACCACCAATGAAGATCCGGTCACGAGCATGGCGAGAGATAGAGGAAGTTTTAGGGAAGGGACCCCAAGTACTTCCGATATTCTTTCCGGGTGTTTTTAGGGTAAAATCAAGCCATAGGCCTGTCATTCAACGGTAGGATTGCGGTCTCCAAAACCGCCAATGAAGGTTCGATTCCTTCCGGGCCTGCATAGCCGGATTTTGATACCACAAATCTTCTAATTGTGGCTGCATTTCGGCTCTTTTCTTAGGTTCGAACCCTGCGGAGGCTGTCGCTTCAGCTTTTATAATCTCCCCAAAGTAGAAATATGGCTTTTGAACGTCTAATCGGAGCTTTTTGCCTTGCAAAATCATGTTCGAACCAATTGTCGCCAATATATCCCGCTTCTCTGCCTTCGTCCCATTGGCAAATTTATACCTGGCCTGAACCGCAAAATCCAAATTTTGTTCCAAGTTTTCAATCCAGTTCTCAATCCGCTTACCTGTAGCTCCCATCAGAAGTTCTATCTCCCGCTTATCTTTTACAATCGCCTCTTTTTGAGATTTAAACTCCTCATCAGAAAGCAACGACCCGTCCGAATTAGCTGGAGATATTTTCAACCGTACCAGGTTATCCAATCGCTTCACACAATCCTCATAGTTTTTCTGCTGCTCGTTTATGACCACATTCCAGCTGTTTCCAGAGTTTATGTCTTCTCCATTGTCTGGAGTAAATCCAAATGTAAATGGATTCCTTACAGATGGACAAGCCAGGATGATCAATCCCAATCCGTCCGGAAATAGTTTCCGGGCTCCAACCCAGTTTTATTTTGTCCAAAACATATCTTAAGGTCTCAGAATCCTTAAGTGGAGCTTTATATCTCTGATTTCTCTCCCACTTACCAGCTCTTTTGTCAGCCAAAACCGGGTTATATGATTTACCATACCTAGTCTGTCTTTTGAGTTCACGACCTAGGCTAGTGTGATCCCGACCTAACTTTTTGGCTATATCTCTCAAGGTAACACCTTGCTTCAACCCAACATATAACTCCACCCGTTCTTCCAAAGACAAATGCCGATATTTCAATTAAATCACCACCTTTCTAGAACTGTAATTCTAGCCTAAGTGGTGCACTTCGTTTTGGACTCTAAGGTTTTATCGCAATGGGTTTAGCTAAAGCTACTGGTCCAATTGGATCTATCCCCATGGGCGCTCGTTACATTAATCATCATCCCATCAGCTCCACGATGAAAAGTCTGCCTGCGAATACTTTCGACACACTCCCTGACCAACCAGGTTACGCCAAAGACCTCGTCTGGCTAGCTCAGCAACTTCTCAACTGGCAATAGCTCTATATAAATTCGCGTGTCTTCCTTGTATACTGCCGGAACTCAGATTCTCGCTCCAATAAGACTGCTTCCCAAAAGAATCTCCTCCGGGTTTCCCTCAAACCTGATAAAGCTTCTAATCGACCGCATATTTTTACTCAGCCTCAAAGTCCCATATAACCGCTTGGCTTCCTCCAGATAATAATTAGCCTGCCGCACCCTGTTTGCCGACAAATAATTAGCCGCCCTTTTCAAATCCAGTGCAATCGTCTGCCACACCTGCTCCTCATTCATACTCGAAGTAGACGCCTCAATATTACTTCAAATTTCTTTCTGATATCGGGGTCAAGGATATCTGAACTCATATTTGATCCCGACCTGTTGTTGATAATTGAATCAAATGTCACCCGTTTTGTCTCCAGATCATACCCGCCACCCCACAAATCTCCCTGCAAACTACCTTGATCCAAAAGCAGCTGTTCCTCATCAACATGCATCTTTGCTCCCGCACTCATCACTTCCTTTTTGATATCGATCACGACCTTAATATAAAACCCCCCTATCTCCTCCGCCAGCTTGTCTATTGCCTGACCGTCGACCGGGCTATTTATCACCACCACCACAATCTGATTATAGCTTAGCCGCCCAGCAGGTTCTTCCTTCGTCTTCCACCAGCTACAGTCGTGACCTTAACCTGAACCGCTAACCTCATCTAAAATTCCCCGGCGAAGCTTAATTGAGTGACTCCAGACAAGCCTTTACCCCGTTAGCCGTAAACAACTCTACCGGATTCGCAACCGCAGTGATGTTTACTCTCCGTGCCCACTCTCCATATGCGTTTTGTTTCGGCTGTTCCGCCGCTCTCACAGTCGGTTCCCCATTGGCCACCAAAGGCAGATAAGCCTGCGGCAGTGCCCTTGGCCGAGCTATCCCCTTCATACAATCAAGCGCCCAAAAATTACAACCGGTACAGGCGTCGGCAGAGGTCACACCCGCGGTTATATCATGCCGAAGAAGCCCACCCCTGTATAAATCCCGCCGGAAGAAAGCCAAAGTCTTATCCATCACCCCTTGGATTGTGCCGGCATACATTGAATCTCCATCCGCCCACTCTACCATCCCGGCCAAAACAGAGCAGTTATCGGAAAGAAATCTCCGCTCGTCAACCGGCGTCACCTTAAAGCCACCCCCGTTACTATCCCATAAATCCCTGATCGTCGTATCCACTATCGCTCTTCCCGCATCCTGGAACTTCTGATCTCCGGTAAGTCTGTAGGCTCTAGCCAAAGGCACCAGTGAATAACCTTGGTCCCACGTCCGCGGAGGCCTCTCCTTACTCGGATCAAGTGAAAGGTATGTACCATAGGAGTTCTCTGTACTAAATCTCCTCAACATATCCTCAGTTAAATAGGTTCCCAAATAGCCCCAGACTGGGTTTTCAGTCGTCTTAGCTAAATTAAAACAGTTAGCCGCACAAAAAGCCTGCACCTGAACCCGGTTAAATGGAAAACCTGCCGGCATGTTCTGATCAATAAATTCCGGATCCGCTACCAAAGATAGCACAGTCAAAAGCGTGCTGCCCTGGGAGTAAACAGCCAATTTGTCCTTGATGTCTTGTTTATCCCCACTATAGTTCTTTAATCCATCAATCAGAGCCAAATGTCCCATTGCCGCAGGGTAAATCAGCTGTCTGAGTGCGTCCTGATCATTAGGGTCTGTCTCAAGTTGGGCCACCACTTTATCAACCAGCCCTACTTCATACTCAACGGTTCGATTTGCCCGACTGGTAGCCTTGCTATCATCTTTCTCTTTTCCAACTTGGTACAAAACGACCGGAGCATTCGATGGAGAATGCGGCATCATATCCCCCAACCACGTACCCGATACTTCATTCCACTCCCTTTCATTCAGTAGAGCGTAAATCGGGTCAAACATCAGCAACAGCTCCGAGTTTTCTCCGGAAACAGTTTTATCAATCCCTAATTCTAGACTCGATCTGTTTTTCCCCAGCGGCCGCAATGCAGTGGAGACTACTCCAAAAGCCGCAATTTGCAAAAACTCCCGCCTGGTAAAACGCCACTCTGAAATTCCCATAGAATCATCATATTATACAGCTAAACAGCCGCAGCTGTGCTGGCTGGGGACATCGGTAACACTTTTGGAAAGTAGGCTGCAGCTTAAGCTAATGGGGTTTTGTAATCAAGGGCTTGGTGGGGCCGGACGGAATTGTATTCGACGAGCCATTGTCCTGGAGTGTCCGGTTAAATCTTTCCAACCGGGGATTGTCTTTGGGGGTCCCAGCCCGGGAATAAATCTGTCGGATTGACTCCCGGCAAGCCGGAATAAAGCTTCTGGCAAACTTACCACCGTTGTCACTGTGGACCACTCGGATATTACCCCGGGAGAGATATACCAAACGGTTAAGAAAATTGACTGCCTGGGTCGAAGTCCCGCTCATACACCCTGGCAAAAGCCAGTCTACTCGTGTCTTCCGGGGCCGTAAATGTCCCTTCTGACTCCGTACCACCAGAATAATTGTGTCTACGTGCACCAGGGGCCGGATATGCCTTCTTTTCCTGCTCCACCGGGTCCGGATACAGTTTGTGCTTTTGCACCACCCGCTCAATTTTCCAGGTGGAGATGTCTTCCCGGTATTTTTGCTGGTATAGCGTTTTTAGTTTGGCTTTGCCCCGTTTCCTTCTAGTCTGATTCCGCAGTTTAACAACCCGCCGTCCCTCCAGAGCAGTTACCTCCCCAGTCCGGCGTTTAATGGGAGCTTTGGACTTCTCTTCCAGGGACTGGATCACCCGGGGGTTAAACCTCGCCTTCCATTTGTGAAAGGTCTTAGTGGAAATCCCGAAATAACCGGCGGTTTTGATCACATTCCGCTGACCTAGAGTAATCGAAGATCAGCCACTCCAACTTTTGCTTAGTTACATCCGAGACGTGCCAATATTCGGCTAGGTCCCGCCAATGGTTCAACTGTGGTTGATGGTTTAAAGGCAACCAGTTGTACATCGGTAAGTCACCTCCTTTGTAGACCGTAATTCTACTTCGAAGTGTTACCCCGATGTATCCCAACCCACACAGCAGCTATTGCATAACTTTTCGAAAAGATCTACTCTCAATCACAGTAAATCCAGATTCAAAATCTTCACTGTCTTTATTAAAATACATTTTACTGCTCATCCTCGTCTTTCTTCCGGCCTCCATATTTTTAAACTTCCCGCCCTTGGGTGGCAGCAACCGTCTCTTAAGGGTATGCAAATTTGACGAACGGACAGGGAAATACGATGGTTGTCTCTGGCGCTGGGATCCTGCCCTCAGCCAGCCACCTATTACGGCTCCGACTCCGATTACAACTAAAACCGGTTCACCCACACCCACTCCGCAAACCGGTAAAATAGCCACGGGCTCAGAAGTTTTTTCCCTGCGGGACCTGCGCTTCAAAATCCCCGCCGGCTGGTGGATAACAACAGGTACAAACCCTTATTTTGGTGATAGCTGGATTTATATAAATCCCATTCCTCCTAAATACTCTGGTGAATCGATCTTCATTTTTAAGGCAGTTTCCAATAAATACCAACCGACTATTGACTATCAACACTATCTATCCATAATCCAGAGAGAAACCGTTTATGTTTCCAGAATAAAAGGCGAACTATTAATCGGCTATGCCACACCTCCCACCGGCCCGGATATCACCTGCCCCGAATGCTATCTGGGTAAATACAAAACTGGCGAAAAGGTCGCCATTACTTTCATCAGCAAAGGCAACAATTACTACACCCTTGAGGGATCCGTCGGAAATTACGAACAGGCCTACCAGCGAATCCTCTCCACCCTCAGTTTCCCCTGAAAGCTCTAGTCAAGTTTCCTTATATTCCCCCAGCCACCAAATACCCTATAATTAGCTTGGTTCCCCCGCCCACGTAAAATCTCCCCATGGAAATCGTCTTTCTCAATACTTTCGACGGTCGTATCCGCCAGCCCCTCAGCCAATTCCTAACCGATCGGGCGCCGAAAACGGACGTCTTTTGTTTCCAGGAATCTTCTCAAAACCCCGGTGGCATGCAGGAGCTGGCCGTTGCTTTACTCCCCGGGTTCAAATCCGCCTCAGCCTATAAGAAAATCTCGCCCGAAGACGATTTTTCCCAAACCACATATCTTAGCCCCGATGTCAGACTGCTTGACCAGGAGGTTCTCTCCCCCATGGACCAAAACGTCGGCTTGGGTCTGGTCACCACCGTTCAAAAAGATGATCGCCAACTCACCGTCTGCAATTTTCATGGCCGCTCCCGGCCCGGCGACAAACTCGACACCCCCGAGAGGATTGACCAGTCGCAGCAAATCCTCGATTTTTTCCGGGCTTGGGCCATTCCCCTGATTGTCGGCGGCGATTTCAACGCCGACATCGAAACTGAATGTATCCGCATGTTTGCCTCAGCCGGCTACAAAAATCTTATCCGCGAATATCAGATTTACACCACCAGGAATCCCCTCGCCTGGAAAAAACATCCCCTGACCCCCCAGCTTCACTCAGACTATGTCTTCGTCAGTCCTGACGTCCCGGTCTCCGGCTTCACTGTCCCCCGAAATGAAATTTCCGACCACCTGCCGCTGATTCTTGAAACCAAATAGCTTGCCGGATATGGCATAATAATGCCAGTGAAAAGCTTCTCACTGGATTTTGTTGCTTTCCTCCAAGCCGCCGGTGTTTTTATCTATTGTTTTGCCGTCGGCCTCCTAATCTATAACGGTAACCGTCTCTTCGGCCCCCGCCCCACTTTGCTCGCCCCCATCGCTACTATCAGCCTGTTTGCCGTCTCCGCCATCATCTGCACCCTCATCTTCCTGGCCTATCCCTTTGTCCTGATTTGGGAGCACCGGCAGACCAAAACTGCTCTCACTTTAGTCTTGTCTTCCACCGCCTGGCTGGCCGCCCTAGTCGTCGCACTCCTGGTCACTCTCATGCTCTTCAGATAGCTGCCCCGCGAGGGTTTTTTGCCGCTGCTCCGTCTAACTCTGTATGGAGAGAGTCAGAACCATCAGAACCATTAGAAACGTGGAGAACTTAGTTATCAGTAAGACCACCATCAGCGAATTACTAACAGCCTTATCCGCCAGAGAGCTTGATGTGCTCTGGGATCTGGCGAAAACCGGCCTGACCATTCAACAAATTGCCGATAGAAATGGCCTATCCATCAGCCAGTGTCATACCATCCGCTCCTCCTTAGCCAGAAAAGCGATTGCTATCCTTGGAAAATAGACTTTGGCCCGGATACTGTTAAACTATGCCCATGGCTCACCGTCTTGTCTGCATCACCGGTCTGGTCGGCGCTGGCAAAAGCGTCGTCTCCGATTATTTCGTCAGCCGCGGGCACTATCTGTTTTTCCGTTTTGGCCAGTTGGTGCTGGACGAGGTTAAAAACCGCGGCCTGCCCCCCTCAGAGGCCCTGGAAAGGCATATCCGCGAGGAGATCAGACACAAGTACGGCATGGCCGCCATGGCCACGCTTAATTTAGACCAACTGGACCGCCTGCTTCGCCAAGACAATGTCATCGCCGACGGTCTGTACAGTTTTGAAGAGTACCAGGTCCTCAAACACCATTTTGGCCATCAGTTGGTGGTCATCGCCGTCTATGCGCCGCCGCCGCTTCGCTATCTGAGGGTCTCCCGGCGTAAATCCGGTCCCGAGGACGTCAATCTGCGCCACCGCAATATTCCTGCTGCTGCTGCCGCCCAACGTGACCTGGCCGAACTTACCAACCTAAATAAGGGTGCCACCATTGCTATGGCTGACTTTACTCTGGTCAATACCCGCACTCTCCCTTACCTCTACCGCCAAATCCGCGACGTCATCTCCCGCCTGCCCTAGCTGCTTCGTCCGCCCTTTTTAGCCCCGGGTCCGTAACCCGCCGGCCGATATAATTCAGGTTCGCTTCTGATCTCGAACTTGCCCTCTATCGCATCCTTCCGCCCGAAAAATGCGTTCACTCCCCGCCCGTCACATCCCAGCAATACATAACCCTTCTTCCGTCCCAGTTTTTCCAAAGCCGCCAGGCTGGCTCCGAAATTATTTGTCCCGTCGGGCGCAAAATCCGCTTCATATTTCGCCACCCGCTCCTCCCGCGGCCCCCAACCGGCGTTGTATTCAATCACCACCACCCGCGGCCGGTAATGTCTTATTGCCTCCCATACCCAGTAATCGTTGCCGTCGATATCGATTGACAGCAAATCCGGCTCCCGGGGCACCCGGTATTTTGAAAGCAGCCTCTCGATGTTGCCCGGGGTCACTTTTTCCTTCTTTACCCCGTTTCCTTCGTAAGCCGCGTCCATCCACAATCCCCGCCACCCCGTTTCCCGCAGCCTCCGCGTGTTGCATTCCCGGCCGGACTCCACTCCGAACTCCACAAAATACTGATTCGTCGTCCCCATCCGTTCAAAAATCGCCCGCAAAATTCCGTCTTCCCCGTTTTGTGAGTAAATCCGCATCTCGTAATCCCGGATGTTTTTGATTTTCTCCGCCTTGTCCGACGCCCGCTTAAACTCGGACTTCAGATACTTTCCCACCCACATCATCGCTTCCGGTTTTGGCAGTTCCCAAAAACTTTTTACCAGCTGCCTCAGGTCTTTTCCGCTCATGCCCTTACCTTAAAAGCCCCGCTGTCGGCGTCGCCGCCGGGTTCAGCGTCAATACCGCCCCCGTTTCCCCCAGTATCACCCGGGTAGTCCCCGTGCTGACCACTTGGCTGGTCGCCGCGTCGAATGTCAGGGTCGCCTCCTGGTTGGCCGCCTTAGTCACTACAGCCAGGGGAATCTGCGCCACCTCAATTTTTCCCACGGGCGCGGCCCCGCCCGGCGCCACCTGCAGCACCAGGCTGATCTTGCCGGTTGTGTTTGCCTCCGCCCGGCTGGTCTTCTGCACTATAGTCGTAAATTGTTTAGCCGTCGTCACCTCCGCAGCCAGCTGCACCTTCGTCGGATCAAAAGTCACCACTGTCGACACCAAGGCTACCGGCACCGACCCGGATTGCAGGATCAGCTGTTCCGAAATTCCCGGCGGCAGCGTCGCCCTTCCCGGAACCAGGCTCAGCTGGGCTTGTTCCACCGCCGCCATCTCCACCGGCCGCGTTTGCTGTCGGGCCAATAGCACCAATCCCGGCAGCATCAGCCCCAAAAGTCCCAGCACTACCACCCCGCCCATCGGCACTCTCCGCAACCGGCCCCTCAAGCCGTCCCGCCACTTTCTCCTTCCGGGAAAATCCATCCCCGGCGGAGGCGGCGGCACCAGCCCGGCCGGGACATCAGGCAAAAAATCCATCTCCCCCATTCTAACCACATTTTCGCTCATCCTTCAATCACCTGCCGTACTATTACTATATATATAGTAATACATCTCACCGCAAAGCTTCTGTATCAAAGACCTCTCTTGACAACCTGCCGCTTCCCGAGCATATTGGTGCCAGATTGTGTTCCAGGAAGTTGGGTGTAAATCCCACGCTGTGCCGCAACCGTGATAGCCGGAAAACTAGCAATCTCTTATTCCCGCGCAGGAACCTATGCCAATTCAAGATCGTCTCGCCTTTGATACCCGCCTTTACCTTCGTTTAGATACCAAAGCCGTCGCCACCGACCTGGCTTCGCTTGGTTTCGAAGCCAAACTCTCAGAAACTGAAATTGACGGCATCTACCCGGAACGCATCTGGCATTATGACCACCTTCCGGAAAAACTCTCCACCGACCCTGATCAACTGGCTAGTACCCAAGCCGCTCTGAATCTCAAAAGTCAAATTTACTCCACTCCCCCGGAAGCCAAACGCCTCATCCTTCTTGTCAGCCCCCCTGACCCAAAACTTAACTACCGCGAATCCCGCCTCGACATTGCCCTGGTCGAAAATCATGGTGGAGAAATTACCTTTAACGCCTATGGTATACCTGCGAGTTGGGACGAAACCCGAGTTCTCAATTACGTCCGTCAATTCCAACCCCTATCTGATCTGAATTCATTCCCATTAGAAAAATCTGAGGCTATTACCACCCCTATTCCTCGCACGTTTTACTCCCAGTCGGACTTGGAATCCGCCGCCCCCAGATATTTGCCTCTCCCAAATGAGGTCTGGCGGCAAATTCTTTCCGGAGAAGTTAATAAACGTTGTGAGGACCTTACTCAACAACTCACCCCCATCGCCCAAGCGATGCTTTCTGAAACTCTCACCGCCAAAACCGGTAGCGACTTCGTTAAAGCCGGAGCCAAGGCCGAAAAAGCTCTGATGCGCATCACAGGATTCCGGCTCTCCGGCGAATTTTCCGGCTGTGGCCTGCTCAATAGCGAAATTTCCTCCGCTGCCTCTGGTTTTGTCACCCTGCAGAGAGAGAAAAATGGCATCTGCGTCAAAATCAAATGCCCGTTATGCGGCTGGGAACCCACCGAGGAGCAACTTAAAAACATGCCCAAATCCTGTCCCGGGAAAGACAAAGATGGGAAAGTTTGTGGCTACATTCCCAAATCCGGATAAATCCTATACCATCCCCTTGTCAAATCCACACCCGGCAGCTATAATACTTGACATCGAGTCGCAAGACTCTTTTTGTTTGGCAAAATCACGCAGCCTGAGCCAAACGAGTGCATGTTAAAATAAATTATGCCCGTCACCGATTATCTCAAGACCACTTTGTCTGAGCTCAAACAGGTGCGCTGGCCCACCCGCGCAGAAACCACCCGTTTGACCATCATCGTCATCGGCATTTCCGTAGTCGTGGGCGCCTACGTCGGCGGCCTGGACTATCTCTTTACCAATTTACTCCAATATATCATCAAATAATCATGGCTGACATAGCTGCTACCACTCCCGCCCCCACCCTCTCCGTCACCGAACGCGGCCTGGGCGGCAAAAACATCCCCGGGCACATCATTATCAACACTGCCCCCCAAGACGAAGGTTTACCCGCCGCTAAGCGGGCGCATTGGTACGTCGTCCACACCTATTCCGGCCACGAAGCCCGGGTCGCCGAAACCCTCCGCCAGAGAGTCGCCACCTTGGGCCAGTCCGACAAAGTCTTTGAGCTCTTAATCCCCACTCAGGACAAAATCCAGATCCGCCACGGCAAAAAATCCTCCGTCAAAGAGAAGATCTTCCCCGGCTACCTCCTTATCAAAATGACCGTTGACGACGATTCCTGGCTGGTCGTCCGCACTACCCAGGGCATTACCGGCTTTGTCGGCACCGGCAATCGCCCCACTCCCCTGTCCGAGTCCGAAGTCGCCGCCATCATGCAGTTTGCCCAAATGGGCGCCCCCAAATACAAAGCCAACTTTTCTGTGGGCGAAGCCGTCAAGATCACCGACGGCCCCTTCTCCGACTTTTTGGGCAGCATTGAATCCATCGACGAAGCCCACGGCAAGCTGCGGGTCTTGGTCAGCATTTTCGGCCGCGAAACCCCCGTAGAATTAGACTTCTTACAGGTTAAAAAGATTTAAAAACTATGCCTGAAATTCCTCTTCTTACTACCACCATCGACACCCTCCGCTGCCCCGGCTGCAAATTCTTCAACCGGCCCGCTTTCGTCCCCCGCCGGCCTGACAGCCAAAGTCAAGTTGTCTGCAAGAAATTAACCGACGCCCGAGTGCTAGAATACTTTAGACTGTTAAGTTCCTGTCCCGTCAGGGAATCCAAATAACTCATATGGCCGCCAAAAAAATCAAAGTCGTCCTCAAGCTCAATCTCCCCGCCGGAGTTGCCACCCCGGCTCCTCCCGTCGGTCCCGCCCTGGGTCAGCACGGCCTCCCGATCATGGACTTTGTTAAACAATACAACGACCGCACCAAAGACCAAAAAGGCGATATCATCCCCGCCGTCATCACCGTCTATGAAGACCGCACATTTTCCTTTGTCACCAAACTGCCTCCGGTCTCCGCCCTGATCAAGAAAGCCCTCAATCTCAAAGAGGCCTCCCATAAGCCGGGTACCGAAGTCGCCGGCACCATTTCCACTGCCCAGATCCGGGAAATTGCCCAGAAAAAATTGGCCGACCTCAATACCGATTCTCTCGATTCCGCCGTCAAAACCGTCGCCGGTACCGCCCGCAGCATGGGCATCACCGTCGTTTAATTCGTTCCACCACCGGAGATCGGTTTCCCGTTTTATCAATCCCTACTATCTTCGCTTCACCCACAGAATTTTCCGATATCGGATAGCCGGGAATCACATCCCCCATCGACCCTTGGCTGATCCTCTTCCCTACTTCTGTACTTTCACCCAAGATCTCAAAACCCCGTTTTTCCCATTTCTCTACCTCTTCCGCCCTCGCCATCTCGTCCTCAGGCAAAACCACACATCTCAGGACACGACCACCCCCCAGCAAATACACTTTGTCGCCTCTCCCAACAGCCGGTAAAACTTCTCTTGCTATGTTTACATTTTACTCCCGCCTTGCAACTCTCACAACACCACATTCTTATAATGCCTGATGCCCGTCACTGCATCGTCCTCACCCAACTCTACGGCGACCATGTCTATCCGGCAGGCCGCCTCTTTTCCTTTCAGATATACCTGGGCCATCCGCTTTACCTTCTCATACTTATATCGGGTAAACGTTTCCTCCGGTGATCCAAACAGCCGCCCTTTTTTGGTCTTTACCTCGACAAATACCACCTCAGCATTATCACGGCAAATTAAATCAATCTCGCCAAACCGGGTAGAAAAATTGCGCAAAAACACCTCATATCCCAGTTTCTCCAAATATAGGGCCGCCTCATTTTCCCCCTTCCTCCCGGTCTCCCGATTAAACTGTTTCATATCAGCTCACCTGCCGGTATTGTAATGCCTCCGCCATGTGCGCCGGCTTAATCTCTTCCTCCCCCGCCAAATCGGCGATGGTCCTGGCCACTTTAATTAACCGAAAATACCCCCGGGCGGACAAATCAAACTTTTCCACCGCCAGCCGCAGCAGCCGCTCCGTCTCCCCGTCTAATTTACAGTAACTTCTCACCTGTTTATTTCTCATCTGGGCATTGGCATACAACCCCGAATCCTTTAACCTTTGTTCCTGCCGCCTTCTGGCTGCCACCACCGATTTTCTCACTTCTCTTGATGTTTGAGAATTTGAATTTTGAATTTGAGCGGACAGTTTGTCCGTCTCCACGGCCGGCACCCGCACGTGCAGGTCAATTCGGTCCAGAATCGGCCCGGACATCCTGGCCCGGTACTTGGCCACCATTTTGGCCGAGCACTGGCACTCCCGCCGCGGATGCCCAAGATATCCGCACGGACAAGAACTATCAGAGACCCCTAGGCACAAAAAATAGCAGCCCTCAAACAGGACTGATAACAACGTTGCAAAGACTCGAGGCTATTTTAGAAACAATGTAAATCCATGCATCTATTTAAATTTTATTCTCATACCTCCACACCACTACCTTACATCAAATCAGAATTAAAAAATATATTACTGATTTATCTATATGTGAAATATTTTTCTCTCTGTTTTGGCCAACAGTGCTCTTTCTTGCAAACTTCTTTGACCTTGAGGTCCTTCTTCCGTATAACATTCTCCTTCAAATACTTCACCTGCTTGCACTTTGTTTTTGCCTTCTTCAATTCTTCTTCTAAGGCATCCTTCAATATCAGAACAAGCTACTTGAATAGGACCGTCCAAAGCTAAACTTGCAATTCTTGCTTTACATTCTTTCATAACTTAAACTCACCCTCTTTCTTTTGTTTGGCAGGTAAGCAGCATTTTAGTATTCAATAAAGAATTAATCAAACACCAAACAATGCAAATCCTCATGGGCAGGGATTGACCGCCGCCACCAGAGCAAACCCCGCCGGATACGTCACATGGGCCGCCGCCCGCACGATCCTCACCGCTCCGTCTTCCATCGGCTGCCGCAGTCCTTCCAGCACTCCCCGGGGAAACTCCGCCATCTCATCCAAAAACAGCACCCCGAGATGTGCCAGGCTCACCTCCCCCGGCATGGGATTGCTCCCCCCGCCCACCATGCCCGCCGCCGAAATTCCGTGGTGCGGGCTGCGAAACGGCCGCCGCCGCACCAGCGACTCCCCCGGATCCAGTAGTCCCGCCACCGAGTAAATGCGCGTCACTTCCAACGCCTCGGCCGCCGACAATGGCGGCAAAATCCCCGGCATGGCCCGGGCCAGCATAGTTTTTCCCGTCCCCGGCGGTCCCCACATCAACAGGTTATGACCTCCCGCAGCTGCAATCATCAATGCCCGTTTGGCCATCTCCTGCCCGGCCACCTCGACCAGGTCAAACTCCACTCCTGCCGTCTCCACTTCCTCTTCCACATCCAAATGTCCCAGCTTCTCAATTTTCTTCACTCCGGTGAGGTGATCGACGAGCTGGGCCAGGTTTCTCACCGGAAACACCTCTATTCCCTCTACCACCGCCGCCTCATTCGCCGAAAAAACCGGCACAAAAATTTGAGGTACCCCCCTCTCTACTCCCCCTCCTAAACTAGGAGGGGGATGGGAGGTGGTACTCGCGGCATGCAATCCCACCAGCAGCACTCCTTTAGTCGCCCTCAGACTTCCGTCCAGGCTCAACTCCCCATAAAAAATTGAACCCTGAAAATTGAATGTTGAGCTTTGAATCTGCCCGCTGGCCGCCAGTATCCCCACCGCTATCGGCAGATCATAAGCCGCCCCCTCCTTCGGTACATCGGCCGGGGCCAAATTGACCGTAATTTTCTTGGGCGGAAAATCCAATCCCGAATTGTTGATCGCCGTCTTTACGCGTTCCTTGGCCTCTTCCACCGCTTTACTTGGCAAACCCACGATCGTCAGTCCCGGAAACCCCTACTCGGCCACATCCACTTCCACCTCCACCGGTACACTGACGAGGCCCACCAGTGCCACAGATTGCACCTTCACCAACACTAAAATTATCTTACCCTACCCCGCCGCAAAATACTTGCCCTCTTTTTCTAAAATTTCTCCCGCAAGCAGCATCCCCGTCAACTCTGCCATCACCTCGGCTGCGGGTTGGTTAAGCTTCCTCACCAGATCATTTACCGTCAGGGCCTCATTCTCTAACAAACTATATATCTTCACATTTTTAGTCACTCTTTTTGCATCAGAAGTCTCCATTCGCGTCTGTTGCTGCGGCAGCCACATTTTGGCTGTTCCCTCCGCAATTAGCCGGTTCGTCCCCTCGGACACCCGGCTGGTCACCGGTCCCGGCACGGCCCAAATAGTTTTGCCAAGGCTTCTGGCCAAATCTACCGTGATCAAAGCCCCGCTTTTTTCCGCCGCCTCCACCACATACACCTCCCCGACCAGTCCCGCCACGATCCGGTTTCTCTGGGGAAAGGTCCACAGCGCCGGGACTTGGGTCTTCCACTCCGAAATTACCAAGCCGCCCCCGTCACAAATTTGCTTTACCAGCTCCTCTTCTTCAGCCGACATTCCTCGATACTCCGCCCCCCAGCCCAGCACCGCCACCGTCCGCCCGCCGCAGGCCAGACATGTTTCGTGCGCCAGCCGGTCCACTCCGTACATAAACCCCAACACCACGGTCATTCCCGCCTCCACCAGCCCCGGGACCAGCTTTTCCGTCACCCGCCGTCCGTACTCCGTCATCCGCCGGCTGCCCACCACAGCCGCGGCCCACCCGAACAGCTTCGCGTCCCACCTCCCCCAAAAGAACAACTTTTTAGGCGGGTGGTCCGCCGCCGCCAACCCGGCCAGGCATTTTTCACCCGCCACCTCAATTTCCCGGCAACTTTGCGCCGTCACCGTAAATATTATATAATCTCTTCACCTCGCAATTAGTGAGGGAGGTAAAAAAACCGTCATGGGTAAAAAACGCGTTTCCACACTGGGATCAGAAGATGAAGCCGCGGCTCGCTCCAAGCGGGCGGTGCAGCTGGAACAAAAAAAACTTCGCGAGGGTCCACCCGCTGGCAAGCGGGCCAAGTCTCCCGGATTAGCCGGAGGCCAACGGGTTGTCGATACCACCGCGGAAAGTCTGGCCGAGTTGGCCGTCATCGAAGCCAAAAAACAAGCCCTGGCCACCTCCACCCCGGAGGCTCAGGCCAAAACCCCCAAAAAAATCAGGACCCGCTCCAAGGCCTATCAGGCCGCCAAAGCCCAGGTCAACCCTGAATCCGCCTATCCCCTGGATGTCGCCCTTTCCCTGCTAAAAAAAGTCTCCATCACTAAATTTGATCCTACCGTGGAACTGCACCTCACCCTCAAAGAAAAAGGCTTTACCAAAAACATCGATCTGCCTCACTCCACCGGCAAGACCCGTAAAGCCGCTGTCGCCGACGCTGCCACCCTCGCCCAAATTGCCGCCGGCCGGATCGATTTTGACCTTCTGTATGCCTCTGCCGACCAGATGGGCCAGCTCATCAAGTACGCCAAAGTTTTGGGCCCCAAGGGCCTCATGCCCAATCCCAAAGCCGGCACCGTAGTCTCCGACCCCGCTGCCGCCGTTGCCGATTTGGCCAGCAAAAACACCATCACCCTGAAGACGGAAAAGGACGCCCCTTTAATCCACACTCAAATCGGCAAACTTTCTCTGGGCGACGCCAAGCTGACCGCCAATATTCAAGCCGTCCTGGCCGCCGTCCCCCGCCCTCAAAAAGTCGTCCTCAAATCCACCATGAGCCCGGCCATTAAACTTGTGGTATAATCCTTCCATTACCTAAGACAGCGTGTGCCAGCTCGTACTGAGCTTGCCGAAGTATCACGCCGAGGTTATTATGTCTAAATACACTCCCAAAAAGATCAGTCAGGCCAAATCCGCTTCCGTGGCCGATCTGAAGACCTTCCTCCGGGTTGCAAAATCCGTGGCGGTAGTCGATTACACCGGCCTCAAAGTCTCTCAGGCTACAACTTTGCGCCAGGCCGTCAGGGCTGCCGGCGGCCACGTCTTAGTCACCAAAAACACTCTCTTCCGGATTGCCTTCGGTCAGCCTTTATCTCTCTCCGGTCTCAACGCCTTCGTCTTCTCCGATACGGATGAAGTCTCCGCCATCAAAGCCCTGGCCGATTTTTCCAAAAAAAACGGTGTCCTCACCTTCAAAGCCGGTTTATTGGGCGACCGGGTGTTGACCGCCGCCGAGATCGCCCGGCTGGCCACTATTCCGGACCAGACCACCTTAGCCGGTAAATTGGTCGGCACCCTCAACTCCCCCCTCTTTAGGCTGGTTTACGCCCTCAATTGGAACCGTTCCCGATTAGTTCGCACTCTGGAGGCTGTCAGAGCCTCCAAATCCTGATATGGGCAAAGCCAACTTCAAAAATAAAGCCCTAAGGAATAAGGCCAAAAAAATGCTTGCCGAGGGTCAACTTACCGGCCTGAAACCCGGTGAGGCCGAAAATATTGCCGCCGCCCGGGTCAGACTGGGGATTCCTACACTGGTCGACATTGTCACCCTAGCGAGGGAGCAGGGTATTTCCCTGTCGGAAGCGGAAAGACGCTTATCTCAACCTCACTCTTCATCCAAGGAGGTGAGAACTTAATGAGCGACAAAGTCCACCAAATCATTACCGACGTCGAAGCCCTTTCCGTTTTGGAATTGGCCGACCTCGTCAAAGCCTTGGAAGATAAATTTGGCGTCTCAGCCGCCGCACCCGTCGCCGCGGCAGCCGCGTCCGCTGCGCCGGCCGCAGCCTCTGGCGAAGGTCCGGAAGGGCAAACCTCGTTTGACGTCATTCTCGCAAATGCCGGAGCCAACAAGATTGCTGTCATTAAAGCCCTGCGCGAAATCAACCCCAACCTGGGATTGAAGGACGCCAAGGATCTCTCAGAAAAACCCAATGCTGAAATTCTCACCGGAGCCAACAAGGCTGCTGCTGAGGAAGCCAAGGCTAAATTAACTGCTGCCGGAGCCACTGTTACTTTAAAGTAACCCCTCCGCGCTCAGTTCAAAGAGTCTCCCGCTTTGCGGGAGATTTTTTTATCCGTACCAGGATAACCGCCAGAACGACTCCGGCAAATACTCCCCCGACCACATACATCCAGAGCATCGCTGTCTGCGGCTGCATCACTACGTCCACTTCTACGACCGGTGCATCCCCCCCACGGTAATACTTTGCTGCCTGTTGTAAGACCCGTAAGCGATCGTCAACAAGTGTTCCCCGGCCGCCACCTGCATAAATTCCGCTATCCCGTTGGTGTCCGTCGTCGCCTCCATTGGCGTTGAATGTAAAGTTACCTTCGCCCCCGCTACCGGCTGTCCCCGGCTATCATCGACTTTGACTTTCAGGTCATAACCCTGCTCTGCCGGCACCGGACTTATCAGATTTTCCCCTCCCGGCATCGGCGTTTCCGTCGCCGCCGGCACCACCGGACTCACATTGGTAATCCGCACGCCTCCTATTCCACTCCCCGGCAGCTGCACCGCCATCTCCCCCGACCAGGGCCCCGGCATGCAGCCACCACCGGCCCGCACCCTAAAGTAATATTTACTTCCGGTGTCCAGACTCCCCACCATCAGAGTTCTGTCGTTTCCTCCTGCCACATCATCATAGCTGTATTCATATCCCCCTGTCGTCCTGCCGTACTCCACTGCAAACCGGTCAAAACTCCCGCTTCCCATGGAAAAATATAGCTTAGCCGTCCGGTTGTCGGTCGCCACACCCGAATACAAATCCGGCGTCGGCGGCACCACGCTGGTGCATACCGGGGCCGGGAACGGCCCCTGGGGTAACCCCCCCGGACGAACTCGCTGCCGGGATTGGCGTCGGCGTGGGTGTCGGCGACGGAGTCGGAGTCGGTGTCGGCGTAGGCAATGTCACATACCCGAAATACAAAAAATTCGGATCCAGCGCCGTCGCCGGCACCGCCCCGTTCATCCGGAAGGCAAACATCAGTTCCCCGTTATACCTGTTGTCATACAAAATCGGGATGTCGGCGCTCCCATCTGCCCCCGCACTCCCTCCCGGCGATGTGTAGTACCGTGTCGCCGAAGACACTGTCGTCCCGTCGAAAGTCTTGTAATCGATCGACCCGTTGTCTCCGTTGGTCGTGGATTCAATATAAGACACATACACCAGTCCCTGCGTCGCGTCGTACGCAATATCCAAGGTTGGTGCATAGCTGTGCTTCCCGTCAGCGCTGTAAAAATCGTAAGTGCCGGATATGTTATCGCTGGCATCCAGGTAAGCTATACTGTCCGTATCCCCGTTGGTATTGTCTTTCCACCTCGGCTAGCCCAGGTACAGCCTGTCGTTAGCCGTATCCAAAACCGGCCTGGTTAAAAGCTGGTTTTTCAGAATATATCCTCCGCCAGTAGTGTTAATTTGCCCCAGCACCCCCACGCTGGTCCAGCCCCCGCTCCAATTCAGGCTTCCGCTGTTCCACGTCGCCCGGTACACATCCACCCGGTTGTTTGTCGAGTTATTTTCTCCGGCAAACACGTATATGTCCTTGGCGTGTATCCCGCTTCCTCCTCTGATCCCTGCTGCCTCCTCCACATCTCCCGAAGTCGCAGTAAAAATCTTATCCGCCGTCACTTGGGGCGGATCCGTCGAAAACACTCCGGCAGAACTGATAGCCGTCCAGTTGCCCGCTGTTCCGTCTGCCGAAGTCATGGACAACTGCCGCATCGATCCCCGCACCTCGGCAAACCCCGTTCCGTACTTCGCCCACACCGCAATCAGCAACCCATGGGCCGAACCGTCGTTGTTCCAGATCGCCACCGTCTGCCCCAGGGTATTGGACGACGAGTAATCCAGCTGCAGATTCACACTCGAATCGTAGGTAATCGCCGTAATGTTAATCCTGCCGTCTCTCGTAATCGTGTATCTGCGGTAAATCATGCCATCCGAACTGGCCTGCGCCTCCCAAATCACATGCAGTTCGTCATCAATTGAATCGTAAGCCACGCTTCCCCGCGTCAAATAGCCTTAGCTGGTCGCCCCTTGTGTCCATATGGCCCCCTTGTCGTTCGACCACGTCCACCAGTGGTAATTGTTGGCCCTGTCTTCCGTCAACCAGATATACTTGCCGTACTTATCTATGGTCCATACCCGCCCCTGGGAAAAATTGATACAGTCTGTCCCGCAGTCGTTACCCGCCGCCGTTCCGATCTTGGCATACGTCCCGTCGGCCTGGACCGGTTTTACCTGCACCAGCCACCACCCCAGCCCCGCCACCACTCCCAGAACGACGACAAACTTTTTCATGGGCAGAATCCAGTTATTGTATAAAAGTATATTACTTGTGCACAATACTCTTCTTGTATAAATCCAAATTCTCCAGTGCGATCCCCGTCCCCCGCACCACGCACAGAAGCGGTTCCTCCGCCACGTGGCACGGCACCCCCGTCAGTTCCGTCATCAGTTTGTCCAGATTGCGCAGCAGCGCCGTCCCCCCGCTCATCACAATTCCCTTATCAATAATGTCTGAAGACAGCTCCGGTGGTGTCTCCTCCAGCACCCCCTTGGCCGCCCCCACAATCGAAAGCAAAATCGGCCGGATGGCCTCTGTCACCTCCGTGCTGGAAATCGCCACCGCCCGCGGCAGCCCGGTCACATTATCCCGGCCTTTTACCTCCATCGCCTCTTCCTGCGGCAGCATGGTGGCCGAACCGATCCTGAGTTTCACCTCCTCTGCCGTCGTCTCTCCCACCAGCAGATTGTGTTTTTTCTTCAAAAATCCGGCAATCGCCTCGTCAATCTTATTCCCGGCCACCCGCACGCTCTTATGCTGGACCACCCCGCCCAGGGAAATCACCGCCGCCTCCGCCGACCCCCCGCCGATATCAATAATCATGCTTCCGGAAGCCGCCGCGATCGGAATTTTTGCCCCGATCGCCGCCGCCAGCGGTTCATCAATCAGATACGCCACCCGGGCTCCGGCCGAGAGGGTTGCATCCAAAACTGCCCTTCTCTCCACCTGTGTCACTCCCGCCGGCACACAAATCATCACGTCCGGCTTAAACAGCCACACCCGCCCGCATACCTGGGCGATAAAATAAGCCAGCATCGCCCGGGTCACCCGGTAATCAGCGATCACTCCGTCGCGCATGGGCCGCGAGGCCGCAATGTTTCCCGGCGTCCGGCCTAGCATTTCCTTCGCTTCATTGCCAACTGCCACCACCCGCCCGTCTTCTACCGCAATCGCCACCACCGTCGGTTCATTCATCACCAATCCCTTGCCGGCCAACCACACCAAACTGTTCGCCGTCCCCAAATCAATCGCCAGTCTTTTGTTTTTCATAATTTATGATATGTTTAGATCTCTTCTGATTACTTTAAACTCTCAGCTAAACTGCCTTATTAAATGCTAAAATACTCAATTATGCAAGGAGCCGTGCGATCCCGGTTTTGGCTTCTCCTCTTGGGCCTGGTTATAGTTCCCGCCGGAACCGTCGCCGTCATTCTGTTTGCCAAAGGCTATCGCCCGGATCTTGCCCATCACGGTCTCCAGCCTACCGGCCTTTTAGTCGCCACTTCTTACCCCGACGCAGCTCAAATCTTCGTTGACGGCCAGCTTAAATCCGCTACCGACACCACTTTTAACCTGCCGCCCGGCCAATACGATATTGAAATAAAAAAGGACGGTTACTATCCCTGGAAAAAACATCTCACCGTTCAGGCCGAGATTGTCACCCGGGCAACTGCCGTTCTCTTTCCCACCATTCCTACTCTAAAAGCCGTCACCAGCGATGGCGCCAATCACCCCGTTCTTTCCCCGGACGGTTCTCACCTGGCCTTCTTCGGAGCCGGCATAAATAGTAACAACATATACACACTAGATCTTTCTGATTCACCACTTGGGCTGCTAAATCGCGACTCCAAGTTGATCACCACCCTCCCCACCTCCTCTTACCGCTTGTCCTGGTCACCCGACTCCCGCCAGATATTAGCCCAAGCCACCTCTTCTGCCGTCTTAATCGACCCTAACTCCTCGCAAACTACCAATGCGACTGATAACCTCTCTCAAATTTTAAAAGATTGGACACAGAGGCAAAATATCAAGACCGAACAGAAGTTTAGCGCTCTCCCCGGGAAGCTGCAACCTGTCATGGCCACCGCCGCCGCCGATTTGGTCTGGTCTCCCATGGAAAATAAGCTCCTATACACGGCTACCGCCTCTGCCGTCCTGCCTGCGGAAATCATTTCCCCCCTTCCCGGCAGCAGCACTCAGCCTCAGGAACGCTCCCTTACCCCCGGCCATGTCTACGTCTATGATATAGAAGAAGACCGTAACTTCTATATTGATAATGTCACCCCTCCCACCCCCTCTCCTAAATCCGAGACCAAATCATTGCCAACCATCAATAGCTATCAGCCAACAGCTATCAACGCGGGCTGGCTTTGGTTTCCCACCTCATCCCATCTTTACCGGGTTACCGCCAATCAGGTCACCATCGAGGAATACGACCGCCAAAATCCGGTTACGGTCTATGTCGGTCCCATGTCCGAGCCCGTCGCCTTTCCCTACCCTTCTGCCAAACAGATGCTAATTTTGGCCAATCTCAATACCACCCCTGTCCCCTCAGGTTCAGCCTTGCCCCAGCTCTACGCCGTCCCCCTGCGCTAATGCGGTTCCCCAAGGTATAATTGTCCCGGGCCTCCATAGCTCAACGGACAGAGCAGTCCCGTCCTAAGGGAAAGATGAGGGTTCAATTCCTTCTGGGGGCACCACCTTAACAATTTATTTTTTATACCGGGGTGTGGTGAATCGGTATCACGCTACGTTCGGGACGTAGAGACAGAGGGTTCAATTCCCTCCACCCCGACTAAACTATCTTCTTCATTTTTTTAATCTTTAGCCCCCGTCCGGAAATTAACCCCTAAACAAAGTCCCCGCCCACTTGCACAAACCTCGTCACCAGCCCCAATATATCCCGAAAACTTGCTCTATTTACTACAGGATCTTTAACTTGCACTGCGTCCCCTTTTTCTGCCACTACCTCTACCCTCTTATACTCTCCCGCTCTTATATTCTTTTTTCTTTGGGCAGCCATTATGTATATTTAAAACACTCCTAGCCATAGCTGTCAATGCCCACTTTACTATATCGTATACACAATTTATTCAGCCACGCCCTTTTATCCCTCTCGTTTTTGCCCCAGAATCACCAATTACTATAAGTCCAAAACATCGGCCAGTTGCTTCACCAGCGTTACCACTACTGCCGGGGCCAACAGGCTATTAGACTCCACCCCGTTGTCGTCCTTAATCGTCCAGGGTTTCTCTTTCACCACCACCCCCGTATCCCCTTTCCGGGTCAGGACATACTCCGGCGTCAGCTCATACTTGTCAAAATACTTCTTCGCCTGCACCGCCGGGACATGATTTCTTAGCAGAATCTTTGCCATTCCGTGCAACCCCGACACTTTCTTCAAAATTTCCTCGTCCTTCTCCAGCCGCTCCCTGATAGGTCCGATTCCCAGGTCGTCCCCTTCTTTCGGCAGCATTACCTGCCGGTGGCATTCCGGGTTGTCACAGTGCATGATAAATTTCTCCGTTTTCGGGTCAAACTCGATATCTTTTGTCACCAGCAGTTTCAGATTCCGGGAAGTTTTGCACTTGGGGCACACCACCCGGTACTTGATCCGCTCGTCGATCACCGAGATAGGAATATCGATGAGGATAAACATATCCGGATCCGACCTCAGATTCGCCAAGTCCCGGAAAAACAGCGAATATGACACCTGGTCCATATCCCGCGGCAGGCCGTCCAAAAACACGGCCTTACCGGAATATTTTGCCAATCTGACTTTCAGCAGGGCCAGGATAAATTCCGTCGGCAGCAGGCTGGCGGTGCTCCGGCCGTGCAATCTCTCCACCGCCTCGTCGAAGCTGATAAAACCCCTATAGCTAGCCTTGAGCTGTCTATATTCATCCGATTTCACAAACTGGTCCCATCCGGCGTGCACCTCCCGTACCAGGTCCCCCACGCTCACCAGGGCCACTTTATCCTGACCGAATATCTCGGCCACCATATTGGAATAAGTCCCCTTTCCCGAGTTCTTCTTCCCCACAAAATAGGCCATAAATGTCCCTGCCTTAAGATATTTCCTGATTGCCGCTATCTCATCCCCCGCCTTAGCCTCAAAATACGGCTTCCGGGACTTGGGGTCCGCCAGGTCAAAAGTTTTGGTCAGCCCCTTAACTTTAGTCCCCACAATAGGAAACTCTAATCCCCTCATACCGCCCATTTTACCGCATTTTTCTTCCTACGCCAATTAGTCATTGCCGACTAATTCCAATAGCTTCCCCTTTTGTGTCTCCTCGACAGGCCCCACTACTGCCAGATTTACCTTCTCCGGCACAAACAATTCCCTCGCCACTTGTTGAATTTGTGCGGCATCAATCCGCATCAATCGGGTAACTACATCATCATATGACATCATGGCATCCGGCTTATCCAGCGCCTGCCGGGCATACCACTCCATCTGCGAAATCGGGTTTTCCATGGCAAACAACATCGGCCCTCTCAGCTTCTCCTTGGCCGCCGCCAGTTCCGTCTCCGACAACCGCACCTCCCGCATCCGCTTCATTTCCTGCCAAATAGCGGTGATTGCCGCTTCCATCTTATCCAAAGCCACTCCGGCATACACGCTCCATACCCCCACGTCAACCAGCTGCTGGCTGCCCGCATGCACCGCATAGCACAATCCCCGCTTCTCCCGGAGTTCAATAAACAGCCTGCTGGACAATCCCTGGCCCAAGTACGATGTGAGGACAGCCAGCGGAAATCTCCTCTCGTCACTGTCGTTTACTCCCCGCACCCCCAGCTCTAGATGCGCCTGCGCCGCCAGTTTCTTCTTATAGATTTTCACCTCCGCCTCCCGCTGTCTGTCGTCTACCGGCTTAAAATCGTCCCCCCCCGCCTTGGGTAACCCCCCGAACCACTCTTCAATCTGCCGTTTCACTTCTCCGGTCTGGGGCAGTTTCCCCGCCAGCACCACCACCAGCTTTCCCGCCACATACTGCCGACCATGGTAAGCCAGAAAATCTTCCCGGTCCACCCTTTTGATCACCTCCGGCTTCCCCAACACCATCATCCCTAAGGGGTTTTTGCCGTACATCAGGCTTTGCAATTCCTCAGACACGATCTCATCCGGCCGGTCTTCCCGCCGGTTTATTTCCTCGAGAATCACTCCCCGCTCAATTTCCAAATCCCGGGTAGGTATCGTCGGGTACAGCGCCAGTTCTTTAGCTACTTCCAATCCTTCGTGCCATCGATCCGCCGGAATCTTGCACCAGTAAGCCGTGGCGTCCACGTCCGTCCAGGCATTTTGGATCGCCCCCAACCCTTCCAGGTAGCTTGTCTCCCGATGTGTGGGAAACTTTTTCGTCCCTTTGAAGGCCATATGCTCCAGAAAATGGCTCAGGCCGTTAATCTTCGCCGTCTCATACCGGCTGCCGGTCTGGATATACACCCCCACTCCGATGCTTTGCACCCCGGTCATCGGTACCAGCACTACCCTGACGCCGTTGTTCAGTCTGTAAAACTCAAATGCCATGCCTGCCATTTTACATCACCTCGGGTGCCTCAATCCCGAGCAAATTCAATCCGTTATATAGTACCTGCCCCACCGCTGCCGTCATCGCCACCCGGAATTGCTTTGTCTGCCCCCCCTCCGGCGGAGTCAGTATGCTGTGCTTGTTATAAAACGTATTAAATCTGGCCGCCAGCTCAAATAAGTAGTTGCACACCAGGTTCGGACTGTATCTGTTTGCCGCCTCTTCCACCACCTCCGGGAACCTGTAAATCCATCGCAGCCCCGCCAGTTCCTCATCATTAAAGTTCAACGTCCAAGATTCCGTATCCAATTGGATACTGGACTTCGAACCTTGAACCTTACTTATAATACTCTGTGTTCTCGCATACGTATATTGCAAATAGGGTCCTGAGTTGCCCTGAAGTTCAAACATTTTCTCCCAATCAAACACAATATCACTCTGCACTCCGTGTTTGAGATCAAAATATTTGATCGCCCCGATGCCCACCTTGCGGGCCGTCTCCTCATTCACGTCTTCTCCCAGCTTTTTTGCCCTCTCAACAGCCTCTAGTAATATCTCCTCCAACTTAACGGTTTTCCCTTTTCTGGTCGAGAATTTCTTTCCGTCCGTATCTAAATACAACCCATGCTTAGTGTGCACTAATTCTGTTCTTTCGTCCGTATACCCCAGCATCTTTGCAGCCTGGAATATTTGGGCAAAATACAGCCCCTGCTCTCCCCCTACTTCATAAATAATCTTCACCGGCTGCCATCTTTTCATCCGATAGGCAATCGTCGCCAAATCCCGGGTGGCGTACGTCGTCGCCCCGTCGCTTTTTAAAATCATCAGCGGCACCTCCATCCCCGGAATCTCTATCACCCATGCCCCCTCACTCTCGTGCGCCAGTCCCTTTTTCTTTGCCTCCTCAATCACCGCCCCCATCTTGTCCTCATAAAAACTCTCCCCCAGTGTTTCATCAATCTTCACCCCCAGCAGGTCATAAATTCGATAAAACTCCGCCATCGATACATCCCAACATTGTTTCCATAAATTCCGTGCCGTCGCATCCCCCTGTTCCAGTTTCACAAACCACTCCCGCGCTTTTTCCTCCAGACTTTTATCCTCCTGTGCCATTTGATGAAACCGCACATACATTTCCTCCAGCACCTCAATGTTCAGTCGCTTCGGATTCTCCCGGTCCAGCATGTACAGCAATTTTCCAAACTGGGTCCCCCAATCCCCCAGGTGATTATCTCCAATTGTCTCAAAACCCAAAAAGCGATACAGGTTATACAACGCCTGTCCGATAATGGTTGATCGCAGATGCCCAATCCCGAAGGCCTTGGCAATATTCGGCGCCGAATAATCGATTATCACTCGCTTACCTAATCCGCTACTTGATTTCCCGAAATCTCGTGCCTGGGTTATCACTTCTTTTACAATACTGACAAGAACCTCATTTCGGATCCATATATTGATAAAACCCGGCCCGGCCACCTCTACTTTGGCAATCACATTATCTGGTTTGATAGCATTTTTTATTTTTTCCGCCCCCGCCTTGCCCTTTTTTAAAACCAGGGCGATGTTGGTCGAGTAGTCCCCGTTTTGGGCCAATTCCGGATGCTCCAATTTCACCTGATCCGGTTCCGCCCCGGCCGCTCTGGCAACCGCCTCTCTTACATGAGTCCTCATATCCATAAGTTGATTTTACATCTCCCCCACCCCAATAAACACCTTGACCTCATTATTTTCCACCAAAATCACTCCGTTATCGACATTAAATTCCTCAATCCTTCCGTCCGTCCGCCTAAGCTCCAGCTTCCTCTCGATCATGGACACGAAATTGATATGCCCGGGCAGCACGTCAAACGGCCCGACCGCGTTAAACGACGACACCGCCCCCAGCTCGCCGTTAAATATCACTCCCTGCCGGCTCCTCACTTCCACTTTCAGCACTGGTTTAGCCTCAGCCATTTTCTACTTCTGTCGCCTTGCCGATAAACATAAATTTCTCATCCGGCACCTGGTCGTACTTACCCGAAATAATTGCCGTCACTCCCGCCACCGTATCCGAGAGAGGCACATACACTCCCGGCCGCCCTGATTGTTCTTCCGCCACAAAAAAGCTTTGCGTCATAAAGTTTCTCAGCTTCTTGGCCCGTTTATACAGCAGCTGGTTCTCCGGCGACAATTCCGATTCCCCGACCAGGGATACCATCCGCTCCAGGCCTTCGGCCTTTTTCAGCATCACCTGTGCCCGCACCGCCGTCTCATAATGCTCGGCTCCCACCACCGCCGGGTTCATGGCCGAGGACGAGGAATTAAGAATATCCACTGCCGGCACCCGTCCTTCCTGATACACCAATCGGGATAAAGTCACCACCGAATCCAGGTAAGGGAAGATCGACTGCACCCCATGGTCCAGCAAGTCGTCTGACGGCACATAGATGGCCTCGATCGCAGAAATCCCTCCGCGGGTAGTGGACACCAGCCGTTCATGGAATTGGGCCATCTCGGACGCCAGCGTCGCCTGGTATCCGTCTTCCGACGGGATTGTATTCATCAGCGTCGCCAGTTCATTCCCTGCCTGAGCCAGCCTAAACACATTGTCGATCAAAAACAGCACATCCCTGCCCTTGCCGCGAAAATATTCCGCCAGAGTCACCCCCGCCATCCCCGTCAAAAACCTGACTGCCGCATTTTCCCCCATCGCTCCGTAAACTAGTGATACATACTGTAACAGCTGCCGGTTCTTTATCTCCTCATATAGCTCCTGGCCCTCCCGCGTTCTTTCGCCCACGCCCGCAAACACCGACACGCTTTTTTGGGCTTGCTGCAGCGTCACCACATTGTGCATCATTTCCGTTAACAGCATCGTCTTTCCCACCCCGGCTCCGCCGAATAGTCCCATCCGCCCGCCCCGCATCAGCGGCGCAAACATATCCAAAACCTTGATCCCCGTTTCCCAAACTTCCTCATGCGCCACCACTTCGCCATATCCCGGCGCCGCGGCAAAGATCGGCCACTTCTCCGTCACCCGCACCGGTTCACCGCCGTCTACCGCCCCCCCGAACACATCCACCACCCGGCCCAGTAGCTGGTCTCCCACCGGAATCGCCATTACCTCTCCGGTGTTGATCATTTCCATTCCCCGGCCCAGATTCTCCGTCTCCACCAATACCAGGCAGTAATACGACCTGGTTCCTGCCGAGGAATATACTTCCATTTTCAGTCTGGCGTCATCCTTGCCCACCAATACCTGATGCGCCACCGGAGGGTCTCCCAAAAACTCCACTTCGGCGATATTTCCTCTCACTCCCACCACCCGGCCCACAAACTTTGTCGCCACATCCTCCGTTTTTTCGAATTGGACTTTTGCCTTCGCGGTTCTATCCATATCTGCCCCCCCACAAAGATATTCCCGATATCGTTCCCAGCATCTTCTTGTTGGCCAACCGGTGTCTTACCCGGGTTTCTTCCTGGTGCATCACTCCCAGCCGGTTTTCAATATTATCGATGGAATGGTCAAGGGCCAGCATCCGCGAAGCAAACTTGGCCAACTGTGACTCATGCAGCGTCTGCTCGAATAGCGACGACAAAATCTCTCCCTCAAATACCTGGGCGATCACCCCCACGGACGGCTCAAACAGGTACTCCACCGGTTTTTTCTCCCCGGTACTGCCTGTCATGATGGCATCCCCGGACACTGATGTTTGTGTTGGTACCTGCGTCAGGATCGTCTTAAACGTCCCGTAAAATACCAGGATTTTTTCAAACTGGATCAGATACCGCATGATCACCTCAAAACTCGCCATCTCCACCTCTTCATCGGAAAAATCAAAATAGTTATACAGCTGCTTGGGCATCCGGTCATTCATCATTTTGAGTCCCAGCTTTCCCAGCACCACTACGTCCGTCTTGTTATGCCCTACGTAATCTGCAAACAAATCAAATGTCCGGTCCACAATATCCCCATATAGGCCGGCGTTTGCCGACACAAATACCGCTACCGCCCGCCCGTTTCTTTGTCGCCATGTCGCCTTATCCTGGCCTTTGTATGCCGCACTGACCTTCTTAAACACCTCCAGTAGACCGAACAAAAACTCCCGGGACTGGATCACTGCCCCCCTGACTCTTTGCATCCGTCCTGCCGCCACTTCCTCATATACTTCCACCAGCCCCTTAAGGTCCATTAGCCCCTCAATCTCCACTTTGATTTGCTTTTTAGATATCATGCCGTCAGTTTTCCGAGCCAGAAGTCCGCTCCTCTTCTGACATCTTCCATTAAATTATTCATGGCTTCATTGCGGTTGACCGTATCGTTCACTGCCTGCATGGTCGTGGCGTCAGCCAGGTAAGCCTGCACCAGCCTCTCCGGATGATCGCCGTTCCATACTCCGGTCACCAAAAGTGCCAGCAATACCAGCTGTACGTTAAGCGGCACCACCAGAAACACCGGCTGGTCAAAAAACTTGATCAGCTTCTCTCCCATGGCCAAAATCTGCCGGGAACTTTCTCCCAATTCCGCCCCGAACTTCAAAAAAGACTGGGTCTTCTCATAACCGGTCAGCAGATCCAAAAGCATCCTTCCCACATCCCGCCGCAGCGGCGTCTGTGTCTGCCGTCCCACCCGGGTCACGGATACAAACGGATTCACCGCCGGCCGCCGCCCCCGAAAGAAGAGGTCACTGTCAAAATACACGTGTCCGTCCGTCATGGACATCAAGTTGGTCTGAATATAGCCCGAGATATCACCCTGCACCGTTTCTACGACAGGCATACAGGTAATCGCCGCCGTCTTCTGTCCGACTTTAAAGTACCCCGACCGCTCCATCAACTTCGAATGCACATGGAAAATATCCCCCGGATACGAGTCTCTCCCCGGAAATTTTCGGGACAACAAAGACAATTCCCGATAAAACTTGGCGTGCGTAGACATGTCATCCAACACTACCACCGCATCCCTCCCGGTATCCCTAAAATATTCCGCTATAGTCATAGCTGTATATGGGCACAGATAAATTTCCCCCGAGGCATCCTGAGAAGAAGCCGCCACCACCACCGTCTTGTCCGCCACTTTATTGGCCGCCAAAAATTCTTCCAGCTTCCTGATTTCCGCTTTCTGCTTGCCTATGGCCGCATAAATGCAAATGTTTCCCAGCCTGGCCTGGGACAAGATAGTCTGGTTTAACAGATAGCTTTTTCCGGTCTTCCGGTCTCCCAGCACCAATTCTCTTTGTCCTCTCCCCAGCGGCACCAGCAGATCCACAATCATCACTCCCGTCACAAACGGCTGGTCCACCCTGACCCGCGTCCCGATCCCCCCCGGAGTCACATCCACCGTCCGCCATTCGGCGATGCCGTTTCCCGCCGCCCCGGCAATCGTCCGGCCTAAGACGTCAATTGTCCGCCCCAACAATCCGTCGCCCACCGGGACTGATAATTTCCGCCCGATCCTTGTCACTCGCGTCCCAACTTTGATAGGCTCTCTGGCAAACACCAAAATCTCCACTTCCTCGGATTTCAATGCCATTATCTGCCCCAGCTGCCCCGACTCCAGCAGCACCATTTCTCCCAACTTGACATCTGGCAGTCCTTCCGCCTGAATGATAGAAGATACCACTTTCACCACAAAACCCACCTCTCCCGAAGCTTTCAGGTAATCAGCAAACACATTCTTTGACTGCTTATTAGTTTCCGCCATATGCCATCCTTAACAATGTCTCTGCCTGCTTTGCCCACACCTTCTCCATCCTGGTTGCCAGCGAAAAATCTCCGAATTTTCCTCCGTAGGTAACCAGAGCTCCTCCTACTATCAAAGCATCTCTTTCTATATCAACAATAATTCCCGCAGCCACTTCTTTCCTGAGCTTATCGGATATCTCCTGGACCATTTTTTCCGTTGGTTCCACTGCCAGCGTTAATCTTGCTACAGGCAGCTCTACCAGCTCCTTTTTTAATTCCCGCAAAACCTTCTGCCTCCCTTCGGCATCCTGCGGTAATCGCTGGTTTAGCACTTGAGCCACCTTGAGTCTTACCTTGGTCTTCATAACTTCCTCCCATGCTTCCGGATTCGTCCGGAACAATCCCGCCTCCAATGCCTCCGCTTCTCCCAGTAGCCTGTTCGCCTCCTCTTTGGTTCTGGTTAGTTGCCACAACTCAGAGTACATTTGCCTTCTTGGCTTCCTCCAAAGCTTGCTTAATTAATTCGGGATGCTCCTCCAGTGTCAGGCTTTTAATCCCCGCCAGCCGGCAAAACTCCCTGGCCACATCCTCCGCTCTCGCTTCAAATTCCCGGATTTTAGCCGTTTTATAATCCTCAATCTGCTTGTTTGCCTCCTGTAATTGCTGATCGATTTTTACCGCTACGGACTGCTCCACCCCCACCGTCTGCTTCTCCAGTATCGACTTAAAATCGGCAATTTCGCCCATCGCCCCGCTCTCGATCGATTTTGATATATTCTGAAGCATTTCTTTATAAATATCCACCTGCTTTAAAGCCGCTTCCTGCAATCGTTTGTTCAGTTCCTCCTGATTTCCCGCTGATTCCAAATTTGCCTGGTTGAGGATCAGCACCGCCTTATCCCGGGCCTCCTCGATCATCTTGGTCGCTTTCTCCCGGGCTTTTTCCTCAATCTCCGCCCGCGTCGCCCGCATTCCCTGGAATTTCCGCATCAGCCTCTCGTAGGCCGCCAGCACTACGGCTAACACCAGGCTGACAATAATTAACCCCAGAAATTGGATGTCCATAAAATTATATTATCAGGATGACGTATGCCATTGCCAGACCTCCGGCCATAATGGCAATTGTCAGAAATAAATTTAAAAATATCCCGAATTGAATCGTCCTGCTGGCCAGAGGGTTTCGCCCGATCGCCTCCACTCCGCTCTCGGACACTCTCCCGAAGTATATAAAGCCCAGGATAAACGAGGCTGCCGCCACAATGATCGCCAATAAATACCGCAGAGAAGCCAGCGGGGTCAAAGTCGGGGCCAGTAACCCTTCCTTCAACGTTTCCAGTAAATTCCCGCGCGCCGATGTAGACACGATGGCCGTACGTATGCCCACGGATACTGCTATCTTGCCTATGGTGTTCACATCGGTCGTTGTATAGTCTTCCAGGGCCACACCGAGGATGTTTCCGCTCTTAGTTGCTCGTTCCCCAACCCCTTCGATACCTGAGCTCGTAATGAAATCTCCGATATGGATCGGCCCGTTAACCGTACTTACCAATACTTCGGTTTTGCCCAGACTAACAACCGGCTTGCCGTTTGTCAGATCTTTATTTTCCAGCAGCACCGCCGGACTTTGGACGAACACTCCGCTCATGGCCACATCGTATTCCGACTTACACGGCGCCAGCCCGCTGGCCGACGAACAGACAACCTGCCCATCCTGAACCGGAACATTAGAAAACTGAGCAGAAACCGCTACCCCCGACGACGTCACCTGGGCAAAAACCGGAGCCAAATCCCCTCCCCACAAGAGGCAACTTACAACCAACAGAAAAAACGCCCAAAACTTCATAGGCAGGTAACTCCAGAATACCCACAATAGAAAATAAAAGTCAATACTATCAATAAGAAAAGTGGTCACTCAAGCACGAATGTCCAAGTTTGTCCAAGTCTTCCCAACTATAATTTTACCCAGTCTCTACTTTCACGAATTAGCGTATTTCAGCCTCAAAAATAACAATCGCACAAAATTGTTACCCAATAAACAATAAGAAATAAACAACATACTACAGGATGAAGAGGTAAAACCAAATAAATTTCCGCAACTTCCTTTTAGTCGGGTCACGAAAATTTTATTCAGCAGTTTTTTAAAAAAATAACTCTGTCGATTGCCTTCTCAATCTATATCAAACCCACTCAACATTTAAAAATTAGCCCATTTACACCGTTTACCTATTGACACCTCAATTCCATATATAATTAAATATAAATTAAACATGGACATCCGACATTAAATGTCCAACTTTGTCCAAGCCAAAATCCATGCCCGATACTCTGCCCCGTCAACTACCCAACTCTCCGGTCACAATTCAGGAAGCGGCCGACTTTCTTGGCGTTTCCACTAAAACCCTGCGCCGGTGGGAAAAGCAGGGCCTGCTCGTTCCTGACCGCACTCCCGGAAATCAACGCCGCTATAACCGTATTCAGCTCACCACCTTTTCCCTCACCAAAAAGCAGCCTATCATCGTTCCGCCGCCTCCCGTTCTTTCCCTGCCCCACCCTGCTGCTCCTCCTCCGCCTTCGCCACATTTTCCCTTGCTTCGTTATGCCTACCTGCCTCTGATCGTTTTTGCGGTAATTATCGGCTCGGCCTTTTTCGCCTTACGTACTCAACTTCCCTCACAAGCCGCTCAAATTGCAGCTCGCGGCCTGGCCGTACTTCAACAGAGATTTCCCGCACCGCCCCGCCGGCCTGCAAACCCTCTTCATCTCAGCCAGCTCAAACTCGATAATTCCCGCGTTCTGGCCGCTCAGACCTCGGCTGAAAGCTTCGTTTTCAACGTCAATGTCCCCAGCATCTTTAGAGCCGAAGCCACAGCCAGCTCCACCCTGGATGTTCTCGGCAATCTTACGGCCCCCAATATCATCTATGGGATTAGAGCTGGTCAGGGCATTGCCGTTTCCCCGGGTCAAACACCCACTATTTCTCTTATCAATCCCGTCAACAATTTAAAATCTTTCTCCACTTTTTCAGTTTCCGGCCAATCTGACGTGGTTGCGGGAAATAATTCCGACAAGCTCACCCTGATCGCGGGATCCAATGTCTCCCTTACGACCGATGCGGTCAATAAAACCGTCACCATCTCCTCCTCCACCCTGGGTACCCCGGTATCCATCGGTAATGGCGGCACCGGTCTGTCAAGTTTTACCACCGGCGATATCCTCTATGCCTCGGCCACCAACACTCTCAAAGCCCTTCCCATCGGCACCGCCGGCCAACTGCTTGCCGTCTCCGGAGGTGTCCCTGCCTGGATCACCAGATCAACTGCCTGTGCCGGCAGTTGTCTAGGAACCGCTCCCACAAGTACACAGACTATCACACCCACTCAAACAACCGCTATTGGGCTAAGTGTCGCCCAGGCCGCCTCCGGTTCCGTAGACATTTTCAACATCACCAACAACGCCGGCTCTACTAAATACCTCGAAATAGACAGCAGCGGCAACACTATCGTCAATGGCAATCTCAATGTCGGCAATCTCACCGCTTCCTCCCCCGTCTTCACCGACTCCGGTAAAAATCTGACCTCCACGGGTGTCGTCTCCGAGATCCACGGGGGTACCAACCAATCCACCTATACTACCGGTGACCTCCTCTACGCCTCGTCTGCTAATACCTTATCCAAACTTTCCATCGGCACCGCCGGCCAACTGCTTGCCGTTTCCAGTGGCGTTCCCGCCTGGACGACTTCCAGCGCAGTCAACTACTGGCAGCTTGCTGGAGATGTTCTGGCTCCCGGCGGATCTGCTACCGTAACAGACCGCCTAGTCCTGGGCGGGCAAACATCCACTCCCTTCCAGTTTGAAGTCAATGGCAGCCAAATTGGCAAGGCTTTGGTCTCTCTAAATGAAACGGGTAATCAAAACATCCTGGTGGCTTCTGCTTCCGGTTCAAACGTATTCACACTAGATCGTTCTGGTGATGCTTCCATGTCAGGAAACCTTACCCTCAACTCTCCCGCCACTATCGCCACTACCAACAAACAAACCCTGACCTTAGGCGACACTAATACCGGCAACATCATCTTTAGTGGCGGTAATATTGGTATCGGCACCAATGTCTCCCCCAAAACTGCATTAGAGCTAAACGGAGCCATGTATTTAGACTCCATAAGCATTCCCTCCACTCCCACCTATCAACTCTACAACAACGCAGGCTCTCTCTATTGGGGTTCCGACACAGTCTGTACCTCCAGCAGCGGCTGCGCTGCCACCGGCACTGTTCTCACTTCCGGCACTCCCAGTAGCGGCCAGGTTACTTTCTTCCAGGATCCAACCCACATCACTGGAAATAGCAGTTTCTTTTGGGACATCACCAATCACCTCCTTGGTCTGGGTACCAATTCTCCTACCTCCATGCTCTCAGTCAATGGCGCTGTCACGGGCAAAGCCCTCGCGTATTTCAACGAGACCGGCGACCAAAAGATCCTGGTCGCTTCCGCCTCCGGGGTCAACGTCTTTAGCATGGATAAAAGCGGGAACTTAACCGCCGGCACTTACAACGGCCAGACCATCAGTAGCGCCGCTTCCTTCACCGGCAGCGCCACCGTCGCCAACGGCTTTACCGTCACCGCCGGCACCATCACCACTCCCTTGGCTACCGGCGCCCTCTACAGCAATTCCGGCACCCTCACTTCCGAAGCCCAGTTAGCGGTAACCCGCGGCGGCACCAACTCGACTGCTGTTCCCGCCAATGGCCAGGTGGCCTACGGCACCGGCACCGCTTACCAGTTCACCTCCGGGGGCACCACCGGCTATGTCCTCTCCTTTAACTCCGGCTCCGCTCCCACCTGGATCTCTCCCACGGGCCTGGGTACCAACTACTGGCAGGATACCAGCCACGTCCTGGCTCCCGGGGGCAATGCCACCGTCACCGACCAGCTGGTCCTGGGCGGCAACACCACCACGGCTTTCCAGTTTGAAGTCAGCGGCAATCTGGCCGGTAAAGCTTTAGCCTCCTTAAACTACACCGGCACCGACCAGAAGATCCTGGTCGCTTCCGCCTCCGGGGTCAACGTCTTCCAGCTCGGCCGCACCGGCACTCTGACCGTCGGCGGCACCTCCGGCAGCAATACCGGCGCCGTTGCCTTCCAGGACGGCTCTGATACCAATACTGTCACCATCCAGGCCGGTGCCACCTCTCCTTCCTCTTACACTCTTACTCTCCCCACCGCCCAGGCCAGCGGCGCCCAAATTCTCCAAAACAATGGTTCCGGGGTCCTCTCCTGGGTTACCAGCGGTACCAACTACTGGCAGCTTGCCGGCAATGTCCTGGCTCCTGCCACTGCCACAAATCAATTAGTCCTGGGCGGCAACACCACCACGGCTTTCCAGTTTGAAGTCAGCGGCAATCTGGCCGGTAAAGCTTTAGCCTCCTT
>DAHWUD010000007.1:42536-42638 GCA_027331445.1 Candidatus Amesbacteria bacterium
AAACTACACCGGCACCGACCAGAAGATCCTGGTCGCTTCCGCCTCCGGGGTCAACGTCTTTAGCATGGATAAAAGCGGGAACTTAACCGCCGGCACTTACAA
>DAHWUD010000008.1 GCA_027331445.1 Candidatus Amesbacteria bacterium
AAACATCGCCGCCGGTAAGGTATTTTTGTACGTGGACGGAGTATTGGTCGGCTCTGCTACTGACACCACCTCGACCGCGAGCAATAGTGATTCGATAACATTAGGCAACGACAACACATACGCCAATGGTTTATTGGGATCGCTGGATGATATCAAAATCTACAACTACGCCCGCACTCCCTCCCAGCTCATCGCCGACATGAATGCCGGACACCCTGCCCCCGGCGGCTTAACTAAATCCTCAATCGTCCATCTCCCCTTCAATGAAGGTTACGGCACTACTCTCAATAATATTGGCAGCGGCGGCTCCACTTACAACGCCACTGCCTCCGGCACCGTGTGGAACCCCAACGGCCAGACTGGCTTTGCCCTCCAATTCAATGGCATCTCTTCCTATGCTGCCACTTCTCACTCCGCCATGGCCGCCAATGATAGTGTGACGTACAATTCCGCCTCCTGGGGCGGCTGGTTCTTTCCCACCGGTTCTGCCGTCTCCAAAACCCTGCTCATCAAGCCCAATGAATTCAGTCTGACTACCGACGCCAGCTCCAAGGCCAACTGCGCCATATATTCCGGCTCCTGGCAAACGGCCGCCGTTTCCCTCTCCGCCCTCCCCCTCAACCAGTGGTCTCATGTCCTCTGCACTTACGGCGGAAATAACGTCAAAGTTTACGTCAACGGCGCCCTTTCCGGCATCCAACCCCAGACCGCCGCCCTTACCAGTTCTGCCGCCACCGGATTCAATATCGGTTGGAACAGCGCCGGCGGCAGTTACTTCTCCGGCCTGGCCAGAGGCATCAAATTCTCCAATACCGCCCTCACCGCCGCCCAGGTCGCCGTAGATTACAACCAAAGCCAGACCCAAATTCTAAGTGCAGTTTCCACCGTTGGGGGTGTTGCCAGCAACTCCGCCGCTGCTTCCTTCTGCGTCCCTGGCTCCACCGATCCCTGCTCATCCCCAGTCGGCTGGTGGAAGCTTGACGAAAATACCGGCACTACCGCCTACGACTCCTCCGGAAACGGGATTACTACCACCGGGAGTTCCGGACCACTTTCGTGGGTTCCCGGCAAGTTCGGAAGCGGAATGTATTTTGGTGCTACTGCCTACCTACAGGTAGGCAATCAGAACCCTATCAATTTGGGTGCACCTACAGATTCGTATACAGTGATGGCCTGGGTAAAAACTTCTGCATCCAATCTTGGGAATAACCAGACGCTGATTTCCAAAGATCAGTCCTCCACATCTTACCCATATTGGCTTTTCGTGAATGGTTCAAAGTATGCAGACTTCTCCATCAAAGACACTTCCGGCGTAACTGCTGAAGTCACTGGTTCTACCCTGCTAAACGACGGTAAATGGCATCATCTGGCCGGGGTGAGAAACATCGCCGCCGGTAAGGTATTTTTGTACGTGGACGGAGTATTGGTCGGCTCTGCTACTGACACCACCTCGACCGTGAGCAATAATGACTTGCTATTATTCGGCAATATTTACCCTGCAGGCACCACCAGTTTATTTGGATCGCTGGATGATATCAAAATCTACAACTACGCCCGCACTGCACCTCAGGTTGCCTGGGACTACAACCACGGCGCTCCCCTCGCCCAATACGAGTTTGAAGAATGTACCGGCTCCACCCTGCACAACTCCGCCCTTAATTCCAATGGCACGGTTACGACCGGTATTGACGGCACCATCACTCCCAACACCGGCCGCACTACCGGCAGCTGCACCACTGTAAATTCCGCCTCCATGTGGTACGGCGGCGCCTCCGGCAAATGGGGCGCTTCCCTAGCCTTTGATGGTTCGGGAGACTACGTAGCGACCGGCAACGTAGCTTTGGTTGCTCCCGCCGCCTCCACATATACCGGCCTCTCCTGGGGGGGCTGGTTCAAACCTTCTTCCACCCCTACCTCCAAAACCCTCATCGACAAAGATACCGAGTTTAAATTGACTACCGATGGAAGCAGCCTGCCCACCTGTTCCATCTATTATTCCTCCGCCTGGCACACCATTGCCGCCGGCCCGTCCGCTCTATCCTCTTCCTCCTGGTCCCACGTCCTGTGCACCTATGACGGCACTTTCGGCAAAATCTACGTCAATGGCGTCCTGGCCGGTTCCACTGCCAATTCCAACGCTATTACTTCTTCCTCCACCACCGCTCTCAATCTCGCCCGTGACCCTGCTCCCTCCGGTTACTTCCCCGGCCAGATCGATGACGTCCGCATTTACAACTACGCTCTCACTTCCGCTCAGGCCCAGACCCTTTACAACAACGCCTCCGCCTTCCGTGTAGGCCAGTAATTTTGATCCATAATTACCTGCGGTATGACAAACATAATTAAATCTATTTTTAACAGTAACAAACTTTATAAAAAGTTAATCGCGGTTTGCGCTGTATTTCTGGCACTATTTTTGCCTATCGTCATACTGTCTTTGATTCACGCTACAAAAGCCAAAGCTGCCTGGTGGACCGGCGATAGCAGGGATTATGTGGCCACCGCCAACACTACCCTTCTGGCTCCCGACTCCGCACCTTACTCCCAGCTCTCTTTTGACGCCTGGTTTAATCCTTCTTCCTCCCTCGTCACCAAAACCCTAATTCATAAAAATAACGAATTTAAATTAACCACCGACGATAGCGGCATTCCCTCGTGTTCCATCTATTATTCAGCCGCCTGGCATGTAATCGTTTCCGGTAGTTCAGCCCTGCCTTCATCCTCCTGGTTCCACGCCCTCTGCACGTATGACGGCGCAAACAGCCTCATTTACATCAATGGCACCCAGTCCGGTTACTCAACCAATACCAATTCCGTCATTTCTCCATCCTCTACTCCCCCGAATATCGCCCGGAATCCCACCCCTTCCGGCCACTTTGCTGGCCAGATTGATGATCTCCGGATTTATAACTATACCCTCACCCCCGCCCAGGTAAAAACAGTCTTTAACAACGATTCCGCTGTCAGTTTTTAAATCAGTTTTTAAAATAGTTTTTTTGCTCTATTATTATGCATAATATGCGCCGCAAATTTTCTTTCAAAGCCGGTAAATTTAAATTAAAAAAACGCCTCCGTCTGCTTTTTCTCTTTTTTCTTATTTCCGGCATATTTACCACAATCTTTTTGCTTCTTGCTCATCCCTCCCTAGCCGCCTGGTGGCCCGGCACTTCAGGAGGGTCTACTTGGACCCAAAGAAAACAGTTGACAGTCATTAATGATTCCGGTTCCGCCATTTCTTCCGGAACCACTATTGCCGTCTCCCTGGATACCCGGTCGTTATACCAGGCCGGTAAAATCCGCCCTGATTGCGCTGACCTGCGTATTGTCTACCAGCCTAATTCCACCACCTTTACTGAACTGGCAAGGGCCATAGTTACTCCCAACAATGTTTCCTGCTCTCAGTCCGGGGCCACCAAAGTCTATTTCCAGATTCAGTCCCAGTTGGCTAGCATGGCTTCCTCCAATCTCTATTATGCCTATTACTTCAATCCCCAGGCATCTTCTCCTACCAACACCCTTTCCGCTTTCAATGTCGGTAGTAGCCTCGCCACCTTTGTCTGCCCTTTTGACGGTACCACCACCTGTATTGCTTCCGGTTCCGGCACCCCCACCTCCCAGGCCGGAGCTATCCGCTACTCCGGCAGCAAATCGGCCTTGTATTTTGACGGTCAGACAAACGGCACCAGTGATGTCGTCACCGGCAACACCAACCTGCCCGCCGGCCAGCCCTTTACCGTGGAGTTTTGGATAAACCCCCGCACCTTCGCGTCAAACGATGGCGTCATCCGGCCTTTCACCTTCTCATCATTAAATTATATAGACATCTCTTCCAGCGGTGCTATAACATTCGCTGGACTTGGTTGTAGCACCAGTTACCCTTCTCCCACTATTTCCGCAAACACCTGGTCCCACATCGCCATCGTGTATACCAACAGCTACACCAACCTCTATGTTAATGGCCAGAAATACCCGTCAAGCCTTTGTACCTCTCCGCAAACATTCACAAATTTCACTCTGGGGGCACAGCAGACAGGATATTTTTCCCTCAACGGTTACATTGATGAGTTCAGGGTTTCCACCATCGCCAGGTATTCGTCCAATTTTACCCCTCCGGCCGCCCCATTTGTTCGCGATGCCTATACCAGCGTCCTATATCACCTGGATGAAAACGGCCAGGACCCCCGAAACCCCACTGTTGCCATCGATGATTCCGGTAACGGCAACAACGGCACCATCACCGGAGCCAAATATGTGGCCGGGTTGGTCGGAGTCGACTCGTCCAACTCCGATACTGGCAGTGTCGATGGCAGCAACGCCTTTGCCGGGCACGAAGGGGTGGCCATTGAATCCCAGGCCGGAAACTACATCCCCAACCCTTCGTTTGAAGGCACTCCGTTTGATAATGGCTGGGCTGTCAATAATTCCACCCTCTCGGCTACTCTGAATACTGCCTTTCCGTATTACAAATTCGGCAACCAAAGTGTCAAACTGGTAAACGGATCCACCGCCACTCCCTCCTCATATCTTATTTCTGCCAATCCCGGCACCAGTGATGCCAATATCCTTTCCGCTTACGTTTATAATGGCGCTTCCGGGTCGTTGGGAAGCACTATAGATTCAACCGTGGCCAAGCTGGTTTTTGCCGGTCAGACGGCCACCCCCTCCGGCTACCTGAACATGGGCGGCGGCTGGTGGCGGATGTACTACCGTGGCTTCCCCAACGGATACACCCAATATTCCACCGCCAACGCCCTTTCCGATCAGGGGTTATTCACCACTACCGCCAACAAATACCTCTCCCAGGGCTTCAAAGTCAGCCAGAGCGGCCAGGTCGATTACGTTGCTGTTGATTTAAAAGCTGTAGGAACAACCTTTTCTTCCAAATACGTCGGCCTGGAAATCCAGACGGATAACGGCGGCGTACCCTCCGGCACCGCCGTCGCCAACGGCATATCCCCCAACTGTATAAACCCGTATAATTACAATGGGGCCGGATCGTACAACCTTCATACGGGCGGTACCTCCTTCCAATTTACCACCCAGCCGTCACTTGCCGCCAATACCCAATATTATATAGTCCTGAAGCCGTACACCAATAATACATGTACCACCGAACAGTCTTCCCCGGACGCCACCAATTACTATACCTGGGGTTATGACAGCGCCGGTACTTATACCAACGGCGACCGCGCTACCATGGATACCACCAACACCTGGGCTGCCCAATCCGGCCAGGACCACGTCTTTTACCTGGGCAACTACACCTCCGGTAACTACGGGGTAGAAGTGGAAGCCGGTAAGACGGTGTATGTCGATGGGGTACAGCTGGAAAACCGCTGGGGCTATGATACACCATGGCTTCCTTACAGATCCGACTACAGTTTTATGCTTAACTATCCCACTACCTACATCGACGGCTCTCTGGGCTCCGGTTACAGCTGGACCGGCTCTCCCAACAATAGCTCCAGCTCCCGGGCTTCCAACGACTCCGGCGGATACAATTACCTGACCTATAGCGGCGCCGGCGGCAACATCAACTCCGCCACCATGAGCGCTTCCCTTTGGTTTAAGCCGCTGGTCGACTACCGCAACACTGCAGACCAAGATTTCCAGATAGCCTCCATGCTTTTTAGGGCTACCGATAACAGTTGCGAAGGAAACATTGATATTCAAGCCCATTATCCCACTGGCAGTCAGTTTGATTTTTGGAGCTTTGGAGGAAACAAATTTACTTCTTACACAGTAACCAGCAATTGGACAGGTCAATGGCATCATGCGGTGGTCACCTACAACAGTTCCGGCTACGTCACTTCTTACCTTGACGGTTCACAGGTGGGACAAACCACTGCCCTCCCTGTCGGTACAATCAACAATTTTTTTGTCGGCGGATCCCCAATAGGGGGTTGTGAACCGGGTACAGCCAATGCCGTCATTTCCGACTTCAGGCTTTACAGCGGGGAGTTGACTTCTCCCCAAGTTGCAGACATATATCACGCCGGCCTGGTCTCCCATTCCGAAAGCTATCCCGTAGACGCTTTCTCAGATAACAAAGGCCAGAATCCGGTCGCCATCTGGCACATGGATGAAGAGTATGGCAGCACTGCCCACGATTCCGGTATTTTAGGCAACGACCTGACTTTAACCAATACCGCCTGGGCTACCGGCTCGGCTACTTTAAGCCAGCGGACCCAATATCTCAATTTCAACGGCACTACCAGCCAAGCCACGACTGATCCGGGCAAAGTAACCAACTTCGATTTCGGCACCAATCCCTTCAGCATCGCCGGCTGGTTCAGGCACCCCTCTACCGCTTCCGGCATCCAGACCATCCTCAGTAAATACAACGGCACTGCCGGCTACAAAGTCTGGATGGATTCGGGCGGCCACATCTGTTTCGGCATTGACGATTCCGCCACCTGGGGACCCAAAGATTCCGCCTGTTCCGCCGCTACCTACATTGACAGTACCTGGCACCAGTTTGAGGCCGTCAGGGATACCGGGCTTTCCGTATACATTGACGGTACGCTGGTAGGTTCCAAATCCCCGCCGCTTTCTGCCTCAGGCTCCCTTAGCTCTTCCTCCGTGGTATATATCGGCTCGGACACCAATTCTTCCAACTGGTGGAACGGCAGCCTGGATGAGATCTACATCTATCCCTACGCCCGTTCGGCCAGCCAGGTCAAAACCGATTACGGTGGTCCTCAGACCGCCTCTGTCCTGGGTTCCCAGATCCCCGACCCTTTAGCCAATGGCCTGGTAGGCTATTGGAAAATGGATGAAGCCACCGGTTCGGCGACCCTCGATTCTTCAGGAAATAGCAATACCGGTACCTGGTATGGTTCCGGCACTGTGCACCAGACAGCCGGTAAATTCGGCAACGGAGGTAATTTTAACGGAGTGGATGATTATGTGTCGGTTGCAGATAATGATACTCTGGCTCAGACCAACCAGAAAGCCTTAACAATTTCCTATTGGATCAATCCGACCAATATCAATAACGGGGATGCCGTCATCAGCAAATGCAATAACGGAAGTATCTACGATTGTAGTTATGGATTAGATTTCCATGGCCCCAATCTCAGATTTACTCTAGGTCAATCAAACGGCACTATTAGCGCTCTGGAAACCAATTCGAGTCTGACCGCTACTACCGGTCAGTGGTATCATGTCGCTGCCGTTTACGATGGCTCAAAAATGTATCTCTACCTAAATGGTAGCTTAAATAGTTCCGCCACAACCTCAATCACGGGTATTACCAATTCGTCCACCCTTCTTTACCTTGGTTCCGGCTACAACGGCAGTGTCCCTTACCGCTTTATGAATGGTAGGTTGGACGATGTCCGCATTTATAACCGCGCCCTTTCCCCTGCCGAAATCCGGCAGCTTTACAACTGGGCTCCGGGTCCGGTGGTTTATTATAAATTTGATGAAGGAACGGGAACCAGTACTAATGATTCCAGTGGTAATGGCAATACCGGTACCTTTGTGGGAAATATGCAATGGAAAAGTGGGAAATATGGCGATAGTGTCTGGACAGCCGCAGATAACGATAATAGCTTTATTCGTATGTTAAAAAGTCCTCAACTCTCCGGTGCGTATACTATTGACTATTGGATTAAATTTGATTCTGCTTTTCCTTGTTGTAGTTGGGATAACTCTTCAATTCAATCCGCGGTAAATCAAGGATTACAACTCACCCACTATATGGGGACCGAATTTATTTTATATCATAATTATAACGGCGGATCTTATTTGGCAGATTGGAGTGGCCATGCCGCCATTGATGACAAACTCTGGCACCACGTTGCCCTGACCTATAATGGCACCTCTACCGCGGAATTTTTCATTGACGGTAAAAGCCAAGGTACTAGATCTATTAATCCGCCGGTTTGGAACACCTCTCCAGGAACCAGTGTTCTTTTCCAATATGCAAATAACGCATCAGCTTCCGTAGACGATTATCGAATCTACAACTACGCCCGGACCCCCGCCCAGATAATCCAGGACATGAATGGGGGCCATCCGGCCCCGGGATCACCTGTGGGATCAGCCATAGTCGGATATAATTTTAATGAAGCCACCGGTTCCACTCTCAATAATACCGGAAGCCTCGGCTCTACCGCTGCCGCTACCGCCTCGGCCACTACCGCCTGGAACCTCAACGGTAAGTTTGATTCCGCCCTGCAATACGACGGTACCTCCGCATATGCCTCCACTCCGAATCTGGCCCTTTTAGCTGGCAACGGCGTAAACTACACCCAGGCCTCCTGGGACGGCTGGTTTAACCCCACCGGTTCCGCCGCTTCCCGGACTCTGCTCATCAAACCCAACGAATTCAGTTTAACTACCGACGCCAACTCCAAAGCCAACTGCGCCGTCTATTCCTCCGGATCATGGCAAACAGCCGCTGTCTCCGCCTCCGCCCTCCCGCTGGGTTCATGGTCGCATGTCTTGTGTACCTACGACAGCTCCAATATCAACGTTTACATAAATGGCGTTCTTTCAGGCACTACTGCCCAGACCGGTGCAATCACCAGTTCCAACACCACCGGCCTTAACCTGGGCTGGAACGGGGCCGGCAGCGGATACTTTTCCGGCCTCATGGACGATGTAAAAATCTACACTTTTCCCCTGACTTCTGACCAGGCTCAAATTGAATATAACCATGGCCTGTCCCAAGTCTTGGGATCCATATCCACCGTCGGGGGTATTGCCTCCAATTCCGCCTCCGCCGCCTTCTGTGTCCCCGGCTCCTCCGATCCCTGCTCCCCGCCGGTCGGAGAGTGGAATCTCAACGAAAACACCGGCGCTGTTGCCAATGACACCAGCGGAAACGGCAATACCTTAAGCTTCATCACCGACGGCACTACCTTACCCAAATGGGTTACAGGAAAAACCGGATCGGCCTTACAATTTGACGGCTCATCAAATTTTCTTAGGAAAAACACCAGTACCCTCATTACCGCATATCCTTTTACCTTAGAAGCTTGGATGAAAACCACGGGTACCTCATTTAATTATCCCATCCTCGCTCTGGGTGATACAGCCGATCATAATATTAGATACATGATTTCCACTGATGGGTCTGGCCATTCAAGAATCTTCGCTCCAGGTGTGGCTACAAGCGGTAATGCAATAATTGATGACGGCAAGTGGCATTTTTTAAGCCTGGTATTTACTAATGACACCAACCGGAGCATGTATGTAGACGGCAAATTTGATCATTCTGACACTACCAATACCAGCTATAGTTCCAGTGTCAATAGCGTGTCCATCGGTGGGGGCCCGCCAAGTTTTACTGAATATTTTCCCGGAACTGTGGACAATGCTCAAATTTACAACTACGCCCGCACCCCCGCTCAGATTGACTGGGATTACAACCGTGGTGCCCCGGTGGCCCAATACGATTTTGATGAATGCTCTGGCTCGACAGTCCATAACAATGCCCTCAATTCCAACAACCAGGCAAATTCCACCTATGATGCCACTATTTATCCTGATGCCAGCCAAACTACTGGCACCTGTGGCTCCGGAGTTACTACCCAAATGTGGAATAACGGCACCAATGGTAAATACGGCGCTTCCCTGGGCTTCGATGGCTCAGGAGATTACGTCGGCCTCTCTTCAGGTCCTGTTGCCACCAGTTCAGGGACCATCTCTTTTTGGATGTACCCGACCAATACTGCCAAAGCCGCCGAAAATCCGGTATTCTCAAGTACAAACAAGTATATGAATTTTGAAAATGTGTCCGGAACGAATAACTGGGGTCTTAATTTTGCGGGTGGAAATTATTTTACCGGTACTGGAGTAATTTTCCCTAATCAATGGAATTTCGTAACTATTTCATGGGACGGTTCAAGCAATTGGATAAACATCTATGTTAATGCGGTAATCGTAATTAACCACGCCTATCTTAACACTCCCACCTCTAGCAATCTGACAAAAATCGGCACCCGGGACACTTTTGATAACCGCTACTTTCAAGGCCAAATCGACGAATTCCGTGTTTACAACTATGCCCTAACTCCTGCCCAGGTTAAAGTTTTATATAACAATGATTCGGCGGTTTCATTCTAAATTCCGAATCACAAATTCCAAGATACAAAATAATTTCCAATGACCAATAACCAATCACCAGCCCCAAAATTTGACCTGGAAAACCGGACCTTAGCCTTTGCAAAATAAATCATAATTCTTTGTAAATGCCTTCCGAACTGAGGTGGACCCCTTTGTCAATACAGTAAACGGGCGAGAACGAGATCCAATTTTTCACCTCCTTTCCGGAGTTTGGTAATTAAGTGAGCTGTGCCACCTCCGGCGATTGTAAAACTCAAAATACTTGGAGATACCATCCCTGGCCTCAAATACCGAGGAGTGGTGTTTCAGGTATACCTCCTCATATTTTGGGTTTCTCCGCAGCCTTTCCATCATAATGTTGTCCATGCATCTGCCTCTGCCGTCCATGCTATTTGGACCTGGTTAGTAGTTCAGATATTTAACCAGTCTTAGCTGGTAAACTGGACTCCCTAATCAATCCAGAGTTAATTAAAGAAGCAAATCCTGAACTTGAAATTTCTCACCTGATCCAGGAATGTATCAAACTGAAAAACATTCTCTCCTCCATCGCTCAAAAACCCCCTTTGTTTGTATCTTGGTTATTGGTAAATTGATGCTTAATCTTTCGCATCTTTGTGCTTGGTTAATGGATATTGACAACATAGTTATCAAAGTACTATTCTATATATCAGAATATATTAAACATGGCCACACTGAATCTTGATTCATTACCCGACCTTTTAACCGTTCGCGAGGTGGCCGCCGTTTTAAGAGTCTCCACCCTGACTATCAAACGCTGGGGCAAGCGCGGCAAATTAGTCCCCATTAGGATTAATTCCCGTGGTGATCGCAGGTATAAGAAAGAAGCTGTACTTTGGTTACTGGGAATGACACCAAAGACTGCTTAATTCTCCCCCGACTCGCAAGTCAAAGAAAATCTTACTTCGCCACAAACGTATAGACCTCTCCGGCTATTTGCACCTCATACCCTGCCCCCTGGACCAAATTCACCAGTCTGGCCTGGCATAGCTGCTCCTGACAACCCACACTCGCCTGCTGCCACAGCTGGCTACCCGTCTCCTGATAGCTCACGTTCACTACTGCCGGCCCGGAATTCCAAAACACCGCCACCGCCTCCCCTTCTCCCACATAACTCACCGCCACCCGGCTGATTTCACCCACCGCCGGCACCGCATTCTGCGTCCGCCGTCGGGACAAATTCACTCCCGCCGCTATGCCCCCGATCAAAATTACCGCCGCTAGTATCGGCAGCCCGATTTGGGCCAGGTCGCCCGTGTAGCCCCAGGCCCGGAAATAATTTACTTTGGCTTCCAGCGCCGGCTTGAACGTAAATAAGTTATCCGCCGGGAACCACCACTTGCCGCAGCGGGTACACCGGCTAGCCACCACATTTGGCGGCAGATTGTCCCCGGTATACCTCACCAGCACCGTTCCGTCCGCCGGACATCTTCCTTCCCCGCCTTTAATCCACATCGGATCTACGGTAATCCTCCGCCACATGGACAGGGACTGGGCCGACAGACCGTTGGCCGTATAGCTGTCAATCCAAAATCCCCCGCACCGAAAGCACCGCTGGGCCGGTTTGTCCGGCCCAAACATCACTTCCGCCAACAGGTTACCGCAGTCCGGGCATTTCACACATTTATAGTATCACTCTTTGAGTTCAAAACTATTGAACTTTAAAAGTATATTCTTTCCCCAGCACCCGCACGCTGTACTCCTCCCCCGGCACCAATCCCGTCAGTGTCGCCATGCATTTTTGTCCCTGGCAGCTCGCCGGCACCTCATGCCAGGTCGACTCGTTCTGGCTTTTATACTGCAGCGAACTCAACCCCAACCCGCTGTCAAAATTTACCAGGGCCGTTCCCACTCCCAAGCTCGTCACCGACCAGTTGGTAATGCCCACCGAGGCTCCTATACTTGCCTGCTGCCGCTGCACCGTCAGGCTCACTCCCCCCACCAATCCTGCCGTCAACACCACCGAAATCAAAGCCGGCCACACCAGTGCCTGCCATCTCGGCTTGCTGTTCCAGACTTTCATGTAGTCTTTCCGCAGTGAATAGGCCTGGCGCAGGCCAAATATTTGGTCATCCGGCAGCCACCACCAGCCGCATTTGTTGCATTTCTGAATCTGCACCCCCACCGGCAGTTCCTCTCCCCCCGGCACAAACAGCTTATTTCCGTCGGTCGGGCAGCTGCCATTCCCCCCCATCGCCCCGCTCACACCTTTTTTTTCGATCGTAAAGTTTTCCTCCGGGTTTTGCGCGATCCGGTTTAACACCCACCCGGTTAGCCACACCCCACCGCAGTTCTCGCAGCGATGCGACTCGTCAAACCCGACCACAGCGGTCTTCACCAAGTTATTTCCACAATCCGGGCAGCGCATAAAAATATCATACACCAAAACTCCGGTTCTGAACTCCCCCTCCCGTTCCCCTTCTTTAATTACAGAGGGAGCAGAGGGCGTACTTTCTGATACAATTCGGGCATGACTATCGCCTTTGACTTTGACGGCACCATCTGCGACAGCTTGCCGATGTTTGTTCAGATCGGCACCCGCTATGCCGCCTCTCACCATCTGCCCCTCATCTCCGTCTCCGCCGCCCGCCGTCTCGGCCTGTCCGGCCTCCTCAAACACTACGGTGTCCATAAATACCAAATACCCGCTATCGCCCTGTGGTCCCGCAAATGGCAGACCACCCTCTATCCCACTACCCTCCCCTTTCCCCAAATTTCATACGTCATCAGAAAGCTCTCATCAGCCCATACGTTAATAATTATTACCAACGCCTCCAAAACCACAGTTGCAGAATTCCTATCGCGCAATAATCTCGCAAACTATTTCCGCACCGTCGATTCCTCCCCCCACCTTTTCGGCAAGCATCACCGTTTAGAAAAATATCACCCTGACTTCTATGTGGGTGACATGGTCCGCGATATTGCCGCCGCCCATAAAGCCAGGTGTAAAAGTATCGCCGTCACCTGGGGCTTCGAACCGGAAAATCTACTCCTCGCCGCTCATCCCGACTTTCTCGCCAAAAAGCCCAAAGACTTGCTCAAACTTCTCTCTCCGCCATATACTCCGCAATCCCCTGAATAAAGTCTATTGCTTCCCCCTGCAAATTCAAATCGCGCAATTTTCCCGCAGAGCCGGCCGCCTTTACGGCATACTCTTTTGCCAGCCGTTTATTATAGTCATAAGCTCCGCTTTCCTTTATAGCCGCCTTGGCCGCTTCCAGGTCTTCCCTGGTCGCCTGCTTGTTTCCCCATACCTTTTTTACCGCCGCTACCTGCCCGGCATTCCCCACATCCAGGATCCGCTTGATCATAAGAGTGCACTTTCCCTGCCTGATATCCGAATCAGCTGACTTGCCTGTTTTCTCTTCATCCCCGTACACCCCCAGAATGTCGTCCTGCAACTGAAACGCCACTCCTCCGTCAATGGCGTAGTCATGCAACACCGTAAAGGCTTTTTCCGGCAAACCAGCCAAATGCGCCCCGATAAACAGGGGATTCTCGTAGGTATAAATTGCCGTCTTCGCCCTGTGCAGGACAATCACATCCTCCTCCGTCCATTCTTTCATCGCCTCCAATGTCACATCGTAGGCCTGCCCGAAAGTCGTATTCACAATTCCCCTCAACAGTTGCCGCATCGCCGGGCTTACTTGCTGGGAGTCAAAGCCGCTCTCTTCAAGCAGCTCAAACCCCATACACAGTGCCATGTCTCCTGCAGTCACCGCCATACTTTCGCCGTAGTGTTTATCTCCGCCCAACGCCTCGTAAAACTTCTGCGTCGTCGGGCCTCCCCGCCGCACCTCATCCTCATCCATGAAATCGTCGTGCATCAGTAGGGCTGTATGTACCAGCTCAATCGCCATCGCCGCCTTCCACAATCTGTCATCCCCCTCTTCTCCGCCCAGCTTAAAGGCATAGTGAACAAACGCTCCCCGCAACCTCTTTGCCTTGCGTAAATTGTGCTCTCCAGCATGTTCAATCATCCCCCGCACCAATTTCTTTTGCTTGTCGTTAAAACCAAAGTTCCTTTTCCCCTCCTCCTCCCAATATTCCGCCAGCTTCCCGTCAACCTTTACTACAAATTCCTCCAACTCCCTCTTCGCTTTTGCAGCCAGCAGTGACTTGCTCATATCAAGCTACCCGTTCTTTAAGTGCCGCGTAAAACCTCTCCAGATAATCCTTGGCCTTCTTATAGTTGTTTTTGTCCATCTCCGTGTTGGCTAGATATGCCAAATGCGCCGACTTGGCCGCCTGCAGATCCGAAAACCGGTACGTTTCCGCGTACAGCTGCCGGTAATCTTCCTCCCGCCCCCCCTTTTGCCACAGCTTAAGCTGCAAATCGGCGACGATCTCCGGCTCCATAGCCAGGCCGACATTCTTTCTCACAATCTCGTACAGTCCCACCAGGGCTTTTTTCGCTTCCGCCCAATCCTCATCTTTTCCGTACAGTAGCGCCCCCGCCATGTGCACCCCGGCCGACACTGCCAGCTCCTTAGAAAGTCCGTATTGTTCTTTCAGATAAGCCACCACCAGGTCCCTGAGCTTTTTGTCCTCCCCCAGATTCAGCGCCCGCCGCCAGTCCAGCTCCAGCCGGGCCACCACCTTGGGATTAAATTTCAGATGCTCATCCCGATCGTCGCCCCCGAACCGCCTTCTCCGCCGCGAATAATCCAATATTGCTTCCTTCAGCTTCTCCGGGGTAAAGTCCGGCAGGTGATCCGTTTCCCAGTACATCTCGGCGTACGTCATCTGCCATGGCAGCAATCCGGAGGTCCGCTGTTCGCCGCTGGTCCGGATAAACAAATCGACATATGGATAAGGCTGGGTCGCTGTATCCAAGTAGCTCTCAAATTCCTTCTCCGTAATTGGGCTGGAATCTTGATTCTTGAATCTTGATTCTTGAATTTTATTTACGGCTCTGACTATTTCGTCCCTCCCGCCGTAATCCAGCGCCAGGTTAAATACGTTCCCTTCATACTTGGCCGTCGCCTCTTCCAGGTGCGCTAATCCCTTGGCAATATCTTCCGGAAACCGGTCTTTTCTGCCCAGATGCACAAATCTCACTTTGTCCCGGTGAAACTCCTCCTCTTCGTCGGCAATCGCTTTTCTTAACAGATGAAAAATCGCCTCGATTTCTTTGGCCGGCCGATCCCAGTTTTCCGTCGAAAACGCCCACACCGTAAATGTATGCACGCCCAGTTTTCTTGAAGCCCGCGCCAGCCTCTGAACGGCTTCATACCCCGCCTTGTGCCCCTCCCACGGCTGTAAACCCCGGGCCCTCGCCCACCTCCGGTTCCCGTCCAAAATCATGGCTATGTGGTTGGGTATCTTGGTCCCCGCCGGCAACAAAACCTCTTTGGCTTCAGCCATATTCTGCCATTATAGCTTACCCCCGCTACTTCAGCCGCGCAATCGCTTCCTCAATCTCCACCAGCTCGGTCTCCCGTCTATTTCTCCCTTTCCATTCAATTTTGTCTCCCGTCTTTTCCGACACCACCAGCCGCACCGGTATGCCCAACAGGTCGGCATCGGCAAATTTTTCCCCCGCCCCCCTCTCCGTCTCGTCCCACAAAACCTCTATACCCAACTTTGTCAATCTTTCGTAAACCTCTCCCGCTCTCCCGCTCTCCCGCTCTCCTGCTCCCAAGCCCACTAAATGAGCTTGAAACGGTGCGATCACTTTGGGCCACACAATGCCCTTATCATCATGGAATACCTCCACTGCCGTGCCCAGTAGCCTGGTCACCCCGATCCCGTAGCTGGCAAAAAATACCAATTTTTTCTGTCCGTCCCGATCCGTAAAGCCCACTTTCATCTTTTCCGCATATTTTTTATCGCCAAATGGGAAGATATTCCCCACTTCGATCGCCCGTTTTACTTCAAATTCCGCCTCATTCCCCGAAAACACCTCTTTATTGTAAGCTTCGTGCGTCCCCGGCTTGACATAAATGGTGTCTTCGCCCGCCTCGGCCACCACCTGGAACTCCCGCGTTTGCCTATCGGTGAATACCCCTCCTGCCGCCTCCGTCACATACACCTCAAACCCCATCCTTTTGAATATCTTCAGGTATGCCTCCGACACCCGTTCATAAAACCCCATCAAATCCTTTTCCGTCGCGTGGGCCGAATACAAATCCTTCATCAAAAACTCTCTCCCCCGCAAAATTCCCCCCGTCGCCCGCGGTTCGTTCCTGAATTTAGTCGAAAAATGATATATTGCCACCGGCAGGTCCTTATACGAACTGATGTGCTTGCGCAGCAGGTCCATCACTATCTCCTCGTGCGTAAATGACAGGGCAAATTCCTTCTCCCGCGTGTCCTTCAGCTGATACATCACCTCAGAGGCGCTCTCCCACCGGCCCGTCTCGTTCCAGATTTCCTTGGGGTGCATCAAAGGCATCAGCATCTCCTGCCCCCCGATGGCGTCCATTTCTTCCCTGATAATTTGGGTGATTTTGGTCACCACCCGCCACCCCAAAGGCAACAGTGTCCACGACCCCGCCATCAGCTGATCCACAAACCCACCTCGCACCAGCAGCTTATGATTGATCGCGGTCGCATCCTTGGGCGCTTCCCTGATGGTCTTTGGGAACAACTGCGAATACCGCATATCCAAATTGTATCATGATCCTCTCTCTTTTCTCTTCAGCCTGAACATCTGCACGCATACTACCTTCTGTCCCTCCAAATGCTGATAGACCGCTCTCGGGGACGCCAGATTTCCATACCCCTCCATCAAAAAGGCGTACGGGTCTGCCCCCCCATCACGGATTATGCCTGAACAGATTTGGTACTTTCGCAGTTGACATTCATCACAGCCCCGGCTCAATTTCCCCTCGTCCTTCGCCCTGGCTCCCTGCAAAGACAATCTCCACACCCGTTGTGATTCCAGGCCCTCTTCCTCAAAATCCAATTCTCCTTCTTTATAGGCCATAATCGGATTCTAAAGCTAGTCATTTAATCAATCAAGCGCTAGAATTGCCTCATGGACCCGGTTGCCGACTTTCTCGACCGCGCCGTCGCCAACATCATCCCCTCCCGGGACACTTTGGCCCGGGCACTGACCTCCGGCAAACAGCTCAACGTCTATCTGGGCATTGACCCCACTTCGGTTCATATTCACCTCGGCCACGCCGTGGCCTTAAGAAAACTCCAGCAGTTGGTCGGCCTGGGTCATCACGTCACTTTCCTGATCGGTGACTTTACCGCCTTAATCGGCGACACCTCGGACAAGGAAACCGAACGGCCCGTCCTCACTTCCGCCCAAATTGAAGCCAATTTCGCCACCTACAAAGACCAGGCCGCCAAAGTTCTGGATTTCTCCGCCGTCACCGTCCGCCGCAATTCCGAATGGCTGAAAAAGCTGTCTTTCAAAGACATTGTTCTTCTGGCTCGCCACTTCTCCCTCAATGACTTTATTTCCAGAGAGCTCATCAAAGTCCGTCTCGAATCCGGCCGCTCCGTCTCCCTGCCCGAAGTCCTCTATCCCATGATGCAGGGTTACGATTCTTACTTCATGGACACCGACCTCCAGATCGGCGGCACCGACCAGACCTTCAATATGCAGGCCGGCCGCACTTTACAGAAAGATTTGCGCAACAAAGACACCTTCGTCCTCTCTACTCCTTTTTTGGACGGCACCGACAGCCGCAAGATGAGCAAAAGCTGGGGCAATGCCATCTGGCTGGACGACTCCGCTGCCGATGTTTATGGCAAAGTCATGTCTCTTCGTGACGACCTCATCGTTCAGTACTTTACCCTGGCTACGGCTACCCCGTTACCCCAGGTCGCCGAAATTGAGGCCCAGATTTTGGGCGGCGCCAACCCCATGAACTTCAAAAAACAGCTCGCCTACACTATCGTAGCCGAACTTCACGGCAAAGCCGCCGCCAGCTCCGCCCAATCTCAGTTCGAGTCCACTTTCCAGAACCGGGAAACCCCGAAAAACATCCCCACTTACCAAATCAACGTTTCAGATAACGTTGTCGTGGAAACTATCGTTAATGCCAACTTGGCTGAGTCTAAATCTGAAGCCAGAAGATTAATCACTCAGGGAGCAGTCGAATACAACGGAGAAAAAATACTTGATCCAAATTTTCAGATTATTGAACCCGGAACCCTCAAAGTCGGCCCGCGTCGTTTTGTTAATCTAATCAAATAAGTTTTTTCCAACAAACCTGATTAAAGCCAGCTGCCGTTTCCACCTCCACGGCTCGTGTACTAGCCTCCAGGCCCATTCCAAACCGACTCTGTTTATCCATTCCGGCGGCTCCGGTCTCCTTCCAGCCAAATAATCAAACGTTCCCCCCACCCCCATTACCACTTTGGCTTTGATTTTATCCAAATTGGCCGCAATCCATCTTTCCTGCCATGGTGCCCCATATGCCACGAGTAGTAAATCCGGCTCATATTTATTAATTTTATTAATTATTCGCTCGTTAGTAACTGGGTCAATTAGGTCAACTTTTATATTTTTGTGTCCTTCATCCCACCTTCCGCCGAATTTATTTGCCATTTCCCCGGCCACTCCGCTCTTTCCCCCCAAATAAAACACCTTCAGCCTGGTTTCCAATAACCTCCGCACCAGCTTCCGCCCGGGTACAATTTGCCTGATTCCGACCAGTTTCAGTCCCGCACCATCCGCTATCACCAGGTCCGCCCCGTTCAAAACCTGCCGGTATTCTTCATCCGCCTGCGCCGCCATAATTATTTCCGGATTGGCCGTCACCACGAAATAAGGCCTTGTCAAGTCCTTTTTGCGGCATTCGGCCAAAATTAGACTTAGCACTGAGCCTATCGAACTGCTACTCACTCTCACCCCCAGGATTTGGATGCTCCCTCCATCCTTTATTTCCGAGTTAGCCTCGAATCTTTTCTGCTTTTTTTGCCTGTCTTCCATTTTTACCGCCTTTTATCATCGTATCACATCTTACTGGCAATTTCCCTGTTTTCGCTAGTTTTCCTATAAGTTTAAAAATTAAAAATTAGAAATTAGAAATTATCCAAAGTGTACACAATTTGTCCCTGCATAATTCAAAGCTAGATGATACGGTTATACACATTTTATCCCCAATAGTATTAACCCCGGGTTGTTAATATATTATAAGTTTTAATAGCTGCGGTCTCCCAGCCAAACTCCCCTACCCTCTTTATCCCCGCCCGTATTAATTTTCCCCTCAGCCTGGCATCTTTGATCACCGACCTTAGCTGCCCCTCCATCTCCCCTTCGGATTCCGCCTCAAATAGCCTCCCGGCCTCACCCACCACTTCCGCCAACGCCCCGCCTCGGCTCGCTACTACCGGCACTCCGGCCGCAAACGCTTCCACCACCGGCAGGCCAAACCCCTCGGTGATGCTGGGCTGCACATAAACCCTGGCATTCGCTAACAATATATCTCTTTCTATATCATCCACATATCCTGTAAACTTCACCCGGCCCACTACTCCATACTTTTCCGGAGCCCGGAGTATTTCCTGATAACCCCAACCCGGCTTTCCGGCTATCACAAGTTTTAGTTCCCCCGGAAGCCGCGAAAACGCCTCAATCAGCCTGACCAGGTTCTTCCGTGGTTGTACCGTGCCTATAAATAATAGGTATTTTTTAGATTGCAAATCATACTTTTTCAATATATCACCCCCTTTAGTTCCCCCTCTTAAATTAAGAGGGGGATGCCCGAAGGCAAAGGGTGATACCCCTTCCCACACCACCTCAATCTTGTTCGCCTCTGCCCCCAGTCTTGCCACCAGCTGCTTCTTGGTAAACTCCGACACGGCAATGATCCTGTCCGCCTGGGCCACGGCGTACTTGGTCGACAGTGGCAAATACCACCTCTGCAGCACGTTTTCAAAGGCCGGCAGCCACTCATATTCAATCCCGTGTATAGTCACTACCGTTTTCAACCCGGGTTTGCGCAGCACAGGAAGCGTATGGGCCGGTACCCACAGCACATCCAGGCTATCGAGCCACGTCCTGGCCGCCAACCCAATTTGAGTCCAGAGAAATTTCTGAGGAATTTGTTTCACCTCTACTTGAACGCCCCCTCCGCGTGCCCCCTCTTTAATCAAAGAGGGGGCAGGGGGAGTTCTAACATACAGGACAAATTCATCGTTTTTAGCCTCCGGCAGGGCCAATATGTGCCTGATCATCTGGTAGCTGTAGTTCTCCGTCCCCGTCCGCTGCTCTCCGAAAGCCCGGCTGGCATCAATCCCAATCCGCATACCTCATTTTACCCTCCAACTCTCCCCGTCGCTAATGACCTCAATATCTCCCGCCTCATCCGTGCGCATCACCCGGGCTCCCGCCGCCTCAAATTCCGAAATCACCTCTGCTGCCGGCTGACCGAAGCTGTCTTTACCCACAGAGATGACTGCCAGCTTCGGTTTAGCCGCCTCAATCCATGCCGGCGTGATCGCCAGCCGGCTTCCGTGATGCGGCACTTTCACCACCTCCACCGTCTCATCAGCCGCATAATTACCCGTATTCACATCCGCAGTCATTAGCACATCAAACAGGCCATATTTGATCCGGACCACTATTCCCGAATTATTGTCCGGAATGATAGCCTGATTCGTTTCCTCTTCCTTAGGCCACTCCACAGCCATCCTGACCGGCCCCAGTTGTACCGTCTGCCCCCGGTGCAGTCTTGGCTCCCAAACCCCCACCCTATACCGTTTGTTAACTTCGACCAGGCCCGTACTATGGTCGCTGTTGTCATGTGTCAAAACTACCACGTCAATTTTCCTATCATAAAACGGCATATGGTGCGCCAGACACCTCAGTACCGAATTATCCGGCCCGCCGTCAATCAAAATTTGCTTACTCTTATAGGATATAAGTGTAGCATCGCCTTGACCCACATCGCAAAACACCACATGCAGTTTGTCGTCCGGCATTACCCCAACCGCCAGCCAAATTGCTATCCCGGCCAATATCAAAAATTTAACTCCCCACCCCATGGCTCTGGCGGTAAAACACCACCTCCCTGCCCGCCCGGCATACAGTCCTGAAATTCAAAATAAATATCACTGTCGCATAATAGACTGCTACCCACCCCCACCCCATTTCTCCCACCGTCAAACTTGACCACCCCCAATTTCCGACGGCGTCAGTCACCCAAGTGACCCACCGCAACAGCGGCCAGGCTGCCCACGACGCCACCATCCCTATTCCGCTCCCCACCAGTCCCACCACCGTCGCCATCATCACCACTTCCATGATCATGGGCACCGTCCACAATACCAATACATTAACCGCAGGAGCGATGACACTCACCCCGCCGAAGTAATGCGCAATGATTGGCAGAGTAGTCACCTGAGCTGCTAATGTCGTTTTCAAATCGGCCACCAATAAATTTTCACGCCCCCCTTTTCTCAAAAATACCAATCCTCCGGTTGCCACCATCAACAGCTGCCATCCGATATCCTCCAGATATTCCGGCTTAGCTATCACCATTCCCATACCGGCCAACAGCCATACCCACACCGTTTCTGTCTGCCTTCCCCTGGCCAAGGCCACCAAAGCCAGCCCGGCCATGATTCCCGCCCGCACCACTGCCGCCTGCGCTCCCGCCAACAATACATACAAAACCACACTAACTAGTCCAAAATATATCATGAGCTTCCTGCCAAATAACCGCAGCCCGATCGCCATTGCCCAGCCTGCCACCACCGTTACATTGTAGCCCGACGCAGCCACAATATGCGTGATTCCGGCCTTACGGAAGTTTTCACTTCCCTTTTCACTGATGCCTTCGCTGCCTCCCCACAGTATCCCCGCCGCCAGTCCCCCCTCATCCCCTGGCAGCCAGCTTTCCACTCTGGCCATCAGCGTTTTTCGCCACTCCGCTATCACTCTCCCCACCTCCGAAGCTGGTTTAACGTTAAAGTGGCTGTATATCAACCTAAATCCATTCAGCTTTTCTCCTATCAATCTATTCTCAATAGTGCCAACAACTTCCAACTGGTCTCCCAAATCCACCGTCACCCCTCCCGGTACCTCCACTTCTATTTCTCCTCCCCGACCCAACCGCACATATTGCTTGCCCCACCTGACATCCACCGGAAACCTCACCTTGTCCGCCAGCGAAACTCTCTGTCCGGCCACTAAAGTCGGCCACTGGTTCCGCCACTGCCAGTACCGCCCGCCGGCTATCAACAATATTACCCCCAACAGTACCAACCAGCGTCTGTCTACCACGCCGTCACCAACTCCTTTATCTGTTCCCAGACTTTAGCACTCACAATCTTTCGCCCTAATAATTCATCTGCCTGGGTGTAAGGTCGGCCCCCGATTATCTTCGCCGCCGCCGCCGGTCCTATCCCCGGCAGCCCGTCCAGCTCCCCGCTGTCGGCACTGTTAATATTAACTTTTCCCGGGACTTCCAAAGCGGTTGCCTGGTCCTCCAACCGCGGAATAAATATCTTCATTCCGTCCGCCACTTTTGCCGACCGGTTTAAGTTGACTTCCACCCATTTGTTATCCGCATCCGCCCCGATTCCCCCCGCCGCCGCCAGGGCATCATCCACCCGCGACCCCACTTTCAGCTCATATACTCCAGGCCTAGACACTGCTCCCGCCACGTCCACCACCAACCGCCCGCTTTCACTGCTGATTTGCACTTCTTCCTCCCCCGACAAAATCCTGACCCCCGTCTCAGTCTGTCCCGATTTCAGCCAAAATATTCCCGCCCCGACCAGCACCACTCCCAATCCCGCCCACATCACCCGACGGGAATGATTTATCCCCCATTCCTGAACTGTTTGCCAATTCACACTACAACGAGGTTGACTAATCTTCCCGGGACGAACACCACCCGGTACTGCTTCTCTCCAATATACTTCTTCACGTTCTCCAATTCCAGAGCCTGACTCACGACCAACCCCTGCTCTTTTGCTCTCCCAGTCTCTAATTCTAACTTTCCCCTCACCTTCCCGTTTACTGATATTGCCACCGTCACTTTTCCCCCGCCCAAGTCTGCCGGGTTCACCTCCGGCCATTTCTGCTCATGCACGGACCCCATTTTTCCTCCGGTCAGCCTGAAAAACATTTCTTCAGCCATAAACGGGGCTATCGGCGCCATAATTACTACCCACATCGTTACCATATCCTTCCCCACTTCCGTCTCATGTTCTCCCCACCAGTTCAGCGTCTCCATCATCGCCGCCACCGCCGTGTTAAACTTCATCGCTTCCAGGTCTTCTTCCACTTTTACTTTTAGCTTTGCCATCCGTCTCTTTGCCTCCGGGCTACTCATGGCTGATAGCTGACAGCCAATAGCCAATCCCCATACCCGCTTCAAAAACCGGTGTACCCCCTCCACCCCTTCCCAGTTCCAGGCCACCGTCTGGTCAAACGGCCCGATAAACATCTCATAAAGTCGCAGCGTATCCGCCCCGAACTTGGTCACCACTTCATCCGGATTAATCACATTGCCCCGGCTTTTGCTCATCTTTCGCCCGTCCGGGCCCAAAATCACCCCATGGCTGGTGCGCTTGGCGTACGGCTCACTCGTCGGCACCACTCCCAAATCAAATAAAAACTTGTGCCAGAAGCGACTATATAGTAAATGCAGGGTCGTATGTTCCATCCCCCCGTTGTACCAATCTACCGGCAGCCAGTACCGAAGCTTCGCCGGGTCAGCCAGCACCCGGTCATTGTGGGGGTCAATATATCTTAAGTAATACCAAGACGATCCGGCCCAGTTCGGCATGGTGTCTGTCTCCCGCCTGGCCGGTCCCCCGCACACCGGACACTTTGTATTTACCCACTCCGTCATCGCCGCTAGCGGCGACTCCCCCGTCCCCGTCGGTTGATATTTCTCCACCTGGGGCAACTTCACCGGCAGATCTGACTCAGATACGGGAAACCATCCGGCCATACCTTTGAACTCCCCATTTACTTCCCCCTCTTTGATTAAAGATATGCCGTCTTTTGCACACTTCTCGCAAAACACCATGGGTATCGGTTCCCCCCAGTAGTGCTGCCTGGAAAACACCCAATCCCGCAGATGGTAAGTCTGGCTCTTTTCCCCCAGGCCGTCAGCTACCATCTTCTCCCTGGCTTCACCGCTTTCCATCCCCGTATATTTCCCCGAATTCACCAACCTGCCCTCCCCCTCATATACCTCCCCGCTTTTCCCGCCTGCAACCACCTCTACTATCGGCAAGCCCTGCCTCTTCGCAAACTGAAAGTCCCTGCCGTCATGCGCCGGCACTCCCATTACCGCTCCCGTCCCCACATCCATCATCACATAGTCCGCCACCCACACCGGTACCTCCTGCCCGTTAGCCGGATTTTTTACCGTCAACCCCGTATCCACCCCCGTCTTCTCGGTTTTTTGTTTCCTTTCCCGTTCACTCTTATTCAGGGCCTCCGCCACATAAGCCTCCACCCCGGCTTTTTTTGCTTTCGGTACTTTCTCTATCCAGTTCGAAGCCGCCTCCGGCGCTACTGCCACAAACGTCACCCCAAACACCGTATCAATCCGTGTCGTAAATACATCTAACCGCAAATCAATAGCATCATTAGTAAACACCAACTTGGCTCCTGCCTTTCTCCCGATCCAATTAATCTGCGACAGCGCAATATCCTCCCGGAAATTCACCGTCTTCAGATCATCCAACAACCTGTCCGCATACTTGGTGATGGCCAACAGCCATTGCGACTGCGTCCGCCTTTCGGTTTCCGTCCCGCACCGCTCGCATTTTCCGTCAATCACCTCTTCATTCGCCAGGTTAATCTTATCTTTGGGGCACCAATTCACGGCTATTTCCGCCTTGTATGCCAGGCCTTTCCTAAATAGCTGCACAAATATCCACTGCGTCCACTTGTAATAACCCGGATCCGTGGTATTTACCTCCCGCTCCCAGTCAAACGACAATCCCCAGGCCATGGCCTGTACCCTGGCATTACCGATATTTGTGGCCGTCGTCACCGCCGGATGAATTCCCGTCTTGATCGCGTAATTTTCCGCCGGCAGCCCGAATGCGTCCCACCCGATAGGAAACAGCACATTATATCCCTGCATTCGCCTTTTCCTGGCCACGGCATCCAGGCAGCAGTAACTCCTGGCGTGACCTACATGCAGCCTCTCCCCTGACGGATAGGGAAACTCGATCAGCAAATAGCTTTTAGGTTTATCCGTCTCGTCTTTCGCCCGATATAATCCCTGCTTTTGCCATACTGCCAGCCATTTTTTTTCCGTCTCCCCGGGTGCATATCCCAAAAAAGCCATAACCAATTATAACTCGTCCGCTACCGGGAGAGCTTTTATCCACGGCTCCTCCACCACCCTCTCATCCTGCACAAACTCCCGGTAGCTCTTTTGCCCCTCCGGCCCCAAATTTTTCCACTCCGAAAGCACTGTCTCCGGATCTAACCATGAGTTACTTCTGCCGTCCAGGTAGTTTCCATAGCTTGAGTACAAATATTCCTCGGATATTCCGACTGCCGTTGTCTCCACCCACCCGAATCGACGAACTATTTTACCCAGTGGCAGCCGGTGTATCCGCCGGGATAAATAAACCATATCTTTCCCGCAGGTGACCAGCACCCCCCGGTATGCCCCGGCAAATACCGCCCCTTTCCGCCCGTGCCGCTGGTTAGCGTGCAGGGTATAGCTCGTCACCAGCCGCCGCATGAATTTTGTCACTCCGTCTGCCTCCTTTTGCCATACCAACAAAAACACTCCTCTGCGCACCAGGCTAAATGCCAAGACTTTTACCCGGCCTTGCAAATTCATCTCCCGCTTATGCCTCCGGCGGTACGGCCTTTCCAGCTTATACCTGCCTCCCGCCTCTTCCTTAACCTCCCCCGCGTATCTTTCAAACAACTTCATCCAAAAATTGTAATCCACCTCATCTTCAAATACGTTCCGTCCCGCCCCCGCTCTACTATATATATAGTATATTCCCCCGGGCCGATATTGTTTTACTCTGTATCTCGCCGGCATAAACTGATTATACACTGGGTCAGATCTGTTACGTTTCGGGTCAGATCTGTTGCAATATAGGGATTGACTCCCCCTATATTATCCGTTTTAATAGAATTCACCTATGAAAACTTCTGCCATGTTGCAAAGGGTCGCCTCCGGGATCATCATCGCCGATGTTTTTCTCATCCCTTTGTTGTTTATCCCCATCACTTCTGATTTTTATGAGTTCAACAAACAGGCTTTCCTCATGCTTTCCACTCTGGTCCTGGTCTTCCTCTGGGTAGGCATGTTTATTTCTGATAAGCAGGTTCGCCTCACCCGCAGTCCCTTGGGTCTGCCGATGTTAGGCCTTCTTGCCGCCTGGCTGCTCTCCACTTTCATCAAGTCACCCAACCTCATGGACGCCTTCTTTGCCCCGACCCAAACCGGCACCATCATTTCTCTGGTCTTATTCTTCTTTGTCTCTATTAATATTATCCGTACCCGTCAGGAGGTCGAATCCCTCACTTGGGCCATGATCCTCTCCCTCCTTATCTTGGCCGTGGTTTCTATTCTCTGGAGCTCCGGTCTCATCGTCAATCTTTTACCTTTTTCCTTCCTCAATACCCCCGCCTGGACTCCCACTGGCAACATCTTCAGCTCGATGATCGTGATGCTCTGCTTCCTGCCTTTCCTGGGCGTCTTCGCCTTCAAGGAAAAAGGCAACCCCGCCAAAAGTTTCGTCGTCGCTCTGTCCCTGCTTTTGATTGTAGTTGGCTCCGGTACTATCGCCTACCGCCTCTTCAAGCCCGGTAGCCCCTTCACCCCCACCTTCCTCCCCCAATCCACCGCCTGGGCCATCTCCCTGGAAGCGCTCAAGACTTCCCCCCTGCTGGGAACCGGCCCCTCCACTTTTGACCAGGATTTCACCATGTTCCGCCCCATCAATTTCAACCTGAACCCCAATTGGGCCGTCCGCTTCACCTCCGCCAGTGACTATTACCTGCAGCTGCTCTCCACCGTCGGCCTGCTCGGCCTCCTCACCTACGCCATTTTGGCTTTCCGCCAATTCGGTATCACTCTTAAGCTCCTTAAATTCTCCGGGGACACGCCGTCTCACACTATTTTATTTGCCTCCGCTCTTACCGGATCCTTACTCCTTTTGGTCCAGCTCTTTGTCTACCCCAGTTTCGTCCACCTCTTCTTTACTTTCGTCCTCTTGGCTCTCACCGTGGTCTCCCTGCGGCTCATCGGCTCCTCCATGGTCCATGAAGCCAGCATTGATATTGTCGCCAACAGCGATTCAGGCTTCCGCACTCCCATTCTCCCCTGGATTGCCCTCATCTTGGCCATCGCCCTAGCCACCCCCACCCTTTATTATGGCAGCCGGGTTTATGCCGGTGAAGTTATCTTCGAATCCGCCCTGGCTTCCGCCGCCAGAAATGACGGCCGGGCTACCTACAACACCCTCATCCAGGCTATCAACACGAATCCCTACCGGGATGCCTACCGGGTCGCCTATTCCCAAACCAATCTGCTCCTGGCCAACTCTCTGGCCAGCCAAAAAAACCTGACTTCCCAGGACCGGGACACCATCTCCCAGCTTATCCAGCAAGCCATCCGTGAAGCCAAGAATGCCGTCGCCCTCAACCCCAACAAAGTCTCCAACGTCGAAAACCTGGCCAATATCTACAGAAACCTCCTTAATATTGCCCAGGGCGCCGACTCCTGGACCATAGCGAGTTATACCCAGGCCATTCAGCTCGACCCGGCCAATCCCAACTTGAGGATTGCCTTGGGCGGCGTCTATTATTCTCTCAAGCAGTATGACCAGGCCATCACCTACTTCCGCCAGGCCGTCAACCTCAAGCCCGACCTGGCTAACGCTTACTACAACCTGGCCGTCGCCCTGCGCCAAAGCGGCGACTACCAGAATGCTTTAGTCGCCATGCAATCCGTCACCCAGCTTTTGGACAAAAACTCCTCTGATTATGCCAAGGCCGAAAGTGAACTGGAAGCCCTGCAAAAACAGGTCGGCGCTACCGCTACTCCCACCCCGACGCCCCGGCCCGCCGCTTCCCAACTGGAAGCCCCCCAACCGTTGCCCTCACCCAAGGTCAATCCTCCCATTAAGCTGCCCGCCAACCTGGGTCCCACCTCCGCCACTCCCTCCGCTACTCCCGCCCACTAACCCATTCTGATAAAATAGCTTCACGGGCTTGTAGGTAAACGGTATACCGCGTCATTCGCATTGACGAGTTCGGGGTTCAATTCCCCGCAAGTCCACTTTTTGCTAAAATAGCCTTTACCTGGGCCCGTAGTTCACCGGTAGAATAACTCAATGGCATTGAGTAGAAAGGGGTTCAATTCCCCTCGGGTCCACCAAAAACCCCGCCGGTTAAAGCGGGATTTTTGGTTCCAAAGGAATTTTTAATTCCCTTTGTTTTTTTTGAAACAATCGCGGCACAGAACCGGTCTGTCGCCTTTCGGCTCAAACGGCACGGTATCCTGCTTGCCACAATTGCTACAAGTGATGGGGTAGCTCATTCTTCCCCCGGACATATCTGCCTTTTTCTTGGCGCGACAATCCGGACATCGGGACGGCGGGTTTGTAAAACCTTTATCCTGATAAAACTGTTGTTCTCCAACGGTCCAAGTGAACTGCTTACCACAATCCTTGCATGTTAATTGCTGATCTTGCATTGATGCGAGTCTTTGACTCTGTCACCCCCTTCTGGTTTGAGATTCCCCTATTGCTTTGGATCCTCTGGGAATCTAACCAACCAGAAGGCCTAGACACGGGTCTATCCACTCTCCATTATACCAGATCACCGCTAATTTACCCCTGTTTCTAGCGCAGCATCGTCAGCGGATCGAGGTGGACTCCCCCTTTTCTGATCTCAAAATGCAGGTGCGGGCCGGTAGACCGGCCGGTGGAGCCTTCAAGGCCGATCCTGTCTCCCCGGTTCACCGTCTGGCCGACCGTGACTAGTATCTTGGACAAATGGGCATACAGGGTCACAAACCCGTTGCCGTGGTCAATCATCACCCGGTTGCCGTACCCCGAATTGTCGGGCCACCCCGCCACTATCACCCTTCCTGAATCAGCCGCAATCACCGGAGTTCCGAAAGCCGTCGCAATATCGACCGCGGGATGGTACCACGAGAACCGCTGGGTAATTATCCCGGAGATAGGCCACACAAACTGCCCTGTAGCCGACACCGTTCCGGCGTTTGGCGTCACCTGCTGCACATAGGCCGTCGGCGACCAGGGAATTACGTTGGGCATCTTTCCGTCCGGCACGATCAGGTCCTGCCCCACAGACAGGGCAAATGTCTCGTTATCGGCAAACGTATTAAAGGGAAAATCCACGATTGCCTGGGGATTGGCATCGTACGTCTTGGCTATAGAATAAATCGTCTCTCCCCGGGTCACCTTATGCACGATTCCCGTCACCGGCAAAATGTCCAGCTGCTGCCCCGGCTTGATATCCCCCGTCGAAGTCAGATTATTCGCCCATCTTACCGTGTCGATCGAAATCCCGAATTTATCGGCAATGCCGGATACCGTATCTCCCGGCAGCACCGTGTACTGCAGCACTTTATCCCTGACTTTATCTGAAACCTGCGTCGCCGTCGCGTTATCCTGTACGTCAAACACCTGGTTAGCCGGCGCCTGGTCCACCACCTGGCTGTTATCAATTCCCGGAAACGAGCTCGCCAATACCGGCGCCAGCGTCACGGCCATGGCAATCATCCCCCCCATGGCCGTATGCACGAACGGCCGCGCAAACCGGCCCCGCTGCCGGTAAAGTATTTTCGCCACCGCATCCTTGACCCGCTCAAATTGCCGAAACCCTCTGTATCCGCGGACAAACAAATATCTATACCACGCTCTAAAAAACATCTTCAGATCACGCAGTAATATTTTCATACAGAGCACTTATAACATATGAAAATAACCTATGCAAAACCGGCTGCTAATCAGTCCGCCCCAGCGCCTTCTCAGTCCGCGATGCTAAATCCAAACTTTCAAACGGCACCTTTTTTGCCCCCATGGCTGTCGCCATTTCCCCCTCTGCCTTAGTCATCGGCTTCACAAACACCGCCTCCCCTAGAGTCCCTGCCTTTATGCTGGCCTTCACATTCGCCGCCGGCTCTGCCACCACCTGGTAATACCGCGTCTCCCTCCTCGCGCCGGGAACCTCGATCACTTCTCCCGGCTCCAGCTTTTCTTTCAGCCACAGGTTCGCCGTCGTCTCAGATACGGGATTGACATAATGTCCCCGCTCACGCGCCCTGATCTCCTCGCCCGACATTTGCCTGTCTGTCGAAATATCCACAAAACTTCCATCCATGGCCAGCCTCACCGGCAGAGCTTTTTCCTCAGCCGCTTCTCCCGTCACCATCATTCCGATTTCCCCCATCGCCCGTGTATCGTCAGCCATGTTCTAAAGTTATCTCACTTTGCCCGATTTATCAACCCCGAAATCGCCCGGCTCGCTTCCCTCTGATCTGACCACGGCCTATCCGTCTTCCCGATCAGAATTGATTTCTCATGACCCTTACCCGCTAACAGTATAATATCCCCCGCTCTTGCCGTTTTGACCGCTATCTCGATCGCCTTTCGCCGGTCATTTTCCTTAACCAGCGTCCCCTTTTTTATCATTTCATCCGCCGCCGGAATGCCGGCTAGTATCTGCTCATAGATATCATCCTGGTTTTCACTTCTGGTGTCATCGGACGTAAGGATCACCCCGTCCGCCAATCTGGTTGCAATTTCCCCCATCATCGGCCTTTTCCCTTTATCCCTTTCCCCGGTGCATCCGAAAACCGCCATTAACCTTCCCCCGGGCGGCAGCTCTTTTCGAAGCTGTGTTAGCACCACTTCCAGGGCATTGGGAGTATGCGCAAAATCGACAATCACCCGGAAATTCTGCCCCGCCCTGACCTCCTCCCTTCTTCCCGGCACGCCGGCAAAATTTTTCACCACCCGCGCCACAATCCCCCCTTTTATTCCCAAAATCCCTGCCACCGCCTCCGCCGCCCCGATATTATATTTGTTGTAATCCCCGGCCAAATCCGGGCTGATATTCTTTAAATTAGTTTTGGTGTAAGGAATCAATTGCATCTTGGATCTTGGATCTTGAATCTTGGTCTTCATATATTCATAGGATGGGTCATCCCGATTTAATACCGCATACTTCACCCCGGAAAATAGTTTCAGTTTCGTCTCCCGGTAATTTGCAAACGTCTTATGGTAATCCAGATGCTCATGTGTCACATTGGTCAATACCCCAATCTGGAAGTTACATCCCCACACCCGGTTCTGGTCCAATCCGTGCGAAGTCACTTCCAGTACCATATGCGTCGCTCCCGCCGCCACCGCTTTTTTCAGTATCGGCTGCAGTATCTCCGGCCCCGGATTGGTGGTATGTAGTCCCGTATCTATCTCCTCATTGCCGATTTTGGCGTTCACCGTGGACAGCAACCCGGCCTTTATTCCCGCCGCCTTTAGCACTTCATAAATCAGCGTGCAGGTGGTCGTCTTGCCGTCCGTCCCCGTCACCCCGATGACATACAATTTTTTCGCCGGATACCCGCACCTCACCGTCCAGTAGATTGACCAAACGAGGTGGCCGAAATTCTTTATTTTCCTCATAGTACTGCCAACCACACCCCAAATATTGCCAGCGCCAGTCCGACCAGCCAGGCCCGCATCACGATCTTCGGCTCCTCCCAACCAACAAGCTGCAGCCAGTGGTGGAGAGGGGCGATGGGAAACAGCCGATGCTTCATGAATTTTTTGGACAGCATCTGCAGCAGGCTGGACAACCCCTCCACTAAAAACACCCCCGAAATAATCATCATCACCAGCATCTTTCCCGATAGCAGCCCGACCACGGCTAAAGTCGCCCCGAACGCCAGCCCCCCCATATTTCCCAGCATGATTCTGGCCGGATAAACATTGAAATACAAAAATGCTAAGAGACTGCCTACCCACAGCGCGATAAATACGATCAGTACGTGATCCAGCGCCCTGAAAGCAATCGTCCAGAAAGCCAGGAGGCAGATCGTCAGCAAGCCGCACGACAGTCCGTCCAATCCATCGGTGAAATCAAAAGCATTAGCAAATCCCGTGATCAGAAATGCCGCCAGCGGCACGTACCACCACCCGATCCGCACATGGGCAATGCCCGGAATATTGATGACGTCTATCCCCAGCCAGGCAAACAGACTCCCTGCCACCACCAGAGCCAGTCCGATCTGCACCAGCAGCTTGTGCCGCAGCCTCAACCCGAAAAACCCCGTTTTCTTATATCCGAAAATCTTGATTACGTCGTCATAAAAACCCAACAGCCCGAATCCTATGAACGTAAAAAATATTGTCGCCAGCTCCCCGGCTAAGTTATACCCCCCCGTAAATCCCCGGGCCGGCCCGAATACCCCGAATACCACGGCAAACATGGCTGCCACTACCACCGTCAGCCAGATACCTCCGCCCGTCGGCACGCCGGCCTTAACCGCATGCATTTCCCGGATTTTATAAAAATTCGCGCTGGCATTTTTCCGTATCTCGCCCATTTCCGACTGCCGCGTAAATTTCAGTTTGTACAGCAGGTTTATGAACGGCACCATCCCCATCATCGTCACCCCGAACGCCACTATCACCAGTCCGAAATAAAAATGCATCGTCTGAATATTATACCGCCTAAGAAATCCCGCCTTCCAGGAAATTAACTAAAGGGGGTGGTACAGGTTTGTTATACTCATCCTCAGATGAATAAGCCTCAAAGTATTCATTTTTTAGGCATCGGCGGTTCCGGCCTGTCTGGGGCGGCCCAAATTGCTAAAAGCCAGGGTTTCATCGTCACGGGCTGCGATCTCGCTTCGGACACTCCCTATCTGGATCAGGTCAGACAAGCCGACATCCCCGTCCTGGTCGGTCATTCCCCCGACCATCTCAAACACATCGATCTTTTAGCCGTCACTCCGGCCGCTTTTTACCAAAACGCCGAGCATCCCGAAATTACCACTGCCAAAACCCAGGGCCGGCTCATTACCTGGCAGGACTTCATGGGCCGTTATCTCCATCAGGACAAATTCGTTATTGCCGCCGCCGGTACCCACGGCAAATCTACTACCGCCGCCGTCACAGGGCTGCTCCTGGAAGCCGCCGGAATGGACCCGACCGTAGAAGTCGGGGCCACCGTGCCCGCCTGGGACAGCAACATTCGTCTGGGCCAGAGCCGCTATTTTGTCTGTGAAGCAGATGAATTTCATGACAACTTTGCCTCCTTCCATCCCCAAATTTCCCTGTTAACGCTTGTCGAATACGACCACCCCGAATACTTTGAGACCGTGGACAACATGCTGGCTCACTACCAGAGATTTTTAGACAGAAGTGGTTCCGTCATCTACAACGCCGACTCGCCTCTGGTTAAAAAACTCAAATTTCCGGCTTCTTCCATTCCTTACCATTTATCTGACTTTTCCCGGACAGATTGGCCCTTGGGTATCGCCGGCACCCACAACCAGCTCAATGCCCTCGCTGTCATCAACCTTGCCCGTTTGCTGAAAATTCCCGACCTGGTCACCGCCAAGGTTCTCTCCTCCTTCCACGGCCTGCACCGCCGCATGGAACTTTTGGGGGTCAAAAACGGCATCCATGTTTACGACGACTACGCCAATCACCCCAGCTCCTTTGCCGCCGTTCTCACCGCCCTGCGCGAGGTTCACCCCGGCGGCCGCTTGTGGGCCGTCATTGAGCCTCATACTTATAGCCGTCTCAAAGCTCTGGCTGGGCAGTTGCCTGCCTCCGTCCGCGCCGCCGACACCGTCATCGTCTCCCGCATTTTTGGTAGCCGCGAATCCGACCCCGGCGACTTTACCGGCGAGGACATTGTCGCTTCCCTCTACCACCCCCACTCCCGATATATTCCGGATTTTCCCGCCATCGCCTCCTATCTCAAATCCCACGCCTCACCGGGAGATACCGTCGTCGTCATGGGCTCCGGCAACAGTTACCATCTCTCCCGCGAAATTCTCTCCGTTCTTTAACACCTCCCGTTTAAACTGCTCTCCCCGGTCTTTGTAATTGGAAAACATATCAAAACTGGCAGCAGCGGGCGACAGCACTACCACATCTCCCGGCTTAGCCAATCTTTTAGCTTGCGCCACTATCTCAGTCATATTCCTTGCTCCTTTGACCAACTTTACTTTTTTGTTCGTAATACTTTTTTCAATTCTATCCGCCATCAGCCCGATCAAAATTACCGCCTTGATATTGTTTGCTTGGGAAATAACTTGCCCCATTTCTTTAAAATCTGACCCTTTTTCCGACCCGCCGACGATCAGTATCGTCGGTTCGCCGAAGGCCTTAACCGCCGCTATTGTCGTCTCCGGCGTCGTTGAGAACGAGTCATCAAAATAAGTCACCCCCTCCACTTTCCCCACTTCCTCCAATCGATGTTCCAGCCCCTTGAAGTCCCTGATTACATCCCGGGCCAACCCCTTATCTATCCCGACTATTTGAGCCACCGCCATTGCCGCCGCCGCGTTTTCCCGGTTGTGCTCTCCCCGCAGTTTTACCACTCCCGTAAAATCCCGGCCGCTCACCCAAATCTTTTTTCCCGCGCCCAGTTTTCCAATTTCCCGGCTGTTTTCATAATCCCGGTTCACCACCGCAAAGTCATTTGCGTTTTGATATCTTACTAAGTTTCCCTTCGCTTCGACATATTCTTTAGCCGATTTGTGCCAATTCATATGCTCGATGGTCGTCATCAGCACCACCCCGATATGGGCCGACTTGGACAGGTCGATGAGCTGAAAACTAGACAGCTCCAGCACCACCCAACTCTCCTCATCCACCTGCGGCAAAAATCCGAACACCCCCCGGCCCATATTTCCCCCCAACCACACCTTCTTTTCCGCCGCTTTCAATATTTCATAAATCAGCGTCGCCGTCGTCCCTTTGCCTTTCGTCCCCGTCACTCCGATAATTTTCCCCGGGCAGACGTCGAAAAAGATTTTGGTCTTCGACGTCACTATTACTCCTTTTTTCTCCGCCTCCGTTATTTCCGTCCGGTATCTGTAAACTCCCGGGCTCCTCACCAGTACCTCATACCCCGACACGTCCCCGAACGGCTTTTTGTCTTTTCTCTCATCCAAAATCGTTATCTGCGCCCCCTGGTCCCGCAGCCACGGCTCCACATCCTGTGCGTCCTCCCCCCAGCCCAAAATCGCTACTTTCTTACCGTCCCAGTCCATAACCAACAATTATAGCTGTATCCGCTCCGCTTTTCCTGTCAGCTTGCCTCCCAAAAACATTTCCGCCACCCTCACATATCTGTCTGTCATATCGGTAAAGTAATACTCATCCTCCCCCCCGGTGTTTTCTCCGGGCCATTCTCTGGCCAGTTCCTCCCCCGGATTCACCAGCTTCACTCCCGGCAACTGCTTCTTTATTACCGGCGCAATCACCGGATAATGTGTGCACCCCAAAATCAGGGTTTCCGCTCCGGCCATCCCGGCGATACTTTTGCCTACGGCCATTTCTATCAGGTCCCCGGACGTTTCCCCTTCTTCCACCAGCGGCACCAGCAGGGGAGTCGCCGCCGATTTTATTTCTGCTCCCGGGTTTATTTTTTTAATCTCCTCCTCATACCTGCCACTTCCGATCGTCGCCCTCGTCCCAATCACTCCGATCTTCTTACTTCCCCGCGTCCCCTTCGCTCCGTAACTTATCACTTCCCACGCCGGCACGCTCACCGCGGCTCGCACTTCCCCGAACGCGTACGCCGAAGCCGTGTTGCAGGCGATAATTATTTTGTCCACTTTTTTTCCTTCCAGAAACCGCGCGCACTCCACCGCAAACTTTTTAATCACTTCCGGGCTTCTGGTCCCGTACGGTACCCGCGCCGTGTCCCCCAGGTAGATTATTCTCTGCCCCGGCCATTTCTTTTTCAGCTCCTTCACCACCGTGAGCCCCCCCAGCCCCGAATCAAACACTCCCACACAGCGATTCATTTTCCAATTCTACATCACATACCTGCCGCGCACTAATTACCGCTTAGTTGGGTCGCATTCGCAATTGGACTCTCTCCGTATTGAGACACAAAATCCTCATTGTAAACCTGCTTTCGTCCGCCGTTTACAACTTCCAAAGTTCGGGAAAAAGCATAATTATCCTGACCGTTCGCTTTCGTCGGCAACTCACTCACCCCACTCATCTTAGCCAGAAAATCAATCGGTTCGCCCGCCGTGATCACGGCTCGGGAGATTATTCTTTTATTCCCAAACATATATTGGGGGAAAAACTGCTCCGGCATATCTTTGCCTGTCATGATCTTAAATCTCCTTTGCAACACCCTCACCACCTGATCAATATAACTGGCCTTATATTCCAATAGCGACAGCTCCTTACCTGGAGGATGCAATTCGATCCCCGAAGCGTCATAAACCCGGTACCTGAGCACCAAATTTTTATCCGTCGGATTTAACAACTTCAAATCCGTCTCCGGCAATTTATCTCCTGGGCCCGGATAATACACTGCTGCGTCTGTCCCCACCGGCATATCCCGAAAATAGTCGGAATATATATCATAATGCGTCCCCCTTTCCGTAATCCGTAACGGTGAATTCAGCGCCGCCCGGAAAACCGTTGTCGAAGCCAAACATAGCCCATATCCAATCCCCGACAATTTTTCGAAATCCGACATTTGCGCCGCTACGTATCCTACCCTGGGATCCGTATTTTGGTCGGGCGTGTTTATGGACTTATCCAAACCCATAGCTTTTACCAAAGATATTTCTTCTCCTGGCTTAATCACCAATCCATCTATCTTCTGCGACGCCAACGCTAGATTCGTCCATACCCATGGCCGGGCGTTCCAACCCACCTTATATTCCGCCAGCCTTCCCTTAAACGGCTCCAAATTTGGGTTTCTCTCATCCCACCATTCCCCCAGCAACGAATTCAGGGCTGCCCCTCCCATCACCACTGCCGATAACTTCAGAAATTCCCTCCTGCTCAAATTTATTTGCCCTTTCATCACCGACTCAAAATTCGCATCCATATTATTTCCTTATCATTGTCACCACTCCGAACCGGCCTTTATCCCCTCCCCGGTCCCGGTAATGCGAAAAATAATTGATGTCGCTCTTGGTATCAATCCCGCAGTCTTCAATATTTTCTTCTTCTACCGCGCCGTCTTTAAGTTGCTTTTTTAAATATCCGACGAGATCAATCTTCACCCACCCCTTTCCGTCATCTTCCAAATACGGCTTCCACCCCATATCTTTTGGATCTATCCTTTTGGCCAGTTCCTCCGGGCTGAATTTGTAAGATTCCTTCCTGATTCCCGGCCCGATTTTTACCCGTAGATTCTGCGGCCGGCTGCCCATCTTTTTCAGCTTCTCCACCACTTTCACCACCAATTTTTCCGTGGTTCCCTGCCGACCCAAATGGGCCAGTGCCAAAAAGTTCTTTACCGGATCAAAAATGCCCACCGGGAAACAGTCCCCGACCACCATAAATAACGGCACTCCGTCTTCCCGGGTTACCAGCGCATCCGCTTCGTACATTTTCCCCGCGTCCTTCTTCCCCACCTCCCGAAAACTCGATTTACCCAAAAGTGACAGTTTAACGCAGTCTTCCGGCTTTATTCCCAACTGATCCAGCCACTGCTTTCTGTTCATATTTACGCTCGTTTCCTCTTCCCACACCAAAGACATATTCCCGTCATTTCTATCCGCCCACTCAAATACCCACTTCATTCCCAAATTTTATCACGTCCCCGCTTGCCGTCAGGTGTATTATGGACTCAGCCGATGAAACCTCTGCTTCTGTTCGACATCGACCACACGCTTTTTGACACCGCGGGTTTTTCGAAGCTTTACCGCCGCAAGTTTACTCACTACCTCGGTGTGCCGCCGGAAAAACTGGATAAAATCCGCTCCGATTACCACTACTCCCTCCAAAAGCACACCGACTACGTCCCCGAGGAATATATCAAGCACCTCATCAACTCCCTTCACAAAAACAAGCAGCAGGACCTCTACCGCAAACTTCATAATTTGTTTTATGCAGCGGAAAACTTCTCCCAAAGCCTCTTTCCCGAAACCCTCTCCGTCCTCACTGATTTAAAAAAACGCCACACCTTGGGCATTTTTTCCGAAGGCCACCCGGCCTACCAGAAAACCAAGCTGGTTAAATCCTCCCTTTATGATCTCTTTGACCCCAAATTCATTTATATCTTTCACCGTAAGACGGCCGCCGCTTCGCTTTCCGCCCTTCCCGACGGCAGTGCCGTTATTGACGATGACCCCGAAGTCATTCAGGAACTGGTCACCCAGACCATCAAGCCTCTGTCCCCCGTCTGGCTCAACCGCCTTAACCATGACAAACACCCCCACGCCCGAACCGTCCATTCTCTAGCTGACCTCGTCTAGATTTTGACTTTCCGATATAATGGTCTGGCATGAACCTCAAAATCCGCGGTGGACAGGTCTTAAAAGGTACCATTACTCCCAGCGGATCCAAAAACTCTGCCGTCTGCCTCATCCCCGCTTCCCTCCTGTTTGACCGGC
>DAHWUD010000009.1 GCA_027331445.1 Candidatus Amesbacteria bacterium
AGAATATACCTGATTTTGTGGAAATCTGATGGCATCGAAATGATTACTCATTCCGAAATGTATAGCGTCCTAGACAACCAAGTGGCGGTGGAGGTGATGCAGGCGGTGGGAAAAGCGGTGGGCTTCGTCGCGCAGGCGCATGAGCAGCTGTAAACCGGGATGGGAAGTAGGAACATGAATCTCTTCATAGGTATCCCCTACCGGGACAATCAGGGTCTCCTGCCTTTTGGCCAGTGAAATCAGGGGGATGTGGGATAGGGCTTTGACGGCGGACAATTGGGGTCTGCCGCCATCTAAAACTATCAAGTCTGGACTTGGCCATTCTGAGTGTTTGAGCCGGCGGGTGAGGATTTCGGCCATCATGGCGACGTCGGAATCTGTCTGCGCAGATTTGATCGTGAAATGGCGATAAAGACGGGGCAGGACTTCACCGTCGAGGGCGACGGTCATAGCCGAGGCGGCGGCGGTCCCTCTGAGGTGGGCGTTGTCGTACATTTCGATGCGGCGGGGGGGCGGAATCTTCAGTAACTGCCCCAGAGAAGCGACGGCGGCTTGGCGAAGGTCGGCGGATAAATTGGGGTTGGTGATAAATTCATCGGGAGAAATGGGGGTGGTGAGAAGTAAATCCAGGGCCCGAAGGTGATCGCGGGCGGCGGTGGCCTTTTCAAAATCCTGGCTTCGGGAGGCCGCGGTCATTTCCGAAGTGAGTGCGGTTTTGACGGATTTGAACTGGCCGCGCAGCAGGTGTTTGAGGCGGAGAATGTGGGTGAGATAAAGATGTTTGTCCTGAGGTGTGGTAATTTGGCCGGGGCAGGGGTGGCACAGACCCAGATGAGCGTAGAGACAGGGACGGCGGACGGGCCGGGGAGCCTGGCAAAACGGGGTGACCTGCCGGAAACGGCTGAGAATGCGTGTGGGCAGATGGCGGTTGAGAAATGGGCCGGCAACGGCCCGGCGGGGCTCGTGGTTGATCACTGGGCGGGGATATTCTTCAGCAGTAAGGTGAATGTAGTATGGGGATTTATCGTCTTTGGCGATGAGATTGTAGAAAGGTTTAAATTTTTTGATGAGCCGGGATTCTAAAAGCAGGGCTTCCAGTTCGGAAGTGACCCGGATATATTCGAGGGCGGCGGCTTTGTGCATGAGGGCGGAGGTTTTGGGGCCCAGCCGGATGGGGGGTTGGAAATAAGAAGAAACCCGCTGCTGTAAGTTTTTGGCCTTACCGATGTAAATGATGGTGCCGGCCGAGTCTTTGAAGATATAAACCCCAGGCGCGGACGGCAACGAACGCCAGGCCGATAATAATTCCGGAGGTGATGATAGCGAATCCGACATGCCAGACTAAGAACAGATAAGTAGAGACATTATAAGTTATTTGCTGGGAACCGGCAGATACGGCCAGGTATTTAGTGGAAAAGTCGGGCAATAGGGCGTTGGAGAAGCTTACCGGCAGATAGGTGTGGGAAAACGGGGGTAACAAGGCCAGCTCTTCAGGTGGATGGTTGGCCAAAGATAAATTTTGGGCGGAAACATAGATGGGCAAATGATAAACAGCCTGACCTTGGGGATTGGCAATTTCCAGGGTGGAGGAGGTGGAAAAAAGGGGCAAAAACTGCAGCGGTTTGTGCCAGATGACGATAACCGGTGAAGGAGAAGCATCCGTGTACGAGGAAAGAGTTACCGAGACGGTGGAAGTGACAGAGTCGTGAACGTATTCGCCGGCGGAGAGAGGCAGCGTAGAAGATTTTCCGTGAATGACAAAGGCGAAGTGGTCGAAGTCAAACTGGTGGAAGTAGTCTGTACCGCCTGAGGTCTTGGCCCAGGTAGGGTCGATGCTGACCCAGGTCCCCCGGACGGCGTCCCAGTATTCCGGCCAGGCGTGCAGCAGACGGGGCGAAAGGTCCAGGGGATGGAGTTCGGGGGTGGTGGAATAGGCCCAACCCTCGATTTCGCGGGCGGGAATGCCAGCGGCCCGGGCGATGGTGATAAAGACATCGGTGAAATCGGTGCAGATGCTGTCTCCCGGGGAATCCAGGGCGGCGGCGGCACCGCGGCGGGTGAGCTGGTGGTTTTGGACCCGGGCGGGAGAATAGGTTAAGGCGCTTTGCACATAATTGTAGATGGCTTCGGGAGTGGTGTACTGGTGGGCCAGAGCCTGAAACCGGGGGTCATTTACGGGCCACTGGTCGGTAGGCTGCAGGTCGGCGGCCAGGTCATCCGCGGAGGGGGTTTGGGGCGGGGCGGCGGGAGCGGGCTGAATATGGGCCTGGCCGGTGGCGGTGACCAGCAGGGTTTTTCCCGGGGAGAGAGAGTACTGGGCCAGCCAATTGCCGTCAGAGTCAGAGACGACGTTGTCCGGTGTCGGAGTGAGCGAAGTGTATAACAGGTGTTGGTAGGGGGTATCGGGAGGGAGGGCAATGACGGCCTGGGTCCGGATCAGAGAAGTGTTTTTGAGATAATAATCGAGCTTGAAGGCATAACTTTGCAGGGTGCCGAAGGCGGCCGAAACAGGGAGGTTTTCCGTCCCGGTCTGGGTAAAGGTGTAAGTATTGCCGGCGGCGGTCTGCGGCTGCGGGGATAAAAACGCCGGCTGACCGAAAGAAGCGGGAACCGTAAGGGTGACCTGGTAACTATCGAAAGTGGGGGTGCTGGTAAGCCGGGGTATGGAAATTTCCCAGACCTGGCCGCGGTGGGTGGCCGGCGGGCCCGGATATTGGAGACTGAATTGGAGCGTCTGACCTTTGCCCACGACCTGGGAATTAAAGTTGACGGAAATCAGGGTACCTTCGGGGTTGGCCGGGGCGGTGGTGATGCGCAGGGGACCGACGGCGTCGCGGCCGGTAATAAGGGGGGGAGCGCTTCCCGGTAAAGTGAACTGATATGAAGAAGCGTAGATGCCGGAGATGCGGTTGGTGAGAGAGACATACTGGGTAACGAGAGGCTGGCCGGTGTCGGAATAGACATAGTCGAGTCGCAATGAGGCGTCAAACTGATCTGAGGCGGCGGCCGGCGGCGGAAAGATGAAAAGCGCGAACAAAAAAAGCGGGAGAAAGCGGCGCATGAAGTTATTGTACTATTTGGTGCGCAGCAAAAAATGTTCGGTCTTGGGAAAAAGAGCGAGTTTGGCTAAGACCCGTCTGACGTCATGGATTTGGGATTGATGGCATTTGATGGCCGAAATTTTTTCGGACCAGACGTTTTTGACGTCAACGACTTTGTCGATCAGGTCCCGGGGATAGCCGGGAGGAAAATAGACGAAATAGTTTTTTATCCGGGGAACTGAGTCTGGGAGGCAAAAACTCAGCAGGAATTTAAGGTATTTGAGGCGGTCAAAGAGGTGGTTGCAGACTGAGGACACGACCATGTGATCAATGTGACCTGAGACCCCCCGAGGCTCATAAGTGACTAAGGTATCGGGTTTAAGCCGATCCAGAATAACTTGTAATTCGGCGGCCAATTGGGGGTAAAGATTGTTGCTCAAATCCCCGTCGCGGAAATCCAAAAAGAAAACTTCCTTAATACCCAGCATCACTGAGGATTTTTGCAGTTCGATGCGACGAACGGGAGTAAGGTTTTTACCGGAGTTATCGTCTGTGGCACAGATAAGGTAAACCGGCCGGCTGTGGGCGAAGAGAGCCAGGGTCCCGGCCGGGCCCATGGCCTCGTCGTCAGGGTGGGCGAAAACGCCAACGACAGGAAACATGTGGGGAATTATAGCGGATTTAAGGCAGAGGTGCCAAAGTGGAGGTCATGGTGTCCATGGTGGCCAGATAGCGGCTGATATCCGGACCCTGATAAGCGACCCAGTAGCGGATATCTCCCGAGCCGGTTTGACCGAAGCCGGGGTGAGACAGGGCAGATTGGCTGGGAGTGACCAGATAGGCCGATATAATGCGGGAATCAGAGTCACGGCGGACAAGCAGACGGTTGGTGGCATAGTGCATGACGGTCAGAGGGGCGTGGGTGATGGAGCAGGAACCGGCGGGATCACAACCCGGGGAGGCGGAAAGCTCCGCCGGGTCCGGATTGATGATAAAAACCCAGGAAGTGGCGCCCAAGGAAATTGAGAGGTGACCGGCAGTGGTTTGCAAGGTCCAGTCCGGCGGATAAGCCAGGGTATATTTGTAAATGGGGTTGGAATAGATTTGCCAGCCGGGCGGCGGAGAAACAGCAGGGACCGCGATTAGGGTCGGTTCGGGGGTGATAGTGGGCGTGGTGGTGGGGCCAATAATGTTAGTGTTGGGCAAGCTGGCCGGTGACAGGTGGAGAAAAAGCAGCAGCGAGGCGATCCAGGCAAAAATGACCTTCATAAATAGCGGCCGGTGGGAGAGGCGGGGATTTTGGCCAATTGCTGCGGGGTCCCCTCCCCGATTAAATAACCGCCTTTGTCCCCGCCTTCGGGCCCCAGTTCGATAAGCCAGTCCGCATTTTTGATGACGTCGAGATTATGTTCGATCACAATCACAGTATTACCGGCATCGACGAGACGGCGCAAGACAGTGAGCAGTTTTTCCAGGTCGGCGAAGTGTAAGCCTGTCGTAGGTTCGTCCAGAATATAGAGGGTTTTGCCGGTGGCCCGCTTGCTTAATTCCGAGGAGAGTTTGACCCTTTGGGCTTCCCCGCCGGAAAGCGTGGGAGCGGGCTGGCCCAAGCGGATGTAATTTAAACCCACATCCATGAGGGTTTGTAATCTTTCGGTAATGGCGGGAACAGCGTGGAAAAAATCCAAAGCCTGCTCGACGGTCATGTTCAGGACTTCGGAAATATCGCGGTCTTTGAAACGGACTTCCAGGGTTTCGGAGTTGTAACGGGTGCCGTGGCAGACTTCGCAATTGATGTAGATGTCGGGCAAAAACTGCATTTCGATTTTGATCTGACCTTCGCCCTGGCAGTTTTCGCAGCGGCCGCCTCTGAGGTTGAAGGAAAAACGGCCGGGCTGATAACCACGGACCCGGGCTTCGGGGGTGAGGGCGAAAATATCCCGGATGGGAGTAAAGACACCGGTATAGGTGGCCGGATTACTGCGGGGAGTGCGGCCGATGGGGCTTTGGTCGACCATAATGACCCGGTTTAAGTGTTCGGTGCCCTCAAGAGAACTAAAAGCCCCGGGTTTATCTTTGTGCTGGGGATTAAACTTTTGGGCCAGAGCCTGATAAAGGACATCGATGAGCAGGGTGGACTTGCCCGAGCCGGAGACACCGGCGATGCAAATGAGCTGGCCCAGCGGGAAGTTGACGGTCAGGTCTTTGAGATTATGTTCAGCCGCGCCGGTGACGGTCAGGAACTCTTTCTCTTTAACCAGGGCGGGGGAAGTGGCCGGAGGGATATCAATAGTTTTTTTACCGGAGAGATATTTGCCGGTCAGAGATTTGGGATCGGCAATTACCTCCTGCGGAAGGCCCTGCGAGACGACCCGGCCGCCGTGGTCGCCGGCTCCGGGACCAAAGTCGACCAGCCAGTCGGACTGGAGCATCATTTCCCGGTCGTGCTCGACGACGATGACGGAGTTGCCCAAGTCCCGGAGCTGCTTTAGGGTATCGATCAATTTTTGATTGTCACGCTGGTGCAGCCCAATACTCGGTTCATCGAGAACATAGAGAACGCCGGAGAGACCGGAGCCGATTTGGCTCGCCAGCCTGATGCGTTGGGCTTCTCCGCCGGCCAGGGTATTGGCAGTTCGGTCGAGGGTCAGATAATCCAGGCCGACGGAGACCAGGAAACCCAGGCGGGCGCGGATTTCTTTAAGAATGGGCGAGCTGATGGTAAGTTCGCGGGGGCTTAAATTCCCGGATTGTTTCAGCTGTAGCAGGAAATCCAGGGCGGCTAAGATGGACATTTGGGTAATGGCGATAATGGATTTACCCCAGACGGTGACTGACAGAGCTTCCGGCTTAAGGCGGTTGCCGTGACAGGTGGGGCAGATTTCCTTGCGCATATATTTTTCAATTTCCATGCGGATAAATTCAGATTCGGTTTGTTTGTAGCGGCGTTCCAAATTGGGAACCAGGCCTTCAAAGTAATCGTTGCCGTAAAGAAGGACCTGTTTTTGGGCGGGAGTGAGTTCACCAATGGGTATGCGGATGGGAATGACGGTGGAAACTTTTTGGGCGAACCAGGAATCGTAGGCAAAGGTGTTGGAATAAGGCAGAACTCCGCCTTCGGCGATAGTCAGGCGGGGGTTGAGAATTAACTTTTCATCAATTTTGAGAAGCGTACCCAGACCGGTGCAGGTGGGGCAGGCGCCGTGGGGTGAGTTAAAAGAAAACAACCGGGGAGAAATTTCGGGCAGGGAAATGTTATCTACGGGACAGGAAAAACGTTCGGAAAATAAATGATCTGTCAGATGCCGGGGCAGTTCGGGGAAGTCGAAACTTTTGTCTTCGACGTGGGACAGGATGCACAGACCTTCGGAAAGTCTGACGGCCGACTCAAAGCTGTCATAAAGACGGGTGCGCATGCCGGAAGCCTCCTTGAGGGAAGCGGAATTGACGGAGATGCGGTCGATGACGGCGTCGATCGAGTGTTTGTTGTTTTTCAGCAAGGAAATATCGGAGTTGATACTCATAATCTGGCCGTCTACCCGCAGGTGGGTGAAGCCTTTTTGGCGCAGATTTTTGACCAGGTCGAGAAATTCGCCTTTGCGGTCGCGGATGACGGGGGAAAGAATCAGGTAGCGGGCCACTTTGGCTTGGTTGACTTTGATCTCCGAGGTAAAAGTCTCTAAGGTCTGATCGACAATCTGCTGGACGGATTGGGAGACGATTTCCCGACCGCAAATGGGGCAGTGGGGATGGCCGATGCGGGCAAATAGCAGGCGCAGATAATCGTAGATTTCGGTGACGGTGCCGACGGTGGAGCGGGGATTGTGCGAGGCAGATTTTTGGTCGATGGAGATGGCGGGTGATAGACCGTCTATCTGGTCTACGTCCGGTTTGTCCATGACGCCCAAAAACTGGCGGGCGTAGCTACTTAAAGACTCGACGTAACGGCGCTGACCCTCAGCATAAATCGTGTCAAAGGCCAGGGAAGATTTGCCGGAGCCGGAAAGGCCGGTGAAGACCACCAATTTATTTTTGGGGATGTCCAGGCTGATGTTTTGGAGATTGTGTTCCCGGGCACCATGGATACTGATCTGATCGCGCATAGTTTCGTATCACCCCTGGCGTTGCCATCTCCTCTTAACCTAAGAGGGGAAATTTGAGGTAAAACAAGATATTGTACTCTCAGTTTCGGGTTTTATTCAATAGAGACGAGGGTTAGGGTCTTTGAACTTTTTTGACGTGTGGGGCTTCACCGTGGACTTCTTCGTGCCTGTGTACCTGAGAAATCGGAATGCGGGGCGGGGCAGGCACCGGCGGACCGATTACTTTTTTTCTTTCGCTGTGTCCTTTACTAAAACTAAAGGCGGGCTTAATCCCTTCCCCGATGAACATTGTTTCTTTTAACTCCCAATAAGTCAGTTGTCAACGGGTTATTGATGAGGTCTTCATTTTTTAGTTTGGAAGTGGAAGTGAGGATGGAGGTAATCGTATGCCAACTGAGAGACGGATGGGATGGCGATGTTTGCGGGGGGGACAAAGTCGGCGGAGGGATGCAGCTGCGGGTTGGAGGATTGGGTGGGGTGAGTGACGAGGGTGAGGAAATGATAGCCGTGCTTGTGTAAGGCGTAGACGTATTGCCGGTTGCCAAGATAAAAGTTGAGATCCTGATCGGGGGTCGAAGAAGGACCCCGGTCTTCCAGGAGCTGACGGTCCGAGGTATAAATACAGGTGGTTGTCTGGGGCGCGATGACGGGATGGTTTTGGCGATTAACAGGGTATATGAGTTGGTCCACGCGCCGGCAGTTGGCCAGGTATGTTTGAGTTAAAGGGTGGAGGTAAACGGGAAGCCGGGTGGTCAAAGTTTTGATGATCTGATATGGACGGAAAGACTTGCCGATGTAAAGAAGTGGCTGGTCGCGGCCGGGGTCGTAGGGCGTTACCTGGTCGGCGGTATAAATATAAGAGGTCCGCTCAGATCCGGCGGGGGAAAGAATGTCGATCGTTTTGGTGGTGAGGAAATTTTTAAATTGGTTGATGGGGTAGAGGTTGAAGGGGGAGCCCGGGATGGCCCAACCCCAGCTGACGGCTTCGGTTTCGGGGATGAGAAGTTTGGGGCCGGTCAGATCTGCGGTAAAGTGGGAGATATCTTTGGAAGTGATGGTGGTATATTCGAGGATAGTAGAAAACAATGGGTCTATAGATGGTTTTTCCTTATACACGGGAGGATTATACATCCGGAGCGGTCAGGCGCGGAGGTGATCAGGTGTTTAATGAGCGGATTTCCCTGATGCGGTCGCGGATTTTGGCGGCGGTTTCAAAGTCGAGTTCTTTAGCGGCAGAATGCATCTGACGGGTCATGAGAGTTAAAAGTTTGGTCAGATCGGATGGGGGGAGTTGGTTAACCAGAGAAATGTCTACATCGGCGGCGTCCTGGAGGCGGTTTTTAATTATTTGACGGGGGTCGAGTTTGACAAGCGGCTCTTCAGTCTTTTCCACGATTCTTTCACGCAAGGGTTTGGAGATGGATTGAGGAATTATTTTATTCACCTTATTGTATTCGATTTGGATGTTGCGGCGCCTGGTAACCTCATCGATAGCCTCCTGCATAGAGTGGGTGGTATTGTCGGCATACATGATGACCTGGCCGTCGATGTGACGGGCGGCCCGACCCATAGTCTGAATGAGTGAGGTGCGGGATCTTAAAAAACCTTCCTTGTCGGCGTCAAGAATGGCGACGAGGGAGACTTCAGGCAGATCCAGGCCCTCGCGCAGAAGATTGATGCCGACAACCACGTCGTATTTGCCCCCGCGCAGGTCGTTTAAGATATCCAGTCTTTCCAGGGTTTCGACGTCGGAATGCAGATAATGGACTTTAATCCCCTGCTCTTCAAGGTAGACAGATAGGTCTTCGGCCATGCGCTTGGTCAGGGTGGTGACCAGGACCCGCTGGGATTGGCCGACACGGCGGCGGATTTCGGAAATGAGGTCGGCGACCTGGCCGGCCGTGGGGCGGACGGAGACGGCCGGATCAATCAGGCCGGTGGGGCGAATCAACTGTTCTACTACGTGTCCCTGGGATTGGGAGATTTCCCAGGCATCGGGGGTCGCCGAAGTATAGATGGTCCGGCCCAGGCGGCGAAGGAACTCTTCAAATTTGAGCGGGCGGTTGTCCATAGCGGAAGGAAGGCGGAAACCGTAGTCAATAAGAGTTTTCTTGCGGGCCTGGTCGCCGTGGTACATGCCCCGGATCTGGGGAACGGTAATGTGCGATTCGTCAATAATGAGAAGGTAATCTTTGGGGAAGTAGTCGAGCAGGGTGTAGGGCGGGTCGCCGGGACGGCGGCCATCGAAATAGCGGGAATAATTTTCGATGCCATTGACGTAACCCAATTCCTGAATCATTTCCAGATCGTAAGTGACTTTTTGTTTGAGGCGATGGGCTTCCAGGAGTTTGTTTTGGGCTTCCAGGAGTTTGACCTGGGCTACCAAATCGGCTCCGATTTGGCTGAAAGCGGATTTGAGATGGTCTTTGGGGGAGATGTAGTGTTTGGCGGGGTAGATGACCAGGGAGCGGTAGGAGCCGGGAGGTGCGTGTGTAGGATAGACCGCAGGTTCCGGAGGAATAATATCTCCGGTCAGGGAGTCAATTTTTTCCAGCCGGTCGATCTGAGAGGAAGAGTAATGGATGCGGACGGCGGTGTCTTCGTAGGCCGGGTAAATATCGATGACATCCCCGCGGACGCGATAAGTACCGCGGCGGAAGTCGTAGTCCGAGCGGGTGTACTGCAGCTCGTTTAAACGCATGAGAATCTGATCCCGGGTGACCTTGAGACCCGGAGCCAGTTCCAGGATGGTGCGGCCGTATTCAACGGGCGAGCCCAGATTGTAAATGCAGGAAACTGAAGCGACCACGATGACATCTTTCCGGGTGAGAAGATGGGTAGTAGTGGCCAGGCGGAGCTTATCGATCTCCTCATTGATATCAGTTTCCTTTTCTATATAAGTGTCGGTCTGGGGGATGTATGCCTCCGGTTGGTAATAATCGTAGTAGGAAACGAAATATGAAACCGCGGCTTCGGGAAAGAACTCTTTAAATTCCTGGTAGAGCTGGGCGGCCAGGGTTTTATTGTGGGAAATTATCAAAGTCGGCTTTTGTAACTCCTGAATTACGTTGGCCATGGTGTAGGTTTTGCCGGAGCCGGTGACACCCAAAAGGACCTGATGCGGCTGTCCGGCATGCAGGCCGGCGATGAGCTCACTGATGGCCCGGGGCTGATCGCCGGTGGGCCGATATGAGGATTTAAGGTTAAACACAGGATCTTTTAACTTTGGGTAATGTTCGGATATTATAGCAAAATTATTCAGGGGGGGTGAGGGTTTTACGCAATTTGGCTAAGGCCCGGTGATGCAGTGATTTCACCCCCGGAACCGTAAATCCAAGGATATAGCCTATTTCCTGGTCAGTGAGATCATATTGCTTGAGGTAGATGATGTCCTGGTAGTGTGAGGGAAGTTTTTTTATCGCCTCATAGAGTTTTTGGTGCTCGAACTTCTGGATAATCTGATCTTCAATCCCCATGGATTCATCTTTAACATCGAGGGTTTCGTTGGGGTCGGAATAGTCGGGAGGCGGTTCGTCCAGAGAAGCGGCTTTTAATTCGGGATGATTGCTCCGATAGCGATAATGGTTTTTGAGGACATTTCCGGCAATGCGGAAAAGCCAGGCGAGCTGCGGATTTTCATGACCAGGCTTGGGTGTGAAGTCGGCGTAGTTACGGTGGGCTTTGGAAAAGACTTCGTTGGTTTCGGCTTCCGCCAGTTCAGGAGAAGTGCGGTTTTTCATGTAGCTTAAAATCGTGTGATGATTTTTCTCATAGATCTCACGAAACTCATTTTCTTTTTCGGGAGTTAAATTTGCCAAAGATAAATTCTTCCGGTGCTGATGGCGGATAATTTCGGCCGTGGCGGCAACCGCTCCAACGGCTAAAATGGTGCCGCCGATTAATTCCAGCTTATGATCCCGGAATATATTGGCGACATCTTTAAGCGCGGAATTGCGAACATGAATAACGTGTCCTTCGAGGGAGATTGGGGTGGAATCGGTTGCCGGTGTGGTTTCTTTAGCGGCCATAAAATTTAAGACTTGACTTTGGGTAATATTCGGTTTAAATTATAGTCGTGCCGGTGACATTGTACAACAGACAAAGACAGATCCTGGATTTTATTGCCCAATACATCCAGAGGACCGGATACTCCCCGACTCTGCAGGAAATTGCAGATGCGCTGGGGGTGTCGTCTCTGGCCACGGTGCATGAACACTTGCAGACCATGGTCAAAAAGGGAGTGATTAAGAGATTTGAGGGCTCGGTAAGAGGAATCGAAATTTTGGATCAGAGTGTGGCGGAAAGGGCGGCTACCCCGACGGCGCTGGAAGTGCCGGTGCTGGGGTTTATCGCGGCCGGGCAGCCGATCGAACCGTTTACCGATCCTAATGCCACTTTGGGGGTGCCGCCGTCCATGGTATCGCCCAAAAAGAGGTGCTTTGTGCTACAGGTGAAAGGTGATTCGATGATCGAGGCCGGGATATTTGACCACGATTATGTGGTAGTGGAGCAATCGGAAAATGCCAATAACGGGGACGTGGTGGTGGCCTTGCTGGACAACGGATTTGCCACGCTGAAAAGATTTTTTAAAGAGGCGACGCGGATCAGGCTAGAGCCGGCTAACTCCACGATGTCGCCGATTTTCGTGACTAAAGTGAGAATCCAGGGAAAAGTGGTGGGGATAATCAGAAAATTCGGGCTGGCAAACTAAAACCGCGGCGGCTATAATTTTGGCCCATGAAAGAGGTGCAGTTTGAAAAACTGTTGGTAAAAGTGGTGAAAGCGGGTGGGAGCCTGCAAAGTCTATTGGATGCCGGAATAAATTATGCGTCCGGTTACCCGGAAGCGTGTCATTTAGTGGAGGGATTGGTGGCAGATTTGCATAGGGAAAACGCGGTCCGGACAAAAGTTAATCCGGGGAATGGTTATAAAAGCGGGATCAGGGGAATTAAGTCAAGATTCGGAAGCGTTTACAACCGTCACCCGAAGTAAAGGGGTTTAGGCGGAATAACGGTGACGGCGGAGGTGGGTGCGGAGGTAGAAAAAGACGGCAGCAATAATCAGCAGGGCGATCAGGATTTGGAACTTACGGAAATAGGGCTCGACGGCGGTCCAGTTTTGGCCTAATTGCAGCCCCAGGTAGGCTAAGATGCCCGACCAGATGAGGGAACCGGTAAAGGTCAGAAACGAGAAGGGAAGCAGAGAGTTTTTGGCGATACCGGCGGGGAGCGAAATATAAGTGCGGACAATCGGAAGCAGCCGGGAAAAGAAAACCACCGGATGGCCGTGTTTTTCCAACCACAATTTGCCTTTGTCAAAATCTGATTCTTTGACCAGAAACCACCTGCCCCAGTTTTTGATAGCCAGCCTGACCCAATCTTCGCCTTTGACAAAGCCCAGCCAGTAGGCTAAAAGGGAACCGGTGAGATTGCCCAGGGCGCCCGTGACTACGGCCAGGGGAAAGTTGATCAGGCCGCGGCCGGCAAGAAAACCGGCGAAGGGCATGGTGACTTCCGAGGGAATGGGAATGAGGGCAGACTCGGCGGTCATGAGTAGAAAAACAGCCAGAAGGCCGTGGGTGGCGATGACAGAGGTCAGGAATTCAGAAAAGGCTTGCATGAGGGTATAATTTTAAATCAATGCAGACATTATATGTGGTGGCGACACCAATTGGCAATCTGGAGGATATTACGATCCGGGCAATCAAGACTCTGCTGACGGTGCCGGTGATAGCCTGCGAGGACACCAGACGGACAGGACAGCTCATAAAAGTTTTGGGGGAAAGATATAAATTTCTGATTAACCTAATTGACCTAATGCCTAAAAAATATATTTCGGTCAGGGATTGGAATGAGGCCGGGACGGTGGGGGAAGTATTGAAGAGGCTGGAAACAGAGGATGTGGCATTGGTCAGCGACGCGGGGACTCCCCTACTGTCCGACCCGGGGTTTAAAGTCGTTCGGGCAGTGAGGGAGGCCGGGGGTCGGGTAACACCTATTCCCGGAGCGTTTGCAGGGGCAGCGGCGGCGTCAGTGGCGGGGTTGCCGACAAACAAGCTGATGTTCTGGGGTTTTTTACCCAAAAAATGGAAATTGGCTCCAGGCATGACACATGTGATTTACGAGTCACCGGTGCGGGCGGCGCGCACGATATACGAATTAAAAAGCAGGTACCCGCAGGCGGTGATAGTTTTGGCTAATGAGTTGACCAAGATTCATGAACGGATTGAGAATGAGGAAAGGTGGGGAGACGCAGAGAAGATAAAGGGCGAGGTAACGATTTTAGTGTACGTCGGAGAGCAGGTTGCGGCCGCTCATGGTGATGGGAATGGGGATTTGGAGCAGACTTAAAAGAGTGGGGGCGACATCGGCCAGAATGCCCTGCGAGGCCTGGAGGCCTGACTTGTAGGCAGACCCGACAATAATCAGGGGGACAGGGTTGGCATTGTGCTCGGTGTCGGGGCCGCCGGTGGAGAGATCGATCATTTCTTCGACGTTGCCGTGATCGGCGGTGATGACCAAAACTCCGCCTGAGGCTGAGACGGCATCCGAGAGCTGGCCGATGCAGATATCCACGGTTTCGCAGGCCTTAACGGCGGCGGGAATATTGCCGGTATGGCCAACCATGTCGGCGTTGGCATAGTTGAGGACGATAAAATCGTATTTTTGGGCGGCAATTTCGCTGAGCAGGCGGGCGGTGATTTCCGGAGCCGACATTTCCGGTTTTTTGTCATACGTCGGAACTCGGGGAGATGGGATAATAATGCGGTCTTCGTTGGGATAAGGACTTTCTTTGAGCCCGTTAAAATAATAAGTAACAAACCTTTCTTTTTCCGATTCGGCGACCCGTAGTTGTTTGAGCTGATAGTCGGAAACTACCTTGCCGATGGGATCATCAACGCCTTCGGGGGGGAAAGCGACATGCACGGGCAGATTTTTTTCGTATTCGGTCATGGTAACAAAGTAGAGGTTTTGTATCTGCCGCTGGCGGTCAAAAGGCTTGGGCCGGGACTGGACCGAAGTGTCTTCCTGGTGGCGATGGGCGTATTTGACCAAATAGGGGTCAAAATCTATGGTATTGGCGGCGGCGTCGAACTTGGGCAGGACGAAAGCCTTGGTGAGCTGCCGGGGACGGTCGATACGGAAATTGACAAAGATGGCGGCGTCGTTGTTGGCGATTAGGGCGGTGGGCTGTCTATCAGCGTTTAAAATGACGGTCGGTTCGATGAATTCGTCGGTTTGGTTGGCGGAGTAGGCCTGTGAAATGGCTTCTTCGACGGAGCCGGCGGTTTTGCCCTGGCCCTCGGTCAGACAAAAATAGGCCTTGGCGGTGCGGGCCCAACGAAAATCCCGATCCATGGCGAAGTAGCGGCCGCAGATGGTGGCGATGGCGCCGACCGAGGACTTCTGCATGATATCTTTGAGCTGGTTGATATACGACATCGCGGAATTGGGCGGTGAGTCGCGGCCGTCGGTGAAGAGATGCAGATAAAGCTGGGTAAAGGAAAGTTCCTGACACAAGCGGATAAGGGCAAAAAAATGCGTCAGGTCGGAATGGACGCCGCCTCCGCCGGCCAGACCCAGAAGGTGTAAGCGGCTATGGTTTTCCTGGGCATGCTTGACGGCCCCGACCAGGCTGGGATTTTGGAAGAAGCTGCCGTCGGCGATAGACATGTTGATGCGGGGCAGATCCTGGTAAACAATGCGGCCGGCGCCCAGGTTTAAGTGGCCGGTTTCGGTATTGCCGGGTTCGCGTTTGGGCAGGCCGACGGATTCACCATGGGCGATCAGCTGGGTGTGGACATAGGAGTTCCAGAGATTGGTAATATGGGGGGTCTGGGCTAAACTGATGGCATTACCGGGACCGGGCGGAGCCAGACCCCAGCCGTCCATGATGGCGAGGACTACGGGTTTTGGTCGGGAAGACATAGGATCTTAGGCGGGCTGCTGGAGTTCGACTTCGATACTGAGAAAGCGGTTGTATTTTGCAACGCGTTCGCCTCTCGCCGGGGCACCGAATTTGGCATAATCCGCGCCCACGCCGACGGCAAAGTCAGCAATAAAAGTATCATTTGTTTCTCCGGAACGGTGGGAGACATTAATCTTCCAACCGGCGGCCCGAGCCTGTTTGACGACGGCGATGGTCTCGGAAATGGTGCCGATCTGGTTGGGTTTAATAATCACCCCGGTGCAGGCCTTTTCGGCGATGGCTTTGGCGACTTTGTCCTTGTTTGTGACGATGAGGTCGTCGCCCACGATTGTGGTGGTACGGGATAATTCCGCGGTCAGGCTGGACCAATTCTTCCAGTCGTCCTCGCTTAAAGGATCTTCCAGGAGACGGAGGGGGTATTGGCTGTTGAGGTCTCTTAAGTAGTCAATAAATTCGGGCGCGTCCATGGGGCTGCTGCGGTCTTTGATGGTGTATTTGCCGTCTTTGAAAAAGGTATTGGAGGCAACGTCCAGGCCCAGTTCCACATCCACACTGGGCTTGTGATGGCATTCGGTGATGGATTCGCTGAGGACTTCCAGGGCGTCCAGATTGGTGAAAAGATTGGGAGCAAAGCCTCCCTCGTCACCGACGCTGTGGATGGCGCCCCTTCGGGCCAGAATTTTTTTGATGGTTTGATAAATCTCGGCGCCGGTTTCCAGAGTTTGGGCATAGCTGCCGGTGCGGCCGGGGATCACATGAAATTCCTGAAAATCCAGATTTCCGGCCCCGTGTTTGCCGCCATTAATCATGTTGAAGACCGGGCTGGGGATCGTGAGCGGCTGGGTATTTTGGGCCAGTTCAGCGATGTAGCGGTATAAAGGTTTTTTGGAGGCGGCAGCGAGGGCTTTGGTGACGGCGATAGAGACGCCCAAAACAGCGTTGGCTCCTAAGCGGCTTTTGGTGGGGGTGCCATCCAGGCGGATTAACTGGTCGTCCAGCTGCAGGACGGACTGGGGATCCCTGCCTACCAGGGCGGCGGCGATTTCCTGGTTAACATTTTTAACGGCTTTTAAGACGCCTTTGCCTAAATAGCGATTTGGGTCGTTGTCGCGGAGTTCAACGGCTTCGTACGAGCCGGTGGAGCTGCCTGAGGGGATGGAAGCAACTCCGTATTCCCCGGTATCGAGAATAGCGATCACCTCAATGGTGGGAGTGGCCCGGGAATCAAGGATTTCGCGGGCGTAAAGTTTGGTAAGCTTAGCCATGGGGGGGATGGTGCGTAATTAATTTGGCCTCATTATGGTAAACGATTTCGCGGGTGCGGGCAATAGCGTCGGGATTGACGGAGATGCTGGTGATGCCCCAGGAGACAAGTTTTTCTACTAATTCCGGATATTCGGACGGGGCCTGGCCGCAGATGCCGCAGAGGATACCGCGGCGCAGACACGTCTTGATGGTGCGTTCCAGGGCCCAGAGAACAGCCGGGTTGCGTTCATCGAAATTGGGGGCGACTTCGGAATTGTCGCGGTCGATGCCCAGAATGAGCATGGTCAGGTCGTTGCTGCCGATGGACACGCCGTCGATGCCGACGTCAATGAAATCGTCCAGTAAAATGACGTTGGCGGGAATCTCGACCATCATAAACAGTTTAAAATTGCTGCTTCTGTACAAACCGGAAGCGGCGACCAGCTTTTTGACCTCGGTCAGTTCGTTAACCGTAGAGACAAAGGGAATCATCAGGTTGAGGTTTTTGTGACGCTGACGGACTTTTTTAATAGCTTCGAGCTCCAGGTTGAAGACGTCGGGAGTTTTGACGTAGCGGTAAGCGCCGCGGAAGCCCAACATGGGGTTGCTTTCCTGAGGTTCATACTTTTCACCGCCCTTAAGGGATCTGTACTCGTTGGTCTTGAAATCGGTGGCCCGGTAAATGACCGGACGGGGGTCGAAGGCCTTACAAAATTTGGTCAGGTCTTCGGACAAGCGGTCGATAAAAACGTTCTCCTTGTGTTCGGCAATGAGCATTTTGGGGTGGGTACCGATACCGGCGATCATGAATTCGGCCCGCAGCAAGCCCACGCCGTCGACATGTTCCTTGGCAATCTTGTCCGCCAATTCGGGTTCGGCCAGGTTGACATAAACTTTGGTGGCGGTTTTGTAATCTTTAATGGGCTCGGCCGGTGAGGCGGCAAGCTTGACCGAGGGGGTGGCGACGGCCCCTTTGTAGATTTCACCCAGATGGCCGTTGACGGTCACAATCATGCCTTCTTTGAGCAGTTTGGTGGCAGTGGTGGTGCCGACCACGCAGGGCACACCCAATTCCCGGGAGACGATGGCGGCGTGAGAGGTGAGGCCGCCGCGGTTGGTAATAATGCCGGCGGCCCGTTTCATGGCAGGGACGAAATCAGGGGTGGTCATGTCGGTGACGAGGATATCGCCGGTTTTGACTTTATCCAGGTGTTTGATGTCGCCCACTATGCGGGCGGGTCCGGAGACAACGCCGGGTGAGGCGGGGGCCCCTTTTAAAATCGGGGGGGCGGACATTTTGACGTCCGAGGCAGCTATGTCCTGCTGGTTTTTAGCTTCATTGAGGGTGGTAATGGGGCGGGACTGAATGATATACAGCTTTTTTTTGGCAAAGGCCCATTCGATATCCTGGGGGAAAAAATAGTGATGCTGGATACGTTTGCCGATGCGGGCCAAATCCAGGATGTAAACGTCCGAAAGTTTTTGTTTTTCCTGCAGACGGCGGGGCACTTTGACTTCCCTGACCCCCTGGGCTTTGTGGATTTCCATAACTTCCTGGCGGCTGGGCTTTTTGACGAGAATTTTTTCTTCTGACTTGTCGATTTCGTAGTGATCGGGAGTGACTACACCCTGAACGATGTAGTCGCCCAGGCCGTAGATGGCTTCGATGACGAGTTTGTTCTTGTCTTCGCTGATGGGGTCAACGGTGAACATGACGCCGGAGATTTCGGACTGAACCATCGTCTGCACCGGGACGGCGATGCCGACTTTGAAATGATCAAAGTGCTGCTGCTCGCGGTAAAAAATGGAGCGGGCGCCGAAAAGAGAGATCCAGCATTCCTTGACTTTGAGGAGAACGTTGGCGTCCCCGATGACGTTGAGGTAGGATTCCTGCTGGCCGGCAAACGAGGCTTCAGGAAGATCCTCGGCGGTGGCAGAAGAACGGCAGGCGACCGGAACGGGACGGGCAAAAAGGTTGTTCCGGCGGTTTAGCTCGTGGTATGCGGAAAAGATTTCCCGACTGACTTCGGGAGGGATTTCCGAGGCACGCAGCAAATGCTCAATTTTTTTGGAAGCGGAATTCAGCTGCTGAGGGTCAGCTACGTCGGTGCCGCTTAAGACGCGGTGGATTTCCGGGCGGAGGTGATTGTGCTCAAGAAAAGCGTAGTAGGCGGAGGACAAAACTACAAAACCAGGAGGCACCGGAATCTTGGCTTGGGTCATTTCACCCAAATTGGCGCCTTTGCCCCCGGCGATACTGACATCCTCTTTGGTAAGTTCGTTAAACCATTTGACAAATTTCATAGGCAGGGTAAGTCTTGGGCGAGCAATGCTTAAAGATTTCAGCGCTTGCCTACCTCATCCTTAAAATAGTCTACCCAAGGAATGGGTCCCGGGTCAATGCCATTTAATAAGGCCAGGCAATAGGATAAGTATGCACCTTCCTGGAGAAATTGCATGACCTCAAAAAAGCGGGACGGGGCGTCGAGCTCGTGAGTCAGATATTGGTAGTGCTGTTTACTGACGACATCCTGAGTGATGGGATAGCGCTTTTTAACATCGGGGTGATATTTTGGAGAAGTGATAAAGACAAATTTCAGGTACTGATGGGCGGCTTTAGGGAAGGCCAGACCTTCCATAAGGTGGTGGTTGAGCTCAGGGAGATCAAAGGTGACGGAAAAGTTTTTGGAATTTTCGTTGAACATATTTTTGACGGCGTGGGCGGCGCCTTTGAGGTGTTCGCTAGTCACCAGCACCGGGATACCATCCACCAGGAATTTGGCCAGAGGGAGCAGGGAGTCGAAGTCGGCTTGTTTTTGGGTGAGAAACTCCGGAAGCTCACCCAGACGGGCGATGGGTTCAATAATCTGGCAGCGGGAAAGCAGGGCGGCCAGGGCGACTACTGCATAGCCCAGGCCCATGCGGGGCTGGCCGGAGGGATTGTGCCCGGGGTGAAAAATGTAGGCGGGCAGATGGTGTTCATCTGCCAACTGCTCCAGTTTGCCGCCGCTGGCTATTATGAAGACTTGGGCCCCCCGGGCCCGGGCTTCGGCCAGTGAGGAAATGGTTTCCTCGGTGTTTCCGGAGTAGCTGCTGACGACGACCAAGGTCTTGGCATTGACGAAGCGGGGCAGATGATATTCGGTGGAGACAACGAGAGGGATTTTGAGTGTCTGGCGCTCAAGACTGCCGATGATCCGACCGCCCAAGGCCGAGCCGCCCATGCCGGAGACCACAATATTGTCGACGAGGGAGCACTGCGGGGGCAGGGGCTGCTGGGAAATTTCGCGGATGACTTGTTTACATTGCAGAGGAAATTGTTTGAGGGAAGATAAAATGCCTAAGCTGTCGAGTGAGGAGTTTAACATGGGCTTATATTAATGCTTTTATGACCCAGAGTTCAAGTGCGGCCGAGAGGTCCATTGCGGAAGCGGAGGTTTTTTGGGCATAGTCAATAAGCAGCAAATCCCGGGATAGAGACTGCAGGCGGGATGGAGAATAGGCGGCGGCCTGGCGGCGCAGAAGGTCGGTTTTCCAGGCGGGTCCGGACAGCAGACCGGCTTTGGCCAGGATGAGGTCATGCAGACGGCGGGCCAGCAGGGAAAACAATAGCTCAGCCGGTGTGACTTGGAGGGTCTGGTGCAGCAGGTCCAGAGAAAAACGGTCGAGAAATTTAAACAGGTATTTGGGGAGCTCGAATTTGCGGACGGCCGAAGCCGGGAAAGTGGTGAGCTGAGCGGAAACATCCTTGCTTTCCCAATCGATAAGCTGCAGCCCGGGATGAGATTTGAGATACGAAACCAAAAGGGATTTTTCCTTACCGGGGCGGCGGGCGAACAGATCGGTGGTGACCAGAAAATTGGTTTCTCCGAGAAGCGTGGTGGCCGAGGCGGAGGCTTCCAGATCAGGGAGAGTCAGCGTTTGGCCCGATAATTCAACTAGATTTAGACGACGACTGCGGGCGGATTCCAGCTCGGTCAGAAAAAATTGGCGGGAGGCGGCGGTGTGGTCACCGTGCAGAATAAGCATAGTCAGTCGTAGGATTTGGTGGTGAGGGCGGAGAAGTAACGATCCACTTCCCGGTGGTAATGGGAGAAGCTTCTGTGACGGGCAGTGCGGTGGGCGACGACGGCGCCCGAAAAGGATTTGGGAATGTGCAGCAACTCATGGATGAGAACTTTTTCCTGCTCGGGCAGGGAGAGACGGTCGAAGCGCTCGGAAATGACCTCCAGGCAATAGCCGGGCGGAACATGCAGGGCTTGCTGCCAGATGGTAGGGAGACTCCAGATACGGGCAATACTGCGGCCGGTGGAACCCGCGCTGCGAAAGCAGTAAACAGAGTCGGGCTGCACGTGGTCGAAATGCAAGCGATCAGTAAGAAAGAATATACGGCGGGTAATATCGGGGGCGGGGTGCCAGTGCATGACCATATCTTACTATTTCCAGACAAGAGCGACGGTATCGCCGACGGCGACGTGGTGCTGAACGATGAATCCGGCGTTAACTTCCAGAACCCAATCGGCGAAGTTGGCCGGGTTAATGACCAGGGGCACGCCGTGGGTTTGGGTAGGCGGAGGGACGTCGGTGTTGAGTTCTACGATCCGGCCCCGGTTGATCCAGACAAAATCCAACGGAAAATGCATATCCTTCATCCAAAATGACAGCGGCATGGGTGAAGGAAAGATAAACAACATTCCGTGATCAGCAGGCAGCGAGGGGCGATCGGAGAGTCCGTGGGTACGGGTGGCATCCGTGTCCGATATTTCTACAGAAACGGAAGTGTCACCGATATTCAGATAGGGTTGTTTGAGGTTTACCAGTCTTAACAACTGATCCCAGAGGGAGGTGGTGACGGGCGGAGGAGGTGCGGAGGTGGCGGGCTGGCCGGTGTTAAAGACGGACGGTGATAAATCGGACAGGAGCGGACTGCCGGCGGATTTGGGAAGATCGACCAGGTCGCGGTAATTGGGAGTGGGTTGATGGCCAAGATCGAGCAGTGAAAATTGGGAAAAGGGGCCAGCGCCGGCAAAAAGTAAAAACGGCGTCACGGCGACCAGATTGTTGTCCGTCCAGACATTAGTAAAGGCCGGAGTGTAAAAGTTGCCGTTGTTGTTGATGGTCCCAGTCTCGGTTATAAAGGCCGGTTTGCCGGAATAGCCAAGCGATTTTAGATACTGCTGTTCGTACTTGTAGCTGGTGATGCCGGTACTGGAGGTGGAAAAAGGCGAGCCGGAAAAACCGGGATTGGGATAAGCGTGGAAAGACAAGCCGTCTACCGATGCATACCAATCCGGAACGGTTTGGGACATGCGGCGGTAGAATTCCAGGGCGTTTTGTGAAGATTGGCTGTCCGGCGCGGACATATCCAACCCGGCGGTGAGGAGAAAAAAATCGGAGCTTCGGGACTTGAAGATATCGTGGGCATCTACCAGCAAGCGGGCGTAGGCGTCAGGCGCGACCTGGCCGCCCCATTCTTGGGCATGGTTGGGTTCGTTAAACAAGATGACGTAGCGGTTTTTGGTCGGCCAGGGCATGTCGTTTAAGAAATTGGCAAAGTCGACCAAATCGTAGGGAGTGGGAGCCACCCAGGTGTCGGCGTCGACGTAGGTGGCCAGGCGAATGATCGGAATGAGGTGAAGGTTTCGGGCGGTAATGAAAAACTGCCGCCATTTGACGGCGTCACGATCGTCGCTGCGCAGTGGGATAGTGACGTAGCCCCAATCACCGCCGTGCGAATTTACCAGTGCCGCTGCGGGCGCCAGTTCGGTGGTGTCCAGGATGTGAACTCCGAATTTGTTATTGGGTACAGCCAACGGGTCGACGACGGCCCGGACCGGGGAAGGCCCGAATTGCAGGATGCAGCCGGTGCAAAGCAGTAAAGCCGCGAGGAACCGTTTCATGTCATAAATTATAACTTAGTTACCTGCTCCTGTTTGCGGACGTGGCAGATAGCCAGAGCCAGCGCGTCGGCGGCGTCGTCAAAATGAGTTTTATTAGTTTTGCGTTTTTCCCGACGACCGTCTTTAACTTCATTGAGTTGGCTGCCGCGGATATTGAGCATCTTTTTCACAGTAGCTTTCATGAGGGTTTTGTCGGCTTTTCCAGATCCGCCCACATAAAGTTTGACCTGCATGGGAGTGTAATCATAGGCGGCCAGGCCCTGATGCTGGATGGCAAGTTTGATAACGCCGATGGCCTGACCTACGGAAATGGCGGTGAGAGCGTTGGTGGCAAAAAACAGGCGTTCGACGGAGACCACTTCCGGTCGGAAGCGGGTGATCAGGTCCGTAATACCGCGATAAATCAAATCCAGGCGCTGACCGTGCGGCAGCTCTTTGGAGGTGGAGATGAGGCCGAAATCTATGAGACTAAATTCATGGTCGAGGTAATCTACCAAACCGTAACCGGTAGTGGCCGTGCCAGGATCGATGCCCAAGATCTTCATGTCGGGATCATGCTAGATCGAATAAGTTAAAATAGCAAGGTGAGAAGTTGGTTAGTAATCGGGATGTTTATGGCTTTAGCCGGCGGAGTGTGGTGGCTGAACCGGCCGACAGAACCCGTAGCCAGGCCGGCGGCGGTGGCGGAAGCACCCGGATATAGGGCGGTTTCGGTGGGCGGGATAAATTATGAGTATGTGACGGCAGCGGCGGATCCCAAAAAAATTTCCCTGATCGGCAATTTCGATCAGCCCGCTGCCAGTGCGGACCTGGCAACGGCCAGCGGGTGCGCGGCAGGAGTAAATGGGGGTTTTTACGGCCAGGACGGACAGCCGCTGGGATGGTGGGAGGCTAACGGACAGGTGTATAAAAATTATACTCACAATAATTTACTCAATGGCTACGCGGGAGTAAATGAGGCCGGAAGCTTGGTAATCGGCAGCGGAGAACCCCGGGGCAAATGGAGGTGGGGTCTACAAAGCGGCCCGCTGCTGGTGCAGGACGGCAAGGCTCTGGCGTTGGTTATGGCGGCGGACAAACCCGCCCGAAGGAGCGTCCTGGCCAAAACCCGGCCCGGCACGGGAGAACTGATCATGATTTTCGGTGACCGGTCGGCGTTGGACGGGCCGGTTTTAGCGGAGCTACCGATGATAATTGAGGCCATCGGGCGACAGGAAGGATGGCAGATAACGGAGGCGATTAATCTGGACGGGGGCACGGCGGCGGCATTTTATTCTCCCGAGGTAAAAATTCCGGAAGTAGTGGCAGTGGGCAGCTGGATTTGCGCCGGAAATTAGCTAAAGCATGAGAATCCGGGCAGAGAGAACGAGCAGGAAGAGACCTGAGGCAATCGGCAGATATGACTCCCTACCCGACCCAGTTTATCATCCAAATGAAGGGTATTTTCCCCCGCGACAATAAACAGACCCAAGGAAATAATGGTCAATGACAGGCCCAGACTGAAAATGGCTACCAGGAGCAAGCCCAGGGCTATGTGGCCGGCACTGGCGGTCAAGAGCAGCAGAGCAAAAGCATCGGTACAGGGAACGATGCCTCCCGAGATGCCGGCAGCCAGAAGCGAACGATGGGAAACTACGGCGTGGTCATGAGAAGGCTCGTGGTGGTGGTCGTGGTCCAGACCATGGGCATGAACATAATTATGGCGCAGGCTGCCCAAACCGTTGCGGATGAGGTTGGCAGACAGGACAATGACGATGATGGCCCCGGCTTTGTCAAAAAAGGCAGGCTGGTAGTAAGGGTGTGATTGCGGTCCAGGACCAGAAAGACAAAACCCAGGATAAAGATCAGCAGGGTATGAGTGGTGGTAATAGTAAAGGCCAGGGTCAAAATATCTAAAAAGCGGCTTTGGCGTTTGCCGATGAGGAAGGCGGCCATGATGCTTTTGCCGTGGCCGGGAATGAGCGCATGCAGACCACCGGCAATAAAGACAAAGAAAATCACGGTGACTAAAAACCAGGGGCTGGTCTGGGACCGGGTGAGGCGGCTGGGACTCGAACCCAGGACCCTTAGCTTAAAAGGCTAGTGCTCTACCAACTGAGCTACCGCCCCAAACCGATGCTTGGGAAAAGGCTGGCTACCAACTGACCCTCCTTCGCTTACGCTTCGGACGGGCTTGTTTACCGGCCCTCACGGCTAATTATACTATGTGACCGCCGATTTGAGGGCCGGTTCTTCTAGGCGTTGATTCATTTCGTAAAGGGCAACTATAAACAACGATTCGCTCCAACCCAGGGGGGTGTTTTCGTTGTAGTCGGGAGAGTTGGAATAATATAGCTCGGGCAGGCCTTCGGGGGTATCCTCGGCGATGAGATTTTTGAGCAGGTCGTTGGCCTTGTCCATATGACCCAGCTTTTGGTAAATGATGGCCAGCCAGGCTAAACCAAAAGTCCATTCCGCCTCCTCGCTGGTAGAATCCAGGTTTTTGTTGTAATAGCGATCGCCCTTGTAGCGGATGACTCCCCGCTTTTTGAGTAAATGGTATTCGACATTGGCCAAAATCTGGTCCTGTTGGAAGGAATTGGCGACGTGGTAGGGCCAGATGAGGGACAGCAGGGATAAATCCACAAACTTGCCGGCTGATTCCCGGGGTAGAAGGTTGTTTAAAGTTTTTTCGCCGCGGCGGATAAGAATGGCCGGAACTTCGATATCCGGAACCTGCGCGATGGATTTGAGGCCGGCGACACAGGCGCCGACGGAACTGGCATGCAATTCTTCGCCTTCCTCCCACATTCCGCTGTCCCGGTCCTGCCAATATTGGATGGAATTTAAGTATTTAACCAGCTTGTTGACGATGCGGATATGGTCGGGGGTTTTGAGGATGGAGCGGTGCTGGTTGATTTCCAGCTCGCCCAGGCGGAAAAGGATACAGCCCACGGCGTCGTTTTGCTTATTCCCCCACTCTTCCCAGAATTCGTCAAATGTCTCGGGGTGAAAGCGGGCATGAATGTATTCGAAGGGAGCCTGGGGTTTGTGGGCGATGGCATAGTCAATTTTGTCCTCGTAGCGCAGAAAGATCTCCAAAATGGCCTCGTATGTCTTTTCCACCGTTTTCCAGTCGCCAATGACTTCAAAGGCTAAAGTCTCGTAAAAATTATCCCGCAGCCAGGATTTGTCATAGCCGGTGGAGACACCCGGTTTGGAAGCCGAAAAGAGACCGCTTTTATACTGCAGATGCCTGAGAATATCAATGTGGCGCTTGATTAATTGGTCGTAAGTCAGGCGGGCCATGACATAAGATTAGTGGGAATGATAAAATTACGCAACTAGGCCCCGTCGTCTAGTGGTCCAGGACGCCTGGCTTTCATCCAGGAAATCGAGGGTCCGATTCCCTCCGGGGTCACCAAAGGTGAATTTTCTTCAGCAAAACTCTTAATCAGCTGGAAAGAGCTTGATATTTCGTCGGTTCGAAAGGTTCCATTTTCATAAACGACCCCCTTAGGAAAAATTGCCTTCTGCAAAACTGTTTTTTCGTTCGGTTTCATATGCTCCCAATAATTTCCGACGTGAGCTACAAAGTGGATGGTGAAGTCAATTACTGCTTCAGCTTCACTTCTGTCAATCTTATTTTCTGACAGTTCAACCTTTAATACCGACTCCTCTGCCCTTAATTGGTCTAACATGGTCAATTCCTCCCCTTCCGTAATTTTTCCTACTCGTCTTGATCTCATTACGTCAAGTTTTTCGTTGCCGATATCGTTTATTTTCCCTAAGATCTTAGTCTCTTCCGTCTCATGTAAGCTTGCACTCCTTTCGACATCCTCAAGGAGCGTCGCCTTAAGCAATGCAAGCTGAACCGGGCTCAAGGTAAATTGATTAAGGTACTCCGAGAAACTGCTTTCTAGGTCACTTCTACGCCAGCTGTGAGGAGCTGGGCAGCCTTTTGTGGTGCAGTGATAATAAGGATAGCTTCCGCCACTCCGGCCCTTGCTGTAGCTTCCACGTAAAGGAGATAGGCATGTTCCACAAAGGGTGAAGTGTCTGAGAGGAAAATCGATTGATTTCCCCGTGATTTTTACTCGTTTTGGTTCTCCATAAATGGCCTTATTTGATCTACTCCATAAATCTTCGGTTATTATGGCTTCATGGACCCCGGGTGCTTCCATTTTCCAGTCAGCTGCCTCCATAACACCGTAGTAAAACTTCTTTTTGAGGATTTTGTCTATCGTCTTGACCGTAGCTTTTTGTTTCCATAGTCTTCCAAATCCCCTATCATTCATCTTTTGGGTTAGCTGTTCTTTTGAATATAATTTTGTAGCTGCTTCTTCGAAAAGAGAAGTAATTATCGGCCGTAACTCTTCTACTACCTCAACAGTTTTCTTTCCGTTCTTGATACCATGCCTATAGCCAATAGGTGCCCCCCACGGCCACCGGCCGGCGTTAAAAGCCGCTTTCATACCACTGGCTGTCCTTTCTGACCTCACATCATTATCTAACTGTGCCCAAACAAGCATCATGCCTCTCATCGCCTTACCCATGGCGTTATTTTCAGATGGCTCTGTGGCCGACATGTATAGACGATGTACAGCATCGCACAGTAAACCACTCTCAATTTAATCGTAATTGACAGAAAATACAGAAGAAAAGGTGGAGGTAAGATATAGACCCCGTACTGAACGGACTATCGGGTGCCGAGTAGTCATCTATTCTCAAATCTCACACATTCAATCGTAAATAACAGATACTACAGAAAAGTTACTAAGCACATGTATAAACGGTAACCTGAATACAGATAAAACAGCTTTTACCGAATTTCACTTTATTCAAAACTTCTCTGGAAGCTAGTATCGAGGCTAATCGGCAACTCCTTCCCCCGATTATATTAGGAAAAGTTAGCTTAACTTCGGAAAACTTGTGCTTGACAACTAGTTGTATTGGTTGTACTATATCAACATGACCGACTACAAAAGACTAACCATATTTCTGCCAGAAGAGGTTATTAAAACCCTAAAGAAAATTGCTATCGACACGGGCGTGCCCGTTTCAAGATATATAGAGGAGCTAGTTGAAGAGCATACTAAAAAGAGAGAGAAAGATGCATCGAACCAACTTGCTCAAGTAGTCAGTACTCCCTCAATCCAGCCTTCTACAACAACCCCAACTAGCACCCAGCCTAATGTAACCGTAGCTGAACCAGTGATGTACAAGGATTAGTAATACCTATGAAAATTGATATTAAATTAAAATCCCAAAAAGATAATTTGTCCAAATGGATGCCAGTTACCATCCTAAATATACACGAGGGGGATAAAGTTCATGTTATTAGATGGGAGTGGCAAAATCAACGATTTGAAAGCCAGGAAAAAGCAGATTTCTATGCTAATTTCAATTCAATTAGAAAGCTTAAAAGGGAATGTTTTATCCTCTCTTAATCAAATTCCTGCCCCGAAAAAACGTAAATGGACATCAATGACAAATCTGAATTAAACAGAAAATACTTTTTGGATGGAGACACATATAATTGTCCCTTTTGTAACCGCCATTCAATAGTCTACTCAATACGTGATTCCTTTAGTTTTGACTGGTCTAAGAATAAGGCAGTCTACGGCTATATAGTCATGTGTCATGGGTGCAATGGAATATCCTTACATTTGTCCTACCACCCTTTAAACTCTGATAAGTTTACCCTGTCTTTCGAGTTCAGGGATAAGGACGGCAAATTAGCCCACCATAAGCCAGAGGCTGATAACCTAGATAAGTACTTTTTTTACCATCAACCCGATAGTTTTTTCACTCTGGACGAACGGATACCAAAAATCATAAGAGAACTAGTATCGGAAGCGGATGGTTGTCGAAGGATGAACTGGCTAGTCGGGGCGTCGGGAGCTTTAAGAAAGGCTACTTACAAATTTCTTCAAGAACAAGGGTCTACGGGTAATAGTTACGAAGAGCAGATTAAATGGTTAAAAACAAAACATTCCCTCGTAGCCTCGGAATACTTTGACGCACTGTCAAACATTCAAGGGATGACGAGTGAGGAACTGCATGAAGACAAAGATTGGGAACCATGGACAAGAGAGGAATTTGACTTTCTGGTAGCCACCGTCAAAGCTGTCCTACATGAAGTGTATGTTGTTCCTGATGAAAGGAAATCCATGCTAGCTAAAGTTTTATACTTAGGGCCGGAAAAGAAAAATAGTCAGACTTCACAGAAGGCATAACAGAAATCCAAAACACATAATCTCTCCGTTGAGCATTAAGGGTTAAATTCGTCAGCCATTACCCCAATTATTTTTTGACTTCTCTTTCTAAAATCGATTGAAGTTTGTAAAAGTTGGTATTGCAGGTAGAATGATGCCAAATGTTGGAAAACTGGAGGTATAACAGAGCGTTGGGGGCAAATGCCAAACAAACGGAGTTTGACGCAAGATGCGTTTTTTTAGAGCAGGAATACTTAACTCAGTTAGCATTGGGACATTTAGGTATAGGCGAGACAATCACCCCCTCAGAGGTATCTAAAGTTGGCAGTTTATTGATGCGTCCAGAACTGATACCTAACTTGAGAGTGCCCTATGCAGTTGAAGTACTAGGAATGCCAGGTGCAGGCAAATCGACTGTTATAGAGCGTTACTTGAAAGAGTTATGGTCAAGAAACGAGAGAAATAAAGTTTCGCTTATAGATGAGGGGGCCAGAACGATAAAACAGGAATTTGGTGGTTTGAGATATACAGACCCATTTCAATATTCATTACTGGGAGGGACAGCTACATTTTTAGGTTACATAGAAGCTTTGAAGAATGTTAACTCGGGATTGAGAATGATGGTTTCAGACAGGGGACAAATCGACAGACGAGTATTTAGGAGGACACTGTTTAGCCAAGGAGATGTTAACCCGGGAATAATGACCGACGAGAGTCTATTTATGTATGGGCTGGAAAATACTCCGGTACAGATAGGGGGAGTTATTATGTTGATGGCTCGTCCAGAGGTGGCGATGGAAAGAAAAAAGAATCTAGGCCCAGTAACAAATATGAACTTTTTGCCAAGACTATACGAGCAATATTGGAGATTGCATGAGGAAATCTTGCGTGGGGAAGTTCCTTACAGGATTTATGCTTGCATTGATGCAGAAAAGGATAGCGAAGAAGTTTACGAGAGATTCAAATACGCCATGGACACGGCATTAAATGTTCATAGCATCTACATGGCAGCATTGGCCAAAGCTTTTCCCGAAGAGTTCGATAGAGCCAGGGCTATGCATGACAAAATACCTCGACGAAGAAGCCATGCTCAAGAAGTATTGGGTAAGAAGCTTGGAGGGAAAAAGGTGCTCATTGTGGGTGGTGACGAGATGGAGTCCGAGGAAGAGATATTAAATAAATCTATCCTTGAGGGCTATCGCTTAAAATAACTTAGCTATACCGAAGGTTTCCAACTTGACCCATAGCTTTAACCCACGACTTTATCTCCTCAATAATAAGTGATAGATTGAGTTCGATAAGATTCCCTCCGGGGTCACCAAAGGTGAATTTTCAGGTGAACAAAAGGGGCGGAAATAGGCGTAAAATTGGGAGACCATGAAATACTTGTGGCGGTACTATGCCTTTTTGGCTAAATTTAAGTGGCAAATGGCCGGATTCTTGGCCGTGGCCGCGGTGTCCGTAGTGGTGGAAACCGTACGGCCGTATTGGCTGAAACTGATTCTCGACGCGGCGCAGAATAATAATTGGGGACAGATAATCTTTTATTTCGGACTATTCGGAGCGTCAACCCTGGTGGGCGAATGGATTTCATCCCTGGCCAACTACCTGGGAGATAGGGTGCTGATTCCGTTTGCCCGGGAAATCAGGGAGACCATATTTAAGAAAATTCTGGAACTGGACTTTGCCTACCATGTGGAAAAAAATACCGGATCGCTGATCTCGGCGTTTAAGCGGGGGGACGCGGCGGTATTTAATTTGTTTTCCGATCTGCACCAGGAACTGTTCCGGGTGCTGATCATGCTTTTGGTAACCCTGTATTTTCTGGCGGTCACCTCGGCAGAAATGGCGCTGATGCTGATGGCGCTGTTTGCCATAAACATGGGCCTCATCTGGTGGCTGATCAAAATCAACCTGCAGACCAGGACGGACTTTAACGCGGCGGAAGACGAGGTGTCGGGAGTGATCACCGACAGCATGATCAATTACGAGACGGTGAAGTTTTTTGCCGGGGAAGAAAAAGAACAGGACAGGCTGGGGCAAAAGTTCAGCGTGTGGACGAGGGATTTGTGGCGGTTTTCCAATTCATTCCGGGTGATGGACATTTCCATCGGAACGACGTCTGGGGTGGGGATGCTTTTGATCTTGTGGGTAGTGATCAGGCGGCTGGGACACGGATACAGTATCGGGGATTTGGTCATGGTGACCGGGTTTTTAACCTCGCTTTACTACCAGTTTTTCAATTTGTTTTTCCGGGTGCGCAGCGTAGTGAAGAACATGATCGACCTGCAGAAATACTTTGAGATTCTGGACAATGACGTAATGGTCAAGGATCCCGCCGTCAAAGCCAAGGCGGAACAGGCGGCCGGAAAAATCGAATTCCGGGAAGTGGGCTTTACCTACCCAGCCGGGCGGGATGAGACACTGGCGGGCATCAACCTGACGATAGCGGGCGGCGAGCGGGTGGCGTTTGTGGGCAAGTCAGGGGCCGGAAAAACCACCCTGGTCAAACTGCTGCTGCGGTTTTACGACCCGGCGAGGGGAATCATTAAACTGGACGGGGTGAATATCAAAGATATGAAGAAGTCCGAGCTGAGAAAAGCCATCGGCGTGGTGCCCCAGGAGCCGATTATGTTTAACAACACGGTGAAATTCAACCTAGCTTACGGCAAGGAATTTGCCGCTGACCGAGAAATTGAGGAGGCAGCCAGAAGGGCAAACATTCTGGAATTTATTGAAGGGCTGCCTTTGAAGTGGGAAACGCAGGTGGGAGAACGGGGAATTAAGCTGTCCGGAGGGCAAAAGCAGCGGCTGGCGATAGCCAGGGCGCTATTGTCCGATCCCCGGGTGCTAATATTTGACGAGGCCACTTCAAACCTGGATTCGGAGTCGGAAGGAAAGATTCAGGCGTCCCTAGACGAGGCAGCCAAAGAGCGGACGATGATCATTATCGCGCACCGGTTTTCCACCATCAGGAACGTGGACCGGATATTTGTGCTGGACGACGGAGTGGTAGTGGAGGAAGGAAATCACCAACAACTGATCGCCAAAAACGGGCTGTACCGGATGCTGTGGTCGCTGCAGGCCCGGGGGAACCGAAAGTTGATGCTGAATTAGGCTTGAAAAGCGAGTTCTTATATCCTATAATATATCGTCTACGGAACAGCTCAGGTATTTTCCAAGTCAGCTGAAGCGGGGAATTGACACGGCTACGCACGGACAGGCAGTGATAGCCACCCCCTTACCCCGGGTGTGTGAATTTCATATTAACGCTGGGGAGAGTATGGGCCTCGGACCGGGGATAGCGGCTGCAGAAGTGGTGTGCCCGCCCGACAAGTTTATAAGCGCGAATGATTTAGGCACAGAATTGCCCGGAACTGAAGCCCAAAAAAACAATTGGCGTAATTCTTATAACCTGAACGGAAATCTGACAGGCACTTACCCAGTGGGCTTATCCAGCGACGGCAGCCAGGTGGTGAATTCATACGGCGACAGGGAAACTCTGGCGGCTTTCAAGTCGGCAGTGGAGAAGGTAACGGGGACAAACGAGGTGCCAAACGTACTGGACAATACGGTTAAAGCCCCGCTGACCGAAGCCCAGAAGACAGAACAAGCAAACCGGGTGATTTTGACCGGCGTCGGGGTGGCGACCGGAGAAGTGATGTTGGGGATTGCCGGGATCAGCGCGTTAGTGATCGCCAATGTGGTCAGACACAAGAAAGAGGTGCATGGCAGAATCTGGCAGCCGGTGAAATCAGTTTTGCCGGCGAAAACTGCTTCGCAGATCAACCATTCCAGATCGTCCCGTGAAGAAAGGGACAGCGAGCAGGCTCTTAGTCAAAGCCAAGTGATAAAATTTTTCAAATCTGAATATGGCGCCGATATCAGGTATGAATTCGGCGGGACCCAACCCCATAATGAAACAGTAAACTTTATGACCGCCCTATACCGGGGGGAGACAGATCCGGAAAAGAAATATGAATTGCAGCGAAATATTCTTTTTTACTGTGTAAATGAAAATATCGAAATACCCCGGGAGCTGAAATGATAAAATTCGGGGGTGATGCGGAAAAGAGATATCGTCAGGAAAGTTGTTTTGGCGGTGGTGGGATTGGGGTTGGGAGGAATGCTGGCGATGGTCGTGGTTAATTACCGGGATAAACTGCCGCGGATAATGCTGAGCCCGATTCCGGCCGTACAGTCCGGTCAAAACGGGCAGGGGCGGGAGGTCATCGGGTTTTTGCCGTACTGGCTGTTAGCCAAAGCCCAGAGTGATTATGCCGGAAAAATTACAACTCTCACTTATTTCGGGTTGGCGGTGGACGGGCAAGGGCAGATCCAAAAGTTCAGTAATCCGGGGGAAGCGGAGCCGGGGTGGTACGCCTTAACTTCAGGCCGGGCGGATCAATTGCTGCAGGCGGCCAGGGCTGACAAAATTGCGCTGTCGCTTCTGGTTTTTTCCGGAGATCCCGACACTATTTCCCAGCTGGTCAGCGACCCGGTCGGACATGCGGCCAATTTGCTGACGGCGGTGATACCGCTGATGCAGGAATACGGCTTTACAGATCTGAACCTGGACATTGAAAATACCGGTACGGCTTCGGATTCGGCCAGAGCCCAATTCACGCAGTTTGTAAAAACAGTCAAGGACGGGCTCATCCAAAACGGCATTAATTCACTGACCGTGGAGATTACGACCAATGATGCCGTGGACAAGAAATTAATTGACGTAGCGGAAGTGGGAAAAATCGCCAACCAGCTGGTATTGATGGCTTATGACTATCATTTTGCCGGGTCTTTAGTTACGGGGCCGGTGTCTCCCATATCCGGGGGCGGGCAGCGGTTTGAATATGACGTGACAACGGCGGTTAAACAAACGCTTGTTAAACTGGCGGCGGACAAGCTGGTTTTGGGCATCCCGCTTTACGGATATGAATGGGAAACGCTAACACCGGCTTCCAGCTCGGCGGTTATACCGGGATCTGGGCAGGTAATTAGCAGTTCCCGGGTGCAGCAAACGCTGGCGGTGTGCGACGGCTGCCTGGCGGTTTATGATGACCGGATCGGGGAAAGCTATGCGACATATCGAACGCCGCAGGGAGATTGGGAACAAATGTTTTATCCGGATGCCCGGTCGACTTCGGATAAAACGCAATTTGTACAGAAACTGAAACTGCGCGGGCTGGCATTGTGGGCACTGGGATATGAAGATGACCAGGTGCTGGCGCCAATCGGGCAATATTTAAAATGAATAGCCCCGGCGGGTGGCGTCATTGTAGAGATAGGAACGGCGGGCGGAAAGAGTGGCCACCTGAGTCTGTAAGTTTAAGTCATTGAAGGCCAGGGTGGCCGACCCGGTGGAGACGGTGACGGTGATCCTGTTTGATGGAGTGTTAAAAGCAACTGATAAGGAACCGGCAGTCAGCCGGACCAGCAGGTGGGCGGCACGAACGGACAGCGGGGACGAGGAGGAAGCGGAGTAATCGACCCGTCCGCCCAGCTGCTCAAAAACCAGGTCCGAAGGCAAGGTCTGGATAATGTTGAGCCGGGTTTTAGGGTAGACGGCCAGACCGGCCGCTGGAGGAAAGCTGATAAGGGCCGATCCGCTGGCTCCGGCAAACAGGCTGTCGCCCTGCTGCAGAACCGGCGGGGTAAGAAATGCCGCCGGGGCGGTCGCGGTCCGGGATTGCCAGGTAAAGTCGCCTGAGACGGCTAGCACCTGACCGGTCAAAGTTTGGGAAGGAGCGGCGGCCCAGGAAAATGCCGGCAGCGGCTGGGGAAGGGAGGTTGCCTGACGGGAGGGCGGCGGGGCGGTAGTCCGCCAGCCAAAATAAATCAATGTGAACGACCCGCCCAAAATCACAGACAAAAAGATCACCGCGATATCGGGGAGTAGTTTTTTCACCACCTAATTATAATCTAGCGGAAGAAGGTGTGAGCGACCAGCCACAGACCGAGGAAGAAGCTGATAGCCACCACAATAACCATGGTGGCATCCACGCTCTGGTGCCAGATGTCGCTTTGCCTGCGGGCAGTTTTGTGAGCCATGTAATTATAATTGCACACTTTACCGAGGGAATGCAAGAGTGAAATTGAAGCTAAAAGGAGAGGAGACTTAGAACCTGGGAGAAGAACGGCTGTTCGATGCGGATGATGGTTCCGGTTTGGGGAGAAACATAAACGGTTTGGGAAATGGCAACGGGAACAAAGCCGAGGAAATGCTTGGTAACGGAGCCTCTCACCTGATAAGCCAAGGTGTTGCCAAGCTGGGTAAGAATGACTAGCTGGGCCGAAGGAGAGGTGGGCGAAGAATCTACCCGGGTAACGACATGATTTTGGATCAGATTTTGGACGGCTGCGTCGGGAAGGATGGTGACAGTTTTGACCCCCGAAGGAGTGGTGACGGTTAAGGCGCCGGTGGTGGCATTAACTGACAAGGGGAAGTGGGTTTGCGTTTGGGTGGTATTCTGCTGTATCAGCTGCAAGTTGCGGGCGGAGTCGGTGCCAATATGCAAGCCGGATTCAATTTCCAATTCCCTTTCTCTTCCGACTACTTCTCCTCCGACTTCCGGCGGGGTTCCCGTCTCCCCTTCTCTCTCAGGACGGAGGGCGGCAGGGGTGGAAAGCGGCTGGCGGTCATCGGCAGCGGGAACCTGGTTGTCTTCGGCAAAAGCATTACTAGGGTAAAATCGATAAAGAAACATCCAGACGGACAGGAAAGCGACCAGGGCAGTGATGATAATCACGGGCGCATCAACGGGCTGATGCCAAAAGTCGACTTGTACTCGACGGCGATGGTTGGCTTTCATAGGACGATTGTTGCACAACTAATCTGGTAATTGCAAGCGGCAAATTTATGTGGTAAAAGGTTGTGTTGTGATTAAAAATGTGGTCATCGGCGTTTTGGCTGCGGCAGCAATAGCGGAAATGGGGTTTATCGTGTGGAAAATTCCGGGGGAACGGCGGGTGATGGGGGTGCAGACCTCGTCCAGGCCGGCGGGAGGGCCGCCTCCGTTTTTGACTAAAGGTATGAAGCTGGCCGAATCGCCGACTGCGAAATTCGCCCGGCAGATCTATCCCGGACAGCTGAGTGACGCGGCCCAGGCGGCATTGACCGGATGGCAGATAGACAGTCAGCCGGCCAGCGACGGGGCGGAAATCGTGACGCTGACCCCCACGGAATCTGATGACCAAAAACAGGTTTACACCGTTAAAACCGGTCAGACGCTGTATTTTATAGAGATGACGCCGGCGGATGACAAAGGAAATACGGACATTAATCTAAGAGACGATTACGGAGTGATTGTTGACAGCAACGGCATCGTACAATAATATTAAGCCATGGTCGGGTTGGTGAAGGATGTAAAGGGACAAGCAGAAAAAAACAGTTTTTTCAGGCAGGTTCTGGAAACGGGGAAGCATACGCAGGTAGTGATTATGAGTATTCCGCCGGGGGGAGAAATAGGGATGGAAGTGCATCCGGACACGGATCAAGTGTTGTATCTGCTATCCGGATCCGGCAAGGTAATTTTGAACGGGGAAGAGGCGGCATACGAAGCGGGGGACGTGGTGCTGGTGAATGAAGGCACGCAGCATAACTTTGTGAATACCGGTACGGCGGATTTGAAAATTATCACCATGTATTCGCCGCCGCATCACCCCAAGGGGACCATTCATAAGACAAAAACGGAAGCGGACAACGCCGGGTATTAACTAGCGGGGAGTGAAGAGATAGAGGAACGGGGTGGAATCGGGATAGAGTACAGTTTGCAGGTGGGGAACCTGGGTATCGATGAGGGGCTGACGGGCGTCGGAGATGATGAGGGTGTTTTTGGGGAAGCCGGGCTGCTTGATGATGTCGGTCCAGGTGCGGGAGCCGGGGGGCAGCAAGAGGATATTGCCAAACTCAACTCCGGAAAGGTCGGAGGTGAGACGGACGGTAGGTAATGGTTCCAGGGCCTGAAAGGCGGCCGGAGACATGCGGGTAGTAAACAGGTAAGCCATAATGGCGGAATCGGTATCCAGATCAACCACGACATGGGAATAGCGGGGAGAATTGGTAATGGCTAATTTGACCGCCTGATCGAAGCCCCATTGGAAGGGTGGGGCACTTTCAAAACGATAGATGCCGAAGAAATAGTTGTAGGTATTGAGGAGGGAAAAGGCTAGGAGCACAAGATAAAGACTAAAGAGCACCCGGCTTTTGGAAAAAAGATAGTAAATGCCGATGGAAATGGTAAAAATGAAAGCCGGGAGCAGCAGAAAAGTCCGGGCGGCGTGAGCGCCGCCGCCGCGGGTGAGGGCGGAGGGGATCGGTCCGACTAAAAACCAAAAGGCTAATAGATACGCGCTTTTACGGGGAACAAACTTTATCAGGGTCAGAGCAAAAAGGCCCAGAACAAAGGGAAGAACATCCGATTCAAAAAACTGGCCGATGGCGTCGCGGTCGGGAGACTGGCGCAGATTTTGATCGCCTTTGGTAAAGAGATATTGAGTTGAATAAACATCCAGATAATTCTGAAAGAAAGTGGACAAAATAAGCTGGGGTTTGTTGTAGGTCAGGCGGTCCAAGAAATTGGGCGTCTGGCCGATGCCGGTATGGCCCTTGGCAGCATTGGAATATTGGCGCTGGTAATTTACGGCTGAGGCCAAAGTGGGGTCGGTGAGAATGGAAAGGTCATGAAAGCGCGTACCCGAAAGGCCGAAAAAACCATCCCACTCGATGGGAGCGGTAAGCAGGGCAAAACAAATGACAAACAGCAGCAAGTGTCGGCGGGGCAGTGAAAACAGCCTCTTCATATAGAGCATTATCAGAAATACGACTAAAAGGGGAACAAAAAATTTGGCCGGGCTGTATGAGGCCACGGCCAGGCCGAAGGACAGACCGGAAACCCAGAGCCAGCGGGAATCGGCCAGGCTTTTGTAGAAAGCCACCAGGCCCAGAAGCATAAAAGTCAGCATGGCGTTGCATTCGACGGATTGGCGGGCGTAGAGCACCTGCCAGATGGAAACGGCCAGTGCAAAAGCGGCCAAATGACCGACATTTAAGTTTAAATTTCTAATTTTTAACGGCAGATGCTCAAACAGTAAATTGGCCAGGTAATAAATGAGGAGGACAGAGAGGAGGCCATAGATGGCTGAAGGCAGGCGGACGGCAAGCGGGGTGAGACCGAAAGCGGCCACGAAGGGCACGGCTGAGTAGATGAACACAGGGGTGCGGTAGTCGGCAAAGGAGTGAAAAATAAACGGCAGCGGATTGCCGAAGTAATCCCGGCCGGTTTTGATCAGGGAGAAGGCCTGGTAACCGGTGTCCTGTTCGTCCCAATGCAGGCCGTTGGGGAGAGTTGAGAGGTTGTAGAAACGGAGGAGTCCAGCAAGAATAAGGATGACGCCAAGCGCGAGTAGGCGTTTCATGCCTATTGGTTCTGGGTAATGGTAGCGACTTGGCGTTGGGATTTAGCCCGGACGAAAGTCAATTTGGCCCGACGAACTGTGCCATGCTTTTTGACTTCGATTTTGGCAATCCAGGGAGTGACCACGGGAAAGATTTTCTCGACACCAATACCGCCGACGGCAATTTTGCGGACTGTAAAGGTCTGGCTTTCTCCCCTGCCCCGGATGCCAATGACCAGGCCTTCAAAAATCTGGATGCGCTCTTTGTCGCCCTCCATGACCTTCTGGTGAATCCGGACCAGGTCCCCTACATGAACGGCCGTGCCGGTAATAGTCGTTGATATGGCCATGACCCCCCTATTTTAACCCATTTGGGTGGCGGACTCAACGGCTTGTATAGGATGCCTACTTTTCGGAATGGAGCTGGTTTAGGTATTGGGTTGGGCTCATGTAGTTGAGTGAGTAATGTG